>NZ_LMIC01000050.1:0-298630 GCF_001428585.1 Duganella sp. Root198D2 | reverse complement strand
GGAAACACGCTGAACAGCGAAACGGAGGCGGAACCACTGACACTGAAACAAGCAGCTTGAATTATCAAATTAGGCGACAACTAGCTTGAAAATTTCCGACTCGGTGCTGAGATTGGATTGATCGGTGCCGCAGATGGCTGGATCTATCGTCGTTCAGTGCCTAAGGAATGCGAATGCCAAAAGTAAAGTTAACTCTGTTGATGCCGTTGATAACCGGTATATTTGTCGTTTTATTTGATACCTTCATTTTTTCAGGATGGCTATTCTCTGGTTTCTTTTTAATCGCTGGAAGCTATCTGGCTCTGGCGTCGCAAAATCAATCAAGAAGGCATTTGAGGAACCTCTTGCTATCTACTTTTGTTGCGACCACAGTCGTGGGCTATTCCCTGCAAATTTATATTAAAGCAGATATTTCAGAATTTGTATCACGTCATGCAATTGCCCCCATTAATAAGACAAAACTTGTCGAAGGTAATCACACCCAACTTTCGTGGGTAACAAAATGGTTTCTCCTTAATTATTCAAATGTCGATGGAATCGCTAAGGCAAATCTAAGGATATTCCCGTATTCGATTATGGAGTATGACTTCAATAAGAAGGAATTCGTTACGCGCCAATACGATTGACAAGCGCGAACCAGTGCCAGGTCTGTCATTCAAACAGCAAGCGCACTCTGATGACAAATCTCAAGGCGCGAATCTGACCGATTTCGCGTATTGATATTTATCAAAGAGTCAGGTCGCGTGTCCGAATGACAGACCAGGCACCGAATCAGACCAGGCACCGAGTCATGTTCCTGCACTGGGTCGTTATGTACAAAGCGCTCTAGTTGGTAAAAGGCGGAATCAACACATTTACGTTGCAAGCAACCCCGGAGGTTATCCTAATCCACAAGGTTTTTAAATTAAAGCCTGAACCACTGCCAGGTCTGTAACCCCCGGTGTCAGTGAAAGTGCCGCAGCAGGTGTTTGGGTGACGATATATAACAAAGGAGCCTGCGAATGCCGGTAAAAGTAGGGAAAGTTCGGAGCAAATTCGGGAACAAGGTTCTATTGCTAACCGTTCTATTTTTTTTGACTTATTTTGTTGGGTACTTTTCCTGTCTCTATAGCGCGGCATTCGATGTTGCAGAGCGTTTTATCAGGAGCTCACACGATGTTCAAGCTGAGTTCGGATCTGAGCCAGCAGTCAGTCTTAGCCCTTTCGGCTATGAACTGAATTTCGCCGGATCGACTGGTAGTGCCTCATTTGACTGCGGAGTGCGCGGCGGAGGGCGTAGCGGATTGATACGAATAAATTTAGAAAAGCAAAAAGATAAATGGTTTGTCGTGAGCGCTACGATGGACGCGCGAGCCACGGCAGTTGACTTGATGCAAGCGCGATAATGACGCTGCCTCACGAGCCGGTGCCAGGTCTGTTACACTCGGACAGCGAGCGCAATCTTTTGACAAATCTCAAGGGCGGATTTGGCCGATTTCGCATATTGATATATATCAAGAATCTGCTTGACGGTCCGAATGTCAGGCCCGGCAATGCTGACCGACCGTATTCCCAAAAATAAAATGCCGCCCAGTTTTCACTGGACGGCATCTGAGCGGAAGCTCGATTTTTTTGCTAGCAACCGATTAGGAAGCGGTGCTGTTCTTCTCGATGGCTTCTTTCACAGCTGGATTGGTGGCCGTCGAGGCAATCGACCAGCGCATGGTGGTGTCGCCCACGATGACGTGTGGCGTGAAGGTAATGGTGGTGCCATCAACGCCAGTACCCATGCCAGTAGCGAGTGTCAGAGTGATTACGCCGTTGGCAACAGAGGCAGATGTAACTTCTTTGGTGGCGGTGAAGACTGGAACATTCGTTGGAGTGGCGCTGGTGGTGGTGTCGCAGGTATCCAGGGCGTTGCCGGCTTCTTGTGCGCACACGGCGATAGCGGTTTTCAGCGAATCGACGGAAGCAATGGCATTGGCTACTTTCGCCTTAGCGGTGTAGTCGGAGTAGGCTGGGATCGCTACGGCTGCCAAGATACCGATAATGGCAACAACGATCATCAGTTCGATCAGGGTGAAACCAGCTTGTGCTTGGCGCTTGATCATTTTCACGGACTTCATTTGCTTTTCCTTCGGGTTGGGGACTGAGAATTTGGTAGGACGATTGGGTACTTGCAATCTGCGTGCCAGCTCGACTGGTCTGAGGAGCGCCTGGTTTACGTCAAAAAATGTCAACTTTCCTGTTGAATCGACAATTTTTGTCAATCGGCGTGCTTACCTTTCAGTTTGGAATCTTCCATTGCAAAAAATTGTCAGCTAAACGGAGGACCGACTAGCACGGGAGGTTGCAATGAGCATTGCCGATTGGTTTCTACCGGACGGCATTTGTGAAGGCGCTCGGCTTTTTTGGGTGCTTGAAGAATTCAGGGAAGCGCTCTGGCAGTCGGGCCGTTGTGGCGGTAGTCGGACCAGACGGCCTTACGGCTTGTGTTTGACCCAGGTTTTGTGGGTTCGCTTGGAAAGGGCGGGGCATGCGTTGAGCGATCTTGGTCGGGGTTGTCTCGCGCTACGGATTTGCTATCCAGCGCGAGACAGATTGAAACCGGTAAACCTGGGTCAGACCCAAGGGTCTGACCCACTTGCGCTACTGCTAATAGCAAGGTCCGTGTTTTCGGGTTTTCTGCGATGAACCGCGAGATTACGATGCGACGCTGTTCTTCTCGATTGCAGTCTTCACCGCAGTGTTGGTGGAGTTCGAAACAATCGTCCAGCGCATAGTGGTGTCGTTTTGGTTCACGTGTGGCGTGAAGACGATTGTGGTGCCATCAATGCCAGTGCCGATGCCGGTGGCGAACGTCAGGGTAATTACGCCGTCGGTAACACTGGCAGAGGCAACTTCTTTGGTCGCGGTGAACGAGCCTGGAATGCCACCGGAACCGGTGTCGCAGGTATCCAGGGCGTTGCCAGCTTCTTGAGCGCACAGGGCAACTGCGGTTTTCAGGGAATCGATGGCAGCAATGGCGTTGGCTGCTTTGGCCTTGGCGGTGTAGTCGGAGTAGGCTGGGATCGCGACGGCTGCCAGGATGCCGATAATGGCAACGACGATCATCAGTTCGATCAGGGTGAAACCAGCTTGTGCTTGGCGCTTGATCATTTTCACGGATTTCATTTGCTTCTCCTTCGGGTAAGAAACCAAGAAATTGGAACGACATATGATTTCGTGCAATCGGCGTGCCAACCCGATTTTTTTGAAATCTCGCTGATTTCCGTCAAAAACTGTCAATTTCTTCCTGCTGAGTCGACAATTTTAGTCGACGGCCGGACAGACTTTGTCAGTGGTTCCGAAGGAAATCTAAACTCTTGCGCCCAATGAAAAATGCCGCCCAGTTTTCACTGGGCGGCATTTGATCCGGAGCCTGGCTTGTTTCAGGCTGCCGCCGATTAGGAAGCTACGCTGTTCTTCTCTATTGCGGTCTTCACAGCTGCGTTGGTTGCGTTGGAGACGATTGTCCAGCGCATGGTCGTATCGTTGGAGTTCAGGCGTGGAGTGAAGACAACTGTGGTGCCATCAATACCCGTGCCAATGCCAGTGGCGAACGTCAGAGTGATTACCCCGTTGGTTACAGAGGCCGATGCAACTTCTTTGGTCGCGCTGAAGGTGCCTGGAACGCCACCAGAACCCGTGTCGCAGGTATCCAGAACGCCGCCGGCTTCCTGGGCGCACATGGCGACTGCGGTTTTCAGGGAGTCGATGGAAGCGATTGCATTGGCTGCTTTAGCCTTGGCAGTGTAATCAGAGTATGCCGGGATCGCTACTGCAGCCAGGATACCGATAATCGCCACAACGATCATCAGTTCAATCAGGGTGAAACCAACTTGTGCTTGACGCTTGATCATTTTCACGGATTTCATGTTGCCTCTCCTTCGGGTAAGAAACCAAGAAATGGGTACGACACTTGGATACGAGCAATCGGCGTGCCAATTCAATTTATCTCGGATTGCGCTGATTTCGGTCAAAAACTGTCAATTTTCTCCTGCTGAGTCGACATTTTTAGTCAGGTGCCCTGCAGACTTTGTCACTTGCAGCGCTACTTGTGAAAATTTTTGTCAGCTCACTTGGAACGATCCGGCTGAGGTTCAAATTCCTGCGCACAAATAAAAAATGCCGCCCAGTTTGCACTGGGCGGCATTTGATCTACAGCCTGGCGTATTTCAGCCAGCAGCTCGATTAGGAAGCTACGCTGTTCTTCTCGATTGCGGTCTTCACAGCAGTGTTGGTGGCGTTCGAAACGATGGTCCAACGCATGGTGGTGTCGTTAGCGCGCAGGCGTGGGGTGAAGATGATGGTGGAACCATCAATACCAGTGCCGATGCCGGCAGCGAAGGTCAGGGTGATCACGCCGTCGGTAACCGAAGCAGAAGTAACTTCTTTGGTCGAGGTGAATGCTGGAACACCGTCAGAGTTGGTGTCGCAGGTGGTCAGAACGCCGCCGGCTTCTTGTGCGCACATTGCAACAGCGGTTTTCAGGGATTCGACGGAAGCGATAGCGTTAGCTGCTTTAGCCTTGGCGGTGTAGTCGGAGTAAGCTGGAATTGCAACTGCAGCCAAGATACCGATAATTGCCACAACGATCATCAGTTCGATCAGGGTGAAACCGGCTTGTGCTTGACGCTTAATCATCTTCATGGATTTCATTTACTGCTCCTCTGTAAAAAACTTAAAAATTGGGTCTAACGCTTGGATATGAGCAATCCCCGTGCCAGCTCAATTTTTCAGCAAATCACCCTGCTTTCTGTCAAAAAATGTCAGTTTCGCAATGCTAGTATGACGATTTTGGTCAACGGCCTGCAATCTTTGTCAGTTTGCGGCGTTGCTCCATGACAATTTTCGTCAACTGACGCGGAATGCCATCAGGATTCCGCTGAGGTCGAGGATGTCGCCCCCATTCAGCGAGTGCGGCTGGCGCGGCATTGGGTCGCCATTCAACAGAGGAGATTTGTCGCCTTCCACGTGGGCGACGGAATAGCCTTCTAGGGCACGGGTGATCACGACTACCTGCACGCCCGGGCGGCCCAGGCTGGTGACGGGCTTGGTCAGGCTCAGGGTTTTGCCGGCGTTCGTGCCGTTCAGGACTTCTATATGGGCCAGCGGCAGTTCTGCGAACTGGGTGTGCGGCGCGGAAGGCAGCGAGGCTGAGGCCGAGGGCGGCGCCGGCATGGCCGGGATGGTGGCGGCGGCGGCGGCCAGCGGGCGGATGCCGTCGCTGACAAATTCGAGGTGGTACTTGGCCATCTTGATCACGTCCTTGTGCTGCAGGAAGTGCTTGCCGATGCGGTGGCCGTTCACAAATGTACCATTTGTGCTTTGCAGGTCTTCCAGGAAGGAGTCGTCCAGGATGGTCGTGACGAGGGCGTGCTCGCCGCTCACAGCCCCGTGATTCAGGACAATGTCGTTATGCTTATGGCGGCCGACGGTCATGCGCTCCTTGGTGAGCTGCACTGTCTGCTCGATAACACCTTCTCGCATCACGAGTAGTTTTGCCAAATCGATATCCTCCTGGTAAACGCAAACGGGGAGCCGAAGCTCCCCGTTATCATACAGCTACTATTACAGCATTGCCTTCAACAGACGAGCCATTTCGGATGGGTTCTTGGTTACCTTGATACCGCAGGCTTCCATGATTTCCAGTTTGGCTTGCGCGGTGTCAGCGCCGCCGGAGATCAGCGCGCCGGCGTGGCCCATGCGCTTGCCTGGAGGAGCGGTCACACCGGCGATGAAGCCAACCACTGGCTTCTTCATGTTGTCCTTGATCCAACGGGCTGCGTTGGCTTCGTCCGGACCGCCGATTTCGCCGATCATGATCACCGCGTCGGTGTCAGGATCGTCGTTGAACATGCGCATCACGTCGATGTGCTTCAGGCCGTTGATCGGGTCGCCGCCGATACCAACTGCGGAAGACTGGCCCAGGCCCAGTGCGGTCAGCTGGCCGACTGCTTCATAGGTCAGGGTGCCAGAGCGGGAAACCACGCCGATACGACCCTTCTTGTGGATGTGGCCAGGCATGATGCCGATCTTGATTTCGTCAGGGGTGATCAGGCCTGGGCAGTTAGGGCCCAGCAGCAGGGTCTTGGAACCTGCTTTAGCCATACGGTCCTTGATTTCCATCATGTCGCGGACTGGGATGCCTTCGGTGATGCAGATGGCCAGGTCCAGGTCGGCTTCTACGGCTTCCCAGATTGCAGCGGCTGCGCCTGCTGGTGGAACGTAGATCACGGAAACGGTCGCGCCGGTTTCCGAAGCCGCTTCCTTGACGGATGCGTAGATTGGGATGCCTTCGAAGTCTTCGCCGGCTTTCTTCGGGTTCACGCCGGCAACGAAAGCTTCACGGCCGTTCGCGTAGTCGCGGCACATGCGGGTGTGGAACTGGCCGGTTTTGCCGGTAATGCCCTGGGTGATGACTTTGGTGTCTTTATTGATCAGGATAGACATAGTGATTCCTTAATTATTTACCGGCAGCGGCAGCGACTACGGCCTTGGCTGCATCTTCCATGGTGTCAGCGGCGATGATTGGCAGGCCGGAATCGGCCAGCATCTTCTTGCCCAGGTCTTCGTTGGTGCCCTTCATGCGGACCACCAGCGGAACTTGCAGGGACACGGCTTTGGATGCGGTGATCACGCCTTCGGCGATCACGTCGCAGCGCATGATGCCGCCGAAGATGTTCACCAGGATGGCTTTCAGGTCCGGGTTCTTCAGCATGATCTTGAACGCTTCGGTCACTTTCTCGGCAGTTGCGCCGCCGCCGACGTCCAGGAAGTTGGCAGGCTCGCCGCCGAACAGCTTGATGGTGTCCATGGTTGCCATGGCCAGGCCGGCGCCGTTCACCAGGCAGCCGATGTTGCCGTCCAGGGAGATGTAGGCCAGGTCGAATTTCGATGCTTCGACTTCAGCTGGATCTTCTTCGTCCAGGTCGCGGTAAGCGACGATTTCCGGACGGCGGAACAGGGCATTCGCGTCGAAGTTGAACTTGGCGTCCAGGGCGATGATCTTGCCGGAACCGGTCACGATCAGCGGGTTGATTTCGGCCAGGGATGCGTCGGTATCCCAGTAGGCTTTGTACAGGCCTTGCAGGTTGGTCACCGCGTCGGCGATCGAGCCTTCCGGCACGCCGATCTTGCGCGCAACGTCGGCGGCATCAGCTTCGGTCAGGCCAACAGCTGGATCGATCACGACGTTGTGGATCAGTTCCGGGTGCTTTTCAGCGACTTCTTCGATGTCCATGCCGCCTTCGGAGGAAGCCATCAGGACAACGCGCTGGGTAACGCGGTCGGTTACCAGTGAAACGTACAGTTCCTTCTTGATGTCGGCGCCTTCTTCGATCATCAGGCGGCGGACTTTCTGGCCTTCAGGGCCGGTCTGGTGGGTCACCAGTTGCATGCCCATGATCTGGTCGGAGTATTCCTTGACCTGTTCCAGCGACTTGGCTACTTTCACGCCGCCGCCTTTACCACGGCCACCGGCATGGATCTGTGCCTTCACGACCCATACTGGGCCGCCCAGGGTTTCGGCAGCTTTCACTGCTTCTTCCACGGACATGCACGGGATGCCGCGCGGTACGGTCACTCCGAATTTTCGGAGGATCTCTTTGCCTTGATACTCATGGATTTTCATGCTGGCTTTCCCTTCTTTCGAATACCTGTTTGTTGGTTAGATGTATTTTGTACAGCACCTAGGCTGCGTCCGCCTTGTTGGCGTACCAGCGTGGGTAGAACTCGGCAACTGCCCCGCCATCGGTCTTGAGGGCGTGGCACTTATCGAGTTGGAACGGTTTCTCTGTCGCAGTGCTGGAACGCTCGTTCACCGGCCAGACGTCATTGGCAAAGGCTTGCACGGCTGCCGTCGGCAGGACCAGGGCCAGTTCTGTCAGGTGGGTACAGCCATGTACGCCGGCCAGCCTTTCCTTGACTGCATGGCGAAAACCCTTCATCAGGTTCAGGCCGATCAAGGCTTTATAGGCTGGGCCGATTGTGTCGCAATGGCCAGGATAGGGAACGGCGTCCGAACTTGCTTCGGCATCGATGATGGTCAGCTGCTTATCGACGGTCACACGCAGCCACAGGTCGTGCAGGGCTTCATTGCCTTTGCGCGGACCGGATGCCAGCATGGTGTCGAAGGATTTGATGTCCGTGATATGGGCGTCAAGATCCCACAGTCCATCCTCGCGAGAATACGCCTGGATGTCTATGGCGCGCGTATGCCGCAGCGCACGTCGGGAGACTGGATTTGACAGGGACATAAGACCGATGCCACTCAAAAGTGGCCAAAATTATAAGCAGCTAATCAGTACGCCGCAGCTTCTACGGACAACCACCGCACCCGCGGTGCTGCATAAAACTATCGAAGTGTAGCACACCTTGTCAGGCCAATTTAAAAGTCCTCGTCGGGCATCGTGCCCTTCATGGCGGTGCGGATGGCTTTCTGCGAGAAGCCGCGCGACATGAGGAAGCGCAATTGCTTTTGGCGGCCTTCGGGGTCTGCGGCGACTTCGCCGAATTTGCGGCGCCAGACTTCGCAGCAGCGCTCGACTTCGTCTTCTTTCAGGCTTTCCTTTACTTCGGCCAGCATCTCGCCGCCGATGCCGTGGTGCTGCAGTTCGGCCACGATGCGGCTGTTGCCGTAGCGGGCGGAGCGGCGGTGCACCAGGTTTTCGGAGAAGCGCTCTTCAGAGAGCCATTTGTTTTGTTCGAGGAAGTTCAGGAGGGCTTCGACGTCGTCGCCCTCTTCCGCGTGGCGTTGCAGCTTGCGGGCGAGTTCGAGGCGGGAGTGCTCGCGCTGGCTTAGCAGGCGGAGGGCGCGGGCTTTTAGGGTGGGTTTGGGGAGGGGCATCTTTTAAACCGGTAAACCGGCCGGATGGCCGTCCCGTCTGACCCAAGGGTCAGACCCGACGTGCCGGAGCCGCAGGTCTGTGATCTGGCGGGTCCGACCCTTGGGTCGTACCCAGATTTACCGGTTTTAGTCGACTGCCTTCAGTTTAGGCGCCGGCGCTTCATCGCCACCATCGACCACCGCAGGCAGCTCACGCACGCCCAGCGCTGCACGCACCTTGTTCTCGATTTCGCGCGCCAGTGCCGGGCGCTCTTTGAGGAAGGTACGGGCATTGTCCTTACCCTGGCCGATACGTTCGCCGCCGTAGCTATACCAGGAACCCGACTTCTCAACGATCTTGGCGTCCACGCCCAGGTCGATGATCTCGCCTTCGCGCGAAGTGCCTTCTCCGTACAGGATGTCGAAGTGGGCTTCCTTGAACGGCGGGGCAATCTTGTTCTTGACCACTTTAACCTTGGTCTCGTTACCAATCACCTCGTCGCCCGACTTGATCGAGCCGGTGCGGCGGATGTCGAGGCGCACGGATGCGTAAAATTTCAGTGCGTTACCGCCGGTGGTGGTTTCCGGCGAGCCGAACATCACGCCGATCTTCATGCGGATCTGGTTAATGAAGATCACCAGGGTATTGGTGCGGTTGATGGTGCCGGTCAGCTTGCGCAGCGCCTGGGACATCAGTCGCGCCTGCAGGCCCGGCAGCGAGTCGCCCATGTCGCCCTCGATTTCGGCTTTCGGGGTCAGCGCGGCGACGGAGTCGACCACGATCAGATCCACGGAACCGGAGCGCACCAGCGCATCGCAGATTTCCAGGGCCTGTTCGCCGGTGTCCGGCTGCGAGATCAGCAATTCGTGCAGGTTGACGCCCAATTTTTGGGCGTAGGTCACGTCCAGCGCGTGTTCCGCATCGATGAAGGCGCAGGTGCCGCCCAGCTTCTGCATTTCCGCGATGGCTTGCAGGGTCAGGGTGGTTTTACCGGAGGACTCAGGACCGTAGATTTCCACAACGCGGCCGCGTGGCAGGCCGCCTACGCCCAGCGCGATATCCAGCCCCAGGGAGCCGGTGGAGACAGTCTGCACTTCCTCGATCGGGGCCGACGCGTCCATGCGCATCACCGAGCCTTTACCAAACTGCTTCTCAATCTGGGCCAGCGCCGCGGCCAGGGCCTTGGCTTTTTCCGATGCCGGTACTGCTCCTTTTTTGTCGTCCATGATGTTCTTTCGCGCTAGATAAATTGGGTCACTACGTATGTACAGGTGGTACTGTATAAAATTACAGTGCTTTTGACAAGCCCCTTTTTGCAAACTTTGCGATTTATCAAAGAGGTGGTTACAGTTAGCCTATGCGTATCCTATTAGCCGAAGATGACAGCGTCCTCGCGGACGGCCTGACGCGCTCCCTGCGCCAGTCCGGCTATGCGATCGATTGCGTAAAAAATGGGCAGGAGGCGGACACGGCCTTGTCCACCCAGGAATTCGACCTGCTGATCCTGGACCTGGGCCTGCCCAAGATGTCAGGCCTGGAAGTGCTGCGCCGGCTGCGCACGCGCGGCTCGCTGCTGCCGGTGCTGATCCTGACCGCGGCCGATTCGGTGGAGCAGCGTGTCAACGGCCTCGACCTGGGCGCCGACGATTACATGGCCAAGCCGTTCGCGCTGTCCGAACTGGAAGCGCGGGTGCGCGCCCTGACCCGGCGCGGCCAGGGCGGCGGCTCCACGGTGGTCAAGCATGGCCCGCTCACTTATGACCAGGTGGGGCGCAGCGCCTATATCAATGAGCAGATGCTGGACCTCTCGGCGCGCGAACTGGGCCTGCTGGAAATCCTGCTGGCGCGCACCGGGCGCCTGGTGTCGAAAGAGCAGCTGGTGGACCACCTGTGCGAATGGGGCGAGGAGGTCAGCAACAACGCCATCGAGGTCTATGTGCACCGCCTGCGCAAGAAGATTGAAGTGGGCGGCATCCGCATCGCCACCGTGCGCGGCCTCGGCTACTGCCTGGAGAAATTCAACCCGCCGCAACCGCCGGCCGCCACGTGAACGGCGAGCAGCAGGCCGCCGACTGGGACCACGCCCCGGCCGCCGAAGAAAATGAGATCCAGCACTCGCTGTTCGGCGAGATCCTCGACTGGATGCTCGCTCCCCTGCTGCTGCTGTGGCCGATGAGCATCGCCATCACCTACCTGGTGGCGAAGTCCATCGCCAACCAGCCTTTCGACCATGCGCTGGAAGATACCGTCACCGTGCTGACGCAGCAGGTGCGCGAAGTGGCCGGCGCGATCCCTCGCCTGCCGGGGCCGGCGCGCGACATCCTGCGCGCCGACGACATCGACAATATCTATTACCAGGTCAGCAGCCCGTCCGGCGCCCACGTCGACGGCGACCGCGACCTGCCGCCGCCGCCGAAGCAGGACCCGGAACTGCAGGACATCCGCGCCGGCGCCGTCCTGTTCCGCAACGCCACGCTGCACGGCACGCCGGTCCGCATCGCCTGGACCTGGGTCAACCTGGAAGAAGACAAGGCGCAGCCGCAGCGCCTGGCCCTGGTGCAGGTGGGCGAAACGCTGGAAAAACGCGCCAAGCTGGCCAATGAAATCATCAAGGGCGTGATCCTGCCGCAGTTCATCATCCTGCCGATTGTGCTGGCCCTGGTGTGGTTTGCCTTGTCGCGCGGGCTGCTGCCGCTGCGCGAGCTGCAGGAGCGCATCCGCGCCCGCCCTTCCGACGACTTGAGCCCGATCCCGCCGCGCCAGGTGCCGGAGGAAATCACGCCGCTGGTCAAGTCGCTCAATGAAATGCTGGAGCGCCTGAAACTGTCGATCGATTCGCAGAAGCGCTTCATCGCCGATGCCGCGCACCAGATGAAAACCCCGCTGGCCGGCATGCGCACGCAATCGGAACTGGCGCTGAGGCAGACCGACCAGGCCGAGGTGCACCGTTCACTGGAGCAGCTGGCCAAATCGTCGGAAGCCGCAACGCGCCTGGTCAACCAGCTGCTGGCACTGGCGCGCGCCGAAAACCAGCCCCAGGCCGGCACCGCGATGGCGCCGCTGGAGCTGGGCGAAGTGGCGCGCAATACGGTGCACGACTGGGTGCAGGCTTCATTCAACTACGGCATCGACCTTGGCTACGAGCCGCCGCATGAAGAGGTGCCGATTTCCGGCAACGCCATGATGCTGCGCGAAATGCTGTCCAACCTGATCGACAATGCCCTGCGCTACACGCCGCGCGGCAGTGCAGTCACGGTGCGCGTGCGCCGCACCGGCAGGCATGCGCTGCTCGAAGTGGAAGACAACGGCCCCGGCATCCCGGCAGCGGAACGGGGCCATGTGTTCGAACGCTTCTACCGCATCCTGGGCAGCAATACCGAGGGCTCCGGCCTCGGCCTGCCGATCGTGCGCGAAGTGGCGCAGCAGCACGATGCGGAAGTCGACCTGTTCGCCAACCCGCGCACCACCGACCCGAAATATCCGGGCTGCCTGTTCCGCGTCACGTTCCCGCTGCGCGAGCCGGACGTGCCGCCCGATGAAGAAGAGGTACCGCAATTTGGATAAGATCGAGCGCCACTGGCGCCGCGTACGCCGCATGACCGGCTGGCTGCTGGCCACCTGGCTGCTCACCACGTTCTGCATCATTTTCTTTGCGCGCGAATTGAGCGGGCTGTCGATTTTCGGCTGGCCGTTGTCGTTCTACCTCGCCGCGCAGGGCGCATCGCTGATCTACCTCGCCATCATCGGTTTCTACGCCTGGCGCATGCGCGCCATCGAGCGGCTGTACCGCAGCGAGAGCGAGGGCCAGGCATGAGGACGCCCTTCTTCCGCAAGCTGCAGCGCTATTACACGATCTTCACCGGCTGCTTCGCCATGTTCCTGCTCGCACTGGCAATGCTGGAAAAGGAAGGCATGCCGCGCCTGTGGATCGGCTACCTGTTCATGTTCGCCACCATCATCCTGTACGCGGCAATCGGCGTGATCAGCCGCACTTCGAACGTGGCGGAATATTACGTGGCGGGGCGGCGCGTACCTTCGCTGTTCAACGGCATGGCCACGGCGGCCGACTGGATTTCCGCTGCGTCCTTCATCTCGCTGGCGGGCGGGCTGTACCTGCACGGCTTCGACGGCCTGGCCTATATCATGGGCTGGACTGGCGGCTACTGCCTGGTGGCGCTGCTGATCGGGCCCTACCTGCGCAAGTTCGGCCAGTACACCATTCCCGACTTCTTCGCAGCGCGCTACGGCGGCGGTGTCAACGGGCGCGCGGTGCGGCTGATGGCGGTTGGCGCCACCATCATCGTCTCCTTCACTTACGTGGTGGCGCAGATTTATGCAGTGGGGCTGATCGCATCGCGCTTCACCGGCGTCGATTTTTCGGTCGGCATCTTCCTCGGGCTGGCGTCGATCCTGGTGTGCTCCTTCCTGGGCGGCATGCGCGCAATTACCTGGACCCAGGTGGCGCAGTACATCATCATCCTGGTGGCTTTCCTGATGCCGGCCATGTGGCTGGCGGTCAAGCATGGCGGCAACCCGGTGCCGCAGGTCGCCTACGGCAAGCTGCTGCCCAAGCTCAGCGCGCGCGAATCGCAACTGGCGCACGACGACAAAGAAACCGAGGTGCGCGAAGTATTCCTGCAGCGCGCCGACGATTTCGCCGTGCGCCTGCACGGCTTGCCGGCCTCCTGGGATTCGGGCCGGCTGGAAGCGCAGCACAACCTGGACATGGTCAAGCAGCGCAACGGCTCGCTGCTGGAAATCCGCGCCGCCGAACGGGCGCTGGCCGACTATCCCAAGACCGTGGAAGACGCGGCGGCCGTGTGGACGGAGCAGCGCAACCACAACCTGGCCCGCGGGCGCGAACTGGTCAAGCATGCCGAGCCCTTCCCCGGCGCCGACCGCGAGCAGTCGGACCAGAAGCGCAACAACTTCCTGGCGCTGGTGTTCTGCCTGATGGTGGGTACGGCCGCCTTGCCGCACATCCTGATGCGCTCCTACACCACGCCTTCGGTGCAGGAAACGCGGGTGTCGGTGTTCTGGACCCTGTTCTTCATCCTGCTGGTGTACCTGACCATCCCGGCGCTGGCGGTGCTGGTCAAATACGATATCTACAGCTCCCTGGTGGGCAGCGATTTCGCGCACTTGCCGACCTGGGTCTCGTACTGGGCCAATGTGGACAAGGCCAACCCGCTGCTGTCCATCAGCGACATCAACCTGGACGGCATCGTGCAACTGGCGGAAATCCAGATCGATGGCGACGTGCTGGTGCTGGCCACGCCGGAGATTGCCGGCCTGCCGTATGTGGTATCGGGACTGGTGGCCGCGGGCGGCCTGGCTGCTGCGCTGTCCACCGCGGACGGCCTGCTGCTGGCGATCTCCAACGCACTGTCGCATGACGTCTATTACAAGATCGTCGATCCGGAGGCATCAACCCAGAAGCGGGTGACGATTTCCAAGCTGCTGTTGCTGGCGGTGGCCTTCATCGCAGCCTATGCCGCATCGACCAAGCCGGGCGACATCCTGTCGCTGGTGGGCGCCGCCTTCTCGCTGGCCGCATCGACGCTGTTCCCGGCGCTGGTGGCGGGCGTATTCTGGCAGCGCGCCAACCACCAGGGCGCAATCGCCGCGATGGTGGCGGGCTTCTTTACCTGCCTGTACTACATGCTGCACGCAAATCCGGTCTTGGGCGGCAGCATCAACGGGCAGTGGTTCGGCATCGCCGCCAATTCGGCCGGTGTGTTCGGCGTGCCGGCCGGGCTGGCCGCGCTGATTGTGGTCAGCCTGCTGACGCCGGCGCCGGATGCACGCACCCTGTCGCTTGTACGCCACATCCGCACACCAGAATAGATGAAAGTTACATTTGGCTAGAAATTAAGATTGCCATTCGAGTAACATTCGTTTCCTATGAAAATTGCTTACCTCCTGGCCAGCCTGGCCGCCGTGGCCGGACTGGCCCATGCCGCCCCGCCGGCGAAGAATTTCTTCGAATCCCCTCAATACAAGAACGCCAAGTTGTCGCCCAGCGGGCGCTACATCGCCCTGGGTCTCGGTGACCACGAGCAACGCGATGCCTACGTGGTCCTGGATACCGAAACACTCGGTATTGTGGGCGGCGGCCGACTGCCGGATTACGACGTCGACGATATCCGCTGGGTCAACGATACGCGCCTGGTCTACACGGTTGTAGACCGCAACGCCGCGTGGGGCGACACGCGCTTCGCACCGGGGCTTTACTCCGTGAGCCGCGACGGCAAGGAAAGGCGCCAACTAGTGGAACACCGCGGCATGCAGTTCACTACGGGAACACTGATCAAGTCCCGCCTGGAACCGTGGAATACCTTCCTGCTGGATGAAGACGGTGCACAGGATTCCGAAATCATCTATCTGCAACGCCCAGTCTGGTCGGGCAAATCCGACTATGAAATCGAGCGCACCGAACTGATCCAGCTGAATATCGCGACCCAGCAATCGAGCTCGATCACCCATCCGGGCGTGGCGCGCAGCTGGCTGCTGGATCATAAGGGCCAGCCTTCGGTCCTGGTCTCCTTGAAGGACGGCCAAGAGACCATTCATTACCGCCAAGCGAACGGCGAGTGGCGCGCCATCGCAAGCCAGTCTGCTTACGGCATCCTCGACGAGGGCCTTGCCCCCATCGGCTTCTACGACGACAAACGGCTGCTGGTAAAAACCCGCAAGAAAGGCGACAAGGCAGCGCTATACCTGATGAACCTGGCCACCGGAAAGATCGATGGCGAACCGCTAGTGTCGATGGCGGACTTCGACTTCGAAGGTGAGATGGTGTACTCGAAGAAGCGCCTGGCCGGCATCCATTACCTGTCGGATGCGCGCTCCAGCATCTGGTTCGACCCGGCGCTGCAAGCGGCCCAGAAAGAAATCGACCGGCAGATCGCCGGCTTGACCAACATTGTCACGCCTCCTGCACAGCCGGAAACCAATTGGCTGCTGGTGGCCAGCTACTCCGACCGCCAGCCGACCTTCTACTCGCTGTACAACAGCAAGACCCACGAGCTGAAGGGAATCGGCGGCGCGCACCCGGACATCAAGCCCGCCGAAATGGGCCAGCAGGACATGGTGAAATACCGTGCCCGCGACGGGATGGAAATCCCGGCCTGGCTGACCCTGCCGGCCAAAGGCGGCAAGAAGCTGCCGATGGTGGTGATGGTGCATGGCGGCCCGTATGTCCGCGGCAATGCCTGGGGCTGGGATGCCGAAGGCCAGTTCCTTGCTTCGCGCGGTTACGCGGTGCTGGCGCCGGAATTCCGCGGCTCCACCGGTTTCGGCCTGAAACTGTTCTCGGCGGGGATGAAGCAGTGGGGCTTGAAGATGCAGGACGATATTGCCGACAGCGTGAAGTGGGCCGTGGAAAAAGGCATTGCGGATCCTGAGCGCATCTGCATCATGGGCGCCAGCTATGGCGGCTACGCCACCCTGATGGGCCTGGTCAACGATCCAAACCTGTACCGCTGCGGCGTTTCCTACATGGCCGTCACCGACATCCCCATGCTGTATGACAGTGGCATGGCGGTGCTGTCGGACCTGCCGGACGATTACAGGGCGTATGGCGTGCCGATGCTGGTGGGTGACCTGGAACAGGATGCGGCACAGTTCGTGGCGACCTCGCCGCTGAAGCAGGCCGAGCGCATCAAGCGCCCGCTGCTGCTGGCGCATGGCATCGACGACCACCGCGTGCCGTTCACCCACTTCAGCAAGATGCGCAGCGCACTGGAAAAAGCCAAAGCCGACGCCGAGTTCGCAGCATATGCCGGCGAAGGCCATGGCTGGAGCACGCTGAAGACCCGGCTCGACTTCTGGAGCAAGGTCGAGAATTTCCTCGACAAGCATATCGGGCAAGAACAGAAATGACCGGGCAGAAGTGATTTTTGGCGAGTTTCCAACTTTGCCATTCCGGTAACATATATTTTCCACAACATAAATTTCGGCAGCGAGCATAAATGATCAAGCATTTCCTTCTGTCCCTGGCCGCCGTTGGCGGCCTGGCACAAGCGGCCCCTTCATTGCAGCAATTCTTCGAGCCAGCCCATTTCAAGGACGCCGCCATATCGCCGAGCGGCCGCTACGTGGCACTGCGTGTCGGCGATAACGCGCTGCGCGACGGCATGGTGGTCATCGACAGCGAAACCCAAGCCGTGGTCGGCGGAACCCGCCTTGCCGGCTACGATATCGGCGCCATCCGCTGGGTCAACGACAACCGCCTGGTCTACAACGTAGACGACTCCAAGCTGACGGCTGGCGAAACAGAATTTGCCCCTGGCCTGTGGGCCATCAACCGTGATGGCACGGACAAGCGCCAACTGGCGGAGCACAGGATCGCCTACGTCATCGGCAGCCTGATCACGCGCCATGTCGAACCGTGGAACACTTTTCTGATGAATGAACGGGGCGCCCAGGACTCGGAGTTCATCTATGCCCGCCGCCCCGAATGGAAGGAAGGCTCCCATGTCGTTGAGCGCATCGACCTGATCAAGTTGAACACGTCGACAGGAATATCGACTACCGTCAACCGCCCCACCGCTGCGCAGGGCTGGATGCTGGATCATAGGGGCGAGCCCAGCATCATGGTGTCGCTCAAGGACGGCAAACAAACCATCCACTACCGCGCCCCTGCCAGCCGCGAATGGCGCGCCCTGTCCACCTTCACGGCCTACGGCAAGGACGACGGCATCGAGCCGGTCGGCTTCATCAATGACCAGCAGATGCTGGTCAAGGCCCGCTTGAAAGGAGACAAGGCGGCTCTGCACACCCTGGACCTCGTCAGCGGCAAGGTCGACCCGGAACCGCTGGTATCGCTGAGCGACTACGACTTCACTGGCAGCATGGTGTATTCGGACAAGCGCCTGCTTGGCATTCATTATCTGGGCGAGGCGCGCAGTAGCATCTGGTTCGACGCGGGCATGAAGGCGGCCCAGGCTGAAGTGGACAAGAAGTTGCCCGGCCTGGTCAATATCATCACCCCGCCGGCAGTTCCGGAAGTGCCTTGGCTGCTGGTAAACAGTTATTCCGACCGCCAGCCGCACACCTATTTGCTGTTCAACAGCAAGACCGGCCAGCTGAAAGTAGTTGGCGCGAGCCACCCGGACATCAATCCGGCTGAGATGGGCAACCAGGAAATGGTCAAGGTCAAGGCGCGCGACGGCATGCAGATCCCGGTCTGGCTGACCGTGCCGGCCAAGGGCGGCAAGAAGCTGCCGATGGTGGTAATGGTGCATGGCGGACCCTATGTGCGCGGCACCGAATGGGGTTGGGATTCCGACGGCCAGTTCCTCGCCTCACGCGGCTACGCCGTGCTGGAGCCGGAATACCGCGGCTCGACAGGCTACGGCCTCAATCTGTTCGCCGCCGGCTTCAAGCAATGGGGCCTGAAAATGCAGGATGATATCGCCGACAGCGTCAAGTGGGCCGTGGAAAAAGGCATTGCCGATCCTGACCGCATCTGCATCATGGGCGGCAGCTATGGCGGATATGCCACTCTGATGGGACTGGTGAATGATCCGGGATTGTACCGCTGCGGGATTTCCTATCTGGCTGTCACCGACATTCCGCTGCTGTATGACGGCAGCATGTCCCTGCTGTCCGATTTGCCGGAAGATTACAAGAACTACGGCGTACCAGTGCTGGTCGGCGACCTGGAAAACGACGCCGCCCAGCTCGTTGCCACATCGCCGCTGAAGCAGGCCGCCCGCATCAAGCGCCCTCTGCTGATGGCACACGGCAGCGAAGACCGCCGCGTGCCCTTCGTGCATTTCAAAAAGATGCGCAACGCACTGGAAGATGCCAAGGCCGATGCCGAATTCGTTGAATACGTGGGTGAACAACACGGCTGGTATACCCTGCAGACCCGCCTCGACTTCTGGGGCCGCGTCGAGAAATTCCTCGACAAGCATATCGGCGCCGGAGCCAAGGCGAAATGACGCCCTTGCCGCGCCTGCTGCTGGCCTGCCTCGCAGGGCTGGCGCTTTCGATCGCGTCACCTGGCGCAGGCGCGGCAGCCGGCGGGGCGCCATCACCGCCGCCAGCCAAGGACTTCTTCAACCGGCCGCTGTTTGGCGGGGCTGTCATTTCCCCCAGTGGCAAATACCTTGCCGCCCGCATTGCCCAGGCCGGAGGGCGTACGCAACTGGCCGTCATCGACCTGGCTTCACGCTCGGCCAAGGTAGTCGCCAACTTCAAGGATGCCGATGTGGTGTCGGTGCAATGGGTCAACGACCAGCGCCTGGTGTTCGAGTCATTCAATCTTGGCAGCGTGGCTTCCGGCGGCAAGTTCGCGGCTTCCATGTTCGCCATCGACCGCGACGGCGGCCGGCCGCTGCTGCTGGCAAGCGATGCCCCCAACAAACAACTGAGCGGCGCCGCCTCCCCTTACCTGATGCTCGCCAGCCGCATCACGCTGATCGACTACGATGGCGAGCGGGATTCCGACCTGGTATATGCCATCGAGCCGCGCCAGGACGGGCCAAAAGAGAACGCCTACGCGAACTTGTGGCGCGTGAATACCATCGACGGCAGCCACGAGCGCTTGAAAGGGCCGGCGCAAGCCACGGGCTGGGTGCTCGACCGGCACGGCGAGCCGCGCCTGGCCACCACCTTCGAACAAGGCAAGACAGTCTTTCATCTGCTCGGCAACGACAAGCAATGGCGCAAGCTGTCCAGCGTAGCCCAGCAAATCGGGCCTGGCTACACCATCGCGCCGCTCGGCTTTGGAGAAGGCAATACCCTCTACGTCACGAGCAACGGCGGTGCCGACAAATCAGCGGTGTACCGCTATGACATGGCCGGCAATACCCTGGATGCCGCTCCGTTGCTGGCCCTGGATGGCTACGACTTCAAAGGCAGGCTGGTGATCCGCAACGGCAAGCTGCTCGGTGTGCAATACCAGCGCGATGGCGAGGGCGTGCAATGGTTCGATCCGGCGTTGCAGCAGATGCAGGACGCTATCGACAAGCTGTTGACCGGCACCGTCAACGTGGTCCAGTTGCCGCAGGAGGAGACTGCGCCATACGTCCTGGTGCGCTCGTATTCCGATGTCCAGCCGGAGCGCTACTACAGCTATGAGCGCGCAACGGGCAAGCTGGCGCGCGTGGGTGAATCGCACCCCGAGATCAAGCCCGGGCAGATGGGCATGCAGGAAGAGGTGCGCTATGCAGCGCGCGATGGCCTGGAGATTCCGGCCATGCTGACCCTGCCTGCCGGCAAGCGCAAGAACCTGCCTATGGTGGTACTGGTGCATGGCGGTCCCTGGGTGCGTGGCAGCGCCTGGGGCTGGCGTGCGGACGTGCAGTTCCTCGCCTCGCGCGGCTACGCGGTGCTGCAGCCGGAGTTCCGCGGCAGTACCGGCTTTGGCCGCAAGCATTACCTGCTGGGGTGGAAACAATGGGGACTGAAGATGCAGGACGATGTGGCCGACGGCATGAAATGGGCGGTGGCCCAGGGCATCGCCGACCCGGCCCGGGTCTGCATCGCCGGCGCCAGCTACGGTGGCTACGCGACCCTGATGGGACTGGTCAAAGACCACGACCTGTACCAATGCGGCATCGAATGGGTCGGCGTCACCGACATCGACCTGCTGTTCAGCCCGGCGTGGAGCTATCCCGACGATATTTCCGCTGACCACAAGCGCTACACCATGCCGGATACGATCGGCGACCCGGTCAAGGATGCAGCGCAGTTCAAGGCTACTTCGCCGTTGGCGCAGGCGCACCGCATCAAGCGCCCGCTGCTGCTGGCCTATGGCGGCAAGGACCAGCGTGTTCCGATCGTCCATGGCACGCGCCTGCGCGACGCCGTGCGCGATTCGAACCCGGATGTGGAATGGATCGAATACCCCAACGAAGGCCACGGCTGGTACGAGCCGCGCAACAACATCGATTTCTGGACGCGCGTGGAGCGCTTCCTCGATCGCCATATCGGGGCCGGACGATAAATCCACACTGAAGCACGCATGCTCACCATGAAGAAAACCCAGCACCTGATCCACTCTGCCCTGCTCGGCCTGGCCATTACGGCGGCCTGGCTTCCTGCGCGCGCGGCCGGCTCCGTCCCGCCTGCCGAGTCTTTTTTCAACTACCCGGCCTTTACCGGTGCCACCCTTTCGCCGACCGGGCGCTACCTCGCGGTGCGCGTGCCGCATGAGCAGAACGGCCGCTATATGCTGGCTGTTTATGATTCGGTCCAGCACAAGATCAACGTCGTGGCCAAGTTCGGCACGCGCGACGTCGCCGATATCCAGTGGGTCAACGACGAGCGCATCCTGTTCAACACCGCCGACAAGCAGGTCGGCCAGGGAGAAACCGTCAACGGCCCGGGCCTGTGGGCAGTGAACGCGGACGGCAGCGGCATGCGCCAGCTGGTGACCACGAATTCGCTGGACAGCTCCGGGCCGCGCATGCTGGCATGGAATTATTTCATGGGGCCGGTTGGCGCCCAGGATTCCGAGTGGGTATACGTGCTGAGTGGCGTCTCGAACGACCTGCAAGGCAAGCTCGACTACGTGAACATGCTCAGGCTGAACACCCTGACCGGTCGTACCGAGGGCATCAAGCGGCCGGCCAACGCGCAGGCCTACACGCTGGACGACGCTGGCAAGCCACGACTGGTTTCCGCCCACACCGACGGCTCGCGCACCGTTTCCTTCCATATCCGCGAAGGCGACAGCGAAGAGTGGCGCCTGCTGACCACCTTTGATGCCTACAAGCCCAATTCGGGCTCCTTCATGCCGCTGTCCTATGCACGCGACGGTACGCTATATGTCAGCAGCAACAAGGATGGCGACAAGACTGCCTTGTACACCTATGACTTCAAGGCCAATAAGTTGGCCGAGAAGCCGCTGGTGCAACTGGAAAATCATGACTTCCGCGGCGACCTGCTGCTGCGCGAGGGCAAGCTGCTCGGCATCCACTATGAAGCCGACGCGGAAGGCACGCTGTGGTTCGATCCTGAATACAAGGCTCTGCAGGACGAAATCGACCAGCAGCTGCCGTCCACCATCAACAACCTGCGCATACCGCGCCGCACCGGCACGCCGAACGTGCTGGTGACGTCCTATCCCGACGTGCAGCCGGTGATTTACTTCCTGTACGACCGCAGTACCAGGAAGCTGCAGCCCGTCGGGCAGACCCGTCCACAGATCAAGCCTGGGCAGATGGGCACCCAGGACGTGGTACGCATCGCTGCGCGCGATGGCAGGCAGGTCCCGGTCCAGTTGACACTGCCGCCAGGCGGTGCCGGCAAGAAGTATCCGATGGTCGTCATGGTGCATGGCGGCCCTTACGTGCGCGGCGTGCATTACGGCTGGAACCGTGAAACCCAGTTCCTGGCTTCGCGCGGCTACGCGGTGCTGGAGCCGGAATTCCGCGGCAGTACCGGCTATGGCTACAAGCATTTCAAGGCCGGCTTGAAGCAATGGGGCCTGAAGATGCAGGACGATATCGCCGATGCCACCAGGTGGGCCATCGCCCAGGGTTATGCCGACCCTCAACGCATTTGCATTGCCGGCGCCAGCTATGGCGGCTATGCCACCCTGATGGGCCTGGTCAATGATCCCGAACTGTACCAATGCGGTATCGACTGGGTGGGTGTCACCGATATCAACCTGATGTACAACGGGCACTGGCGCTTCAGCGACGATATGAGCGAAAGCTGGAAGAAGTATGGCATGCCTGAAATGGTCGGCGACCAGGCCAAGGATGCCGCGCAGTTGAAAGCCACTTCGCCGCTGGAGCAGGCGGCGCGCATCAAGCGGCCGGTGCTGCTGGCTTATGGCGCGGACGACCGGCGCGTACCGCTGATCCACGGCCTGGCTTTCCGCGATGCGCTGGTGCAGACCAACAAGCAGGTCGAGTGGATCCAGTACGACGAGGAAGGCCATGGTTGGCAACTGCCGAAGAACAATATCGACTTCTGGACCCGGGTCGAGAAATTCCTCGGCAAGCATATCGGCGCAGGAGCAAAAACGGAGTAAGCTGGCGGCTCGTCCGTCACTCACTTCGAAGGAGGCAGCGCGATGCCGTCTGGCAAGATCCTGGTCGCACAAGGGGGCGGTCCCACCGCCGTGATCAACCAGTCGCTGGTCGGCGTCGTGCTCGAGGCACGGCGCTTCCGCAATGTGACACGCATCTACGGTGCCATGCACGGCGTGCGCGGCATCGTCAACGAGGACTTCGTCGACCTGACGCAGGAAACCAGCCATAACCTGGAACTGGTGGCCGCCACACCCTCCTCCGCCCTCGGCTCGACGCGCGACAAGCCGGACCTGAAGTACTGCGAAGAGATCTTCAAGGTGCTGAAGGCGCATGAGATCGAGCACTTCTTCTACATCGGCGGCAACGATTCATCGGACACGGTGCGCATCGTGGCCGAACAGGCGCAGGCTGCGGGCTATCCGCTGCGTGCCATCCACATTCCCAAGACCATCGACAACGACCTGGTGGGCAACGACCACACACCGGGCTTTCCTTCGGCGGCGCGCTTTGTCGCGCAAGCCTTTGCCGGCGCCAACCTGGATAACGCTTCGCTGCCGGGCGTATACGTGGGCGTGGTGATGGGACGCCATGCCGGCTTCCTGACTGCCGCATCGGCATTGGGCAAGAAATTCCCGGACGACGGACCGCACCTGATCTACCTGCCGGAACGCGTGTTTTCGATCGAACAGTTCCTGGCCGATGTGAAGGACACGTACGCGCGCTATGGGCGGTGCGTGGTGGCGGTGTCGGAAGGCATCCACGATGCATCCGGCGAGCCGATCGCCACCTTGCTGGCGAAGGAAGTGGAACGCGATGCGCACGGCAATGTGCAGCTGTCCGGCACCGGTGCGCTGGCCGACCTGCTGTGTGACGAGATCAAGGACAAGCTGGGGATCAAGCGCGTGCGCGGCGATACCTTCGGCTACCTGCAGCGCTCCTTCATCGGCTGCGTGTCGGACGTGGACCAGCGCGAGGCGCGCGAAGTAGGCGAGAAGGCCGTGCAGTTCGCCATGTGGGGCGAGCGCAATGGCTCGGTGGCGATCAAGCGCACCGGCTTCTATTCGGTCGACTATGAGCTGCTGCCGCTGGATGCCGTGGCAGGCAAGACGCGCACCATGGAAGATGAATTCATCGACGAGAAGGGTACCGGCGTGACCGATGCCTTCCGCATGTACCTGCGCCCCTTGCTCGGTTCCGGCATGCCGGACGCTTACCGCCTGCGCCCGGCGCCGGTGCCGAAGATCCTCAAGCGCTAGAACAGCGCCGGCAATTCCGCCGCCAGGAAGTCGGACAGGGCGCGCACCTTGGTCTGCAGGTGGCGGTTGCCGGGGTAGACGATGTAGGCGACACGCGGTTGCATCTGCCATGCCGGCAGCACGCGCTCCAGCGTGCCCTGCGCCAGCATGGGCCGCGCGATGAAGGAGGGCAGCGAGCCGATGCCCTGCCCGGCTGCCAGCATCTGTCCCAGCATCAGGCTGTTGTCCAGCCACATACGCACCGGCGGTTCGATTTCAGCCGTGCCGCCCTCCCCTTCCAGCCGCCACAGGCCGGGCGCCTCGGCCAGGCGGAAGGCCAGCGCGCGATGCGCCAGCAAGTCATGCGGCACCCGCGGTGCGCCGCGCTGGCGCAGGTAAGCCGGCGCGGCGCACAGCCACTGCTCCACCTTGCCGGCAGCGCGCACCACCAGCGATGAATCGGGCAGCGTGGTGCGTACGCGCAGCGACAGGTCGAAGCCTTCCGCCACGACGTCGAGCAAGCGGTCCGCCATGGTCAGCTCGACGTCGATCTCGGGGTATTGGTCCATGAAGCGCGTCAGCAGCTGCGGCAGCACCACCAGGCTTAACGACATCGGAGCGTTGATGCGCACGCGCCCTTTCATTGCAGCCTGCTCACCGCTGGTGCTGCGTTCAAGCTCCTCCAGTTCGTCGAGCAGGCGGCAGCACTCCTGGAAGTAGGCGCGGCCGGTATCGGTCAGGCTCATGGTGCGCGTAGTGCGCAGCAGCAGTGCCGCGTTCAGGCCCTGCTCCAGCGAGCGCACCTGCTTGCCGATGCCGGCCGGCGACAGGCCCAGCTCCTCTGCCGCCTTGCTGAAGCTGCCGCGCTCGACTACGCGGCGAAAGGCTTGCATGGCCGCCAGCTTGTCCATTCGATCCCCTGGGTAAAAAGTCTTTATCAAAATCGCCCGATTATCTTAGCAGCAGAATCAAATATGCTGGCTTCACTGATTTTCTTACAAAGGAGCCAAGATGAAACTCGCAACTACCCTCGCCGCCCTGCTGCTGTCCGCCAATGCCATGGCTGCCGAACCGGGCACCAGCCCGTGGGGGCCGCAGGATGAAATCGGCCGCCTGAACCTGGTGACCCAGGCGTCCAGCGCGGCCATCCTGGCGCGCCTCAGCGGCGGCCGCGCTTATGACCTGTCGGTGGATTATTTCGTCGGCATGCCAAGCTGGCAGGCGGCCGGCGATCCGCCTTACCTGATGTGGATGACACATACGCCGCATGGCAACGTATTGTCCGACCCGATGGAAACGGGCAAGGCGATGAACCAGCACGTCAGCTACACGGGCAGCGCGATTTCGATGTATGCGCATATGGGGACCCATATCGATGCGTTGAACCACTTCGGCCTGGACGGCAAGATCTGGAACGGCTTCAAGGCTTCCGAGCACCTGGGCGACCGCGGCTGGAAAGTGGCCGGTGCCGAGAAGCTGCCACCGATCGTGGCGCGCGGTGTGCTGATCGACGTGGCCGCGGCCAAGGGCGTCCCTATGCTGCCGGATAACTACCGCGTGACCGGCAAGGACCTGGCCGAGGCATTGGCCAAACAGAAGGTGGCGCTGCAGAAGGGCGACGTGGTGCTGATCCGCACCGGCCGCATGCAGCAGTTCGAGAAGGCGCAAGCCTTCATGCAGAATCCGCCGGGCATGGGCCTGGATGCGGCACGCTTCCTGGTGGAGCAGAACGGCGCGATGGTGGTGGGCGCGGACAACCTGAGCTTCGAATCCTTCCCTTCCGAAGCCAAGGACAACTACATTCCGGTCCACACCTACCTGCTGGCCGAACACGGCGTGCCGATCATGGAACTGGTCAACCTGGAAGAACTGGCGCGCGACAAGGTATACGAATTCGCCTTTATCGGCGCCTCGCTCAAGTTGCGCGGTGCGGATGCGGCGCCGATGCGGCCGATCGCCCTGCCGCTGCGTTAGGCCTTAATGTGCGGCGGCTGCCTGCCGCTTCCTGATCTCGGCCTGTGCAGCTTGCAGGGCGTCGGCGGCGGGCACCGCGATATCGGGCGCGATGCCCACGCCTTCCCAGTTGGTGCGGGTGACCGGGCTGATGCTGGTTTCCTGTGGAATCAGGATGGCGAAATTGCGGTCCAGCCAGAACAACTTGGCAGGGCTGGCGCCGCCCTTTGTGGTCTCGCCGATGATGACGGCACGCTTCAGGTTCTTGAGGGCGTAGATGAAATCTTCCGCCGCCGAATAAGTACCTTGGCTGGCCAGGATGTAGACCGGTTTGGTGCCGCCGAAGCGCTTGCCTGCGACTTCCTTGCTGGTCCAGTTTTCAATGGTCTTGTTGCCTTCGCGCGCGAACAGGTCATTCAGGCGCGCTGGCTTATCGAACAGATAGCTGGCCAGCAGCGGCACCGCATCGCGGGAGCCGCCGCCATTGTCGCGCAAGTCGATGATCAGGGCCTCGGTATCAGCCAGGCTGGTCATGGCCTTGGCGACTGCCGGCGCCGATGGCGTGCCCGGTGCAAACGATTTGGTCTTGAAGTAGCCGACGTTGCCTGGCAGGCGTTCAACGCGTTCGATGCCGTAACCGCTGGCGGCGACCTGCGCGTACATCTGGGCGCGTTCCTGGTCGCTCAAGGGACGTTCTTCGCGATCCATGCCGGGAAAGCCATCGGCGTCATGCATGATGCCAAGGTGGCGGTTCCGGACCAGCTCCCGCAGGCGCTCGGTCAGCGCGTCGGCAAACGCTTCTTCCGTCGTGGCCGTGTTGAAGTCTGTCGCTCGCAGTTTTTCGCCAACGCCCTGCAATTGCGCCGGGTAGACATAATGCGCGTCAAGTTCCTTGACGACTTTGTCAATCAAAGCGGTGCGCTGCTGATGGTTGATGTCTTGCGCCATAGCGGCGGTTGACGCGACAAGCAGGGCCAGGATGGCGGGACGGATCAGGCGCATGAGGTCTCCTCGATTTTGGAGAGTCTATTCTCGTGCCGCATTATCGTTTTGGCAAGCGCCTAAGGCCCTTGATGAACATCGCGGTAGGCCAGCATGTCCACCAGCTTTTCCTCCTTGGCAGGATCGAAGCCGCAACTGGCTTCAAACTTCTCCGGGTTTTCGTAGGTCCCGAACAGCATGTCCCACCACACGATGTCGCCGTAGTTGTTCTTGTGGCGGCCGTACTGGTGGTGGATGCGGTGCATCTCGGGGCGCTGGAAGAACCAGCCGATCCAGCGCGGCGTGGTGACGCTGGTGTGGTAGAAGAATTCTCCGAGCGCGGTGCACAGGGTGTAGGCCGCACCCGCCTCCGGCGACAGGCCGAGGAAGGCATATACCAGCAGGCTGCCGATGATCGAGTTGACGACCATTTCGCCGGGGTGCTTGTAGAAGGAGGTGATGACTTCGATGCGCTGCGGGCTATGGTGGATCTGGTGGAACAGGCGCCACAGCAGGTCCGATTCATGGCGTACGCGATGCCACCAATAGAAGACGAAGGTGGCGATGAAGTAGGCCAGCAGGCCTCCAGTCACGGGACCGACGTGATCGGAGAGGTGCAGCAGCGAGGCTTGCGAGGTCCAGCGTTCCCACGTTACGCCGGCCAGCAGGACCACGCCAAGCTGCACGGCATTGATCGCCAGCACGCGCAGCGGCCAGGTGCGGACGTGGGGCAGCTTCCATCCGGGCCGCAGGCGCTCCAGTACAAAGCAGGCGGCGAATACGATGAAGATGGTGGTGAGCATGGCGTGTCCTTTCGTTCGGCAAGGACGAATGATCGCGCCGGGGCCGGGTCCGGGCCTAAGAAAATCCTTTTTGGTATCGGAATTAGATACGCACGGCATATAGGGCGGGTTCTCGCCTGTTGGCCGCCTAGCATGGTGGCTCTTTCACACAGGAGACAACCATGAAGAAACTGATTGGGGCGCTGACCCTGGCGGCAAGCAGCGCGGCGGGAGCTGCGGGCGGAGCGCCATCAGCGGCCGACCTTGAGCGCGCGCGGCACGGCTTCGACTTCCTGCACGGCGACTGGACGGTGCAGAACCGGCGCCAATCCGATTATGCCAATCCGGACAGCCCATGGGAGAACTTCAGCGCCAGCAACCTGGTGCACGCGCTGCCGGCCGGCATCGGCAACTATGACGAATACCGGCCGCTCGGCAACTGGCGTCCCGGCTTCGTGGCGATGACGCTGCGCGTGTTCGATCCCGCCACCGGGCGCTGGAGCATCTACTGGCTGACCAACCGCGACGGCGGACTCGATCCCGCCACGGGCACTTTGCTGCCGCCCGTGGTGGGCCGTTTCGATGCCGACGGCGTGGGCCGCTTTGAAGGCGAGGAAGTCTACAAAGGCCGCACCGCCCGCGTGCGTTTTACCTGGACCCGCAGCAGCGAGCGCCAGGCACGCTGGGAGCAAGCCTATTCCTGGGACGATGGCACCAGCTGGCAGACCAACTGGATCATGGATTTCACGCGGAAATAGTCCACCATGGGGTCAGGAACGAAAGTGGACAAAAAAAACGGAGCCTGGCGAGGCTCCGTTCATGGACTTGGAAAATGGGGTACGTCCCCATTTTTTTAGACGACGATGGTCTGGTGTTCGCCTTCCGCGCGGGCGCGGATCTTGCCGATGCGGGACACGGTTTCGCCGGCTGCGGTCAGCTGGGCGACTGCTGCGTCGGCGTTTTCAGCGGACACGATCACGGTCATGCCGATGCCGCAGTTGAACACGCGGTGCATTTCCGCGTCGGCGACGCCGCCGTGCTGCTGCAGCCACTTGAACAGCGGTGGCATGGTCCAGGAGGAGCCATCCAGTTCCGCGGTCAGGTTGTCCGCCAGCACGCGCGGGATGTTTTCCACCAGGCCGCCACCGGTGATGTGCACCAGGCCTTTGACTTCCATCGATTCCATCAGCGCCAGCAGCGGCTTGACGTAGATGCGGGTTGGTTCCATCAGCACGTCGGCCAGCTTGCGGCCGTGGAAGTCGGCTTCCAGGTCCGGCTTGGCCACTTCAATGATCTTGCGCACCAGGGAATAACCGTTGGAGTGGGCGCCGGAGGAGGCCAGGCCCAGCACCACGTCGCCCGGCTTGATCTTGGAACCGTCGATCAGCTTGGATTTTTCAACCGCGCCGACTGCGAAACCGGCCAGGTCGTACTCGCCGTCCGGGTACATGGATGGCATTTCAGCGGTTTCGCCGCCGATCAGTGCGCAGCCGGAGTATTCGCAACCCTTGGCGATGCCCTTGATCACGTCGGTCGCGGTCGCCACGTTCAGCTTGCCGCAGGCGAAGTAGTCGAGGAAGAACAGCGGCTCGGCGCCCTGCACCAGGATGTCGTTCACGCTCATGGCCACCAGGTCGATGCCCACGGTGTCGTGGCGGTTCAGCTCGAACGCCAGTTTGAGCTTGGTGCCGACGCCGTCGGTACCGGAAACCAGCACCGGCTCCTTGTATTTCTTGCTGATCTCGAACAGCGCGCCGAAGCCGCCGATGCCGCCCATCACGCCTTCGCGCATGGTGCGCTTGGCGAATGGCTTGATCGCTTCAACTAGGGCGTCGCCGGCGTCAATATCGACACCTGCGTCACGGTAGGACAGGGAAACATTCGAAGGTTGGCTCATGGTGTTGTCGCAACTGAGGCGGAAGAATGGAAAAGCGGTGGCCGAATACGGCAAGTCCGCTATTTTAGCATTTTTACCCCCCGAACCTTCGATTTTCAGCCCCCGGAGCGGCAAACTTCCCCAAACCTGGAGCGGGCACCGAGCTTCAGCAGGCGAGCGGCCAGTTCTTCATTCTTCTTTTCCAGCGCCACGTCGTAGGGCGTCAGGCACTCGTTGTCAGGGTTGGCTTTGCCATTCGGGTCGGCGCCCTGTTCGATGGCGAAGCTGACGCGCGTCGTGACCGCGGAAACGCATTTCTGCCATTCCGCGTCGAAGCGGTCGGATGGCACCAGGTTGCGCGTCATGTCCTTGTCGCATTCGCTGACCAGGCGTACCAGCATGCTGCGCTTGCCCCAGGTGCTGCCGTTTGGATCGGCGCCAAGGGCGACCAGGCGCCTGGCGGCGTCGAACTGGTCCTTGCGGATGAAGCGGTTGAGCAGGGCCGAGTAGGTCGTCGACTGCACGTTCGGGTTGGCGCCGGCCTGGATCAGCAGCGCAAGGAATTCGTTGTCGGTCTCACAATGGTCGCAAGTGGACAGGTTGATGCCCCTGGCGCTGGCGCCGCGCTCGACCAGCAGGTGGGCCAGCGCCAGGCGGCGCGGCCAGCTTTCCTGCGGGGCATTGCGGGCGAAATAGGCCTGGTTCACGGTTTCCTGCAGCAGTACGGTGCCCAGCTCGCCGGCGATGTCGGACTTGTCGACCAGGTATTCAAGGACGGCGAAACGCTTGGCGTCCTTGGCCGGATCGGGCTTGGTCAGGTAGGTGTTGACCGCCACGCCCAGCATGTTTTCCGGGGCGAAGCTGGGATCCTTCCTGGGATCGAAGCGCTTGATGCGGGCCAGGTCGCCCTCATCCGTCGCGTCGACGACCTTGCTGGATGGCTTCTTGAAGTTCACCGCTTCGGCGACGCTGGCTGCGGCGTCGGCCACGCTGGCTGCGGCGGCAAGGGGCATGCACAGCAGGCGGTTGAAGCCTTCGCATTTTTCACCATCGTCCGCTGCCATGGCAGGGGTATGCGCGGCAAAGGCCAGGGACAGGGCCGCCAGGGCGGCTTGGGTACGGACAGACAGCATGACATCAGATCGGAGTTGACTTATAGAAATATTAAACTACTGATAGGCTTGGCGCATGGTGTTTTTAACAGCCGAGGCGTTAGAATAGCCCTTCCTTCGTCCCTACCACGCCCCAGAAGATGCCCCTTCCCCTCTCGGCAGAACAAAAACAAACGCTATTCTGGGTGTCTGTCTGGGCCGCCTTCTTTTTCCTCCTGTGGATCCTGGGTCCGGTGCTGACGCCCTTCCTGGCGGCTGCCATTTTCGCTTATGCGCTGAATCCCGCTGTCGACAAGCTGTGCCGCCTGCGCATGTTCCGGCGCTGGAAAATGCCGCGTGCGCTGGCCGTATCCGTCGTTATCACCCTGTTTGGCGCCGCCGTGCTGGCGCTGCTGCTGATTGTGGTGCCGGTGCTGCAAAAGGAGATCCCGCTGCTGCAGGCGGCGATTCCCGCATCGCTGGCCAAGCTGAATGACACGCTGGGCCCGCGCCTGCAGCAGCTGGGCGTGGAGTTCACCCTCGATGGCGCCAGTATCAAGGCCCTGGTGGCGGAAAAGATGGCCGAAAGCGGCAACCAGATCTGGACTGCGGTACTGAATTCCGCGCGCACCGGCGGCAGCGCCGTGCTGGGCTGGCTGGCGACGCTGGTGCTGATCCCGGTCGTGCTGTTCTACCTGTTGCTGGACTGGCACCAACTGCTGGCCCGCATCGCCGCTGCCGTGCCGCGCCGCTATATCGGCGCCACCATGGACATGGCGCGCGAGTCGGATGTCCTGCTGGCCCAGTACCTGCGCGGCCAGTTGATGGTGATGCTGGTGTTGTCGGTTTATTACTCCACGGCCCTGGCGGTGGCCGGTTTCGACGTCGCGCTGCCGGTCGGCATCCTGTCGGGCGTGCTGGTATTCATTCCCTATCTCGGCTTTGGTCTGGGCCTGCTGCTGGCGCTGATGGCGGCGGTGCTGCAATTTACCGACTGGAGCGGGCTGGTGGCCGTGGCCATCATCTATGGCCTGGGCCAGGTGATCGAGGGTTTCATCCTGACGCCGCGCCTGGTAGGCGAGCGTATCGGCCTCGATCCGCTGGCTGTGATTTTTGCCCTGTTGGCCTTCGGCCAGCTGTTCGGATTCGTCGGCGTATTGCTCGCTTTACCGGCTTCCGCCCTCTTAATGGTCGGTTTTAGGCACCTGCGCCGCCACTACATGCGCAGCAGCTTTTATAATGCGTAGTGTGAAGATCGATTACGTTAGCAAAAAATCCACGATGCCGGGACAAGTCCAATGAAACAGCTGGTGCTTGACCTGGGTGCGGAGCCGGTGTGCACCCTCGAGTCGTTCGAGGTGGGCCGCAATGCCGAGGTGGCGGCGCTGATGCGCCAGTTCGCCGAACGCAGCTCCCGCGAGCATTTCGCCTACCTGTGGGGGGAAACCGGCGCAGGCAAGTCGCACCTGCTGAAGGCGCTCGCCTCGAGCGAACGCGCGCGCTATATTTCGCCGTTTTCGATTGAAACCGAGTTCCTGTATTCGCCGGAGGTGGACCTGTACCTGCTGGACGACTGCGAAAAGCTGTCGCCGGTGGCCCAGATCGATGCCTTTGCCCTGTTCAACGAGATTCGCGCCAATAATGCCTTCATGGTGAGCGCGGGCTCGGTCGCCCCGGCCGTGCTGCCGGTGCGCGAGGACTTGCGCACGCGCATGGGCTGGGGCCTGGTGTACCAGATCCATGGCCTGACCGACGAGGAAAAGCTTGCAACGCTGACACAAATGGCGGAAGCGCGCGGCTTGATCCTCTCACCCGGTGTGCTACCTTACCTGCTGTCGCACTTCCAGCGCGACATGGTATCGCTGTCCTCGATGCTCGACTCGCTCGACCAGTATTCACTGGAAACCAAACGCCCGATCACCCTGCCCCTGCTGCGCGAATGGCTGCAGGAGGAAGCGAAAGAATGATGAAACTCGCCCTGTTCGACCTTGACCATACCCTGCTGCCGATCGATTCCGATTTCGAGTGGGGCCAGTTCCTGTGCCGCGTGGGCGCTGTCGATGCCGCTGAATTCAAGCGCCGCAACGAGGAATTCTTCGCGCAATACCAGGCGGGCACCCTGGACCCCGTGGAATACCTGGAATTTTCGCTCGGAACCCTGGCCACCTTTGAGCCCGGGCAATTGGCCGAACTGCAGCAGCAGTACATGACCGAAGTGGTGATGCCGAATATCCTGCCTTCCGCCCGCGCGCTGCTGCAAAAGCACCTCGACGCTGGCGACCTGGTGGCAATCGTGACGGCGACCAACCACTTTGTCGTCGCGCCGATTGCCAAGGCCTTCGGCGTGGAGCACCTGATTGCCGCGATGCCGGAGCGCGATGCCGCCGGCCGCATCACCGGCAAACTGGTCGGCACGCCAACCCAGGGCGAAGGCAAGATCGTGCACACCAAGGCATGGCTCGAAAAGATGGGGCATACGCTGGACAGCTTCGAAAGCGTCCACTTCTACAGCGATTCCCATAACGACCTGCCGCTGCTGTCGATCGTCAGCCATCCGATCGCGACCAACCCGAACGCCAAGCTGTCCGAGCACGCGAGCGCGCAAGGCTGGCCACTAATTCACCTGTTCAATGATTAAGAAATTCATCCGCAAGATCCTCGGCGTCAAGAGCGCGAGACCCAGCAACGAGCCTGTCGTACTAGGCGCCAAGGACCATGGCATCGACCCGCGCATGGTGTCGAACAACGCCATCCGCGTCACCAGTACGCTGCAGGAAGCCGGCTTTGAAGCCTTCGTGGTCGGCGGCGCCGTGCGCGACCTGCTGCTTGGCGTAAAGCCGAAAGACTTCGACGTCGCCACCAACGCCACGCCGGAGCAGGTCAAGCGCCTGTTCCGCCGCGCTTTCATCATCGGCCGCCGTTTCCAGATCGTGCACGTGATGTTCGGCCAGGACCTGCTGGAGGTGACCACCTTCCGCGGCACCGCCACCGACAATGCGCCGAAGGACGAGCATGGCCGCGTGCTGCGCGATAACACCTTCGGCTCTCAGGCGGAAGATGCGGAACGCCGCGACTTCACCATCAACGCCATGTACTACAACCCTGCCACGCAGGAAGTGCTGGACTACCACGGCGGTATCGAAGATATCCGCGCCAAGACGCTGCGCATCATCGGCCAGCCGGAGGCGCGCTACCGCGAAGACCCGGTGCGCATGCTGCGCGTGGTGCGCTTTGCCGCCAAGCTGAAATTCTCCATCGAGCGCTCGACCGCCGAACCGATCGGCGTGATGGCGCCGCTGATCGACAACGTGCCGGCGGCGCGCGTGTTCGACGAGATGCTCAAGCTGCTCACTTCCGGCCAGGCCCTGGCCTGCCTGCAGCAGCTGCGCAAGGAAGGCCTGCACCATGGCCTGCTGCCGATGCTGGACGTGGTGCTGGAACAGCCGATGGGCACCAAGTTCGTGACCCTGGCGCTGGATTCCACCGACAAGCGCGTGATGGCCGGCAAGACCGTGTCGCCGGGCTTCCTGTTCGCTTCCCTGCTGTGGCACCAGGTGCTGGAGAAGTGGCAGGCCTACCAGGCTGCGGGCGAGCTCCCGATTCCTGCGCTGCACCTGGCGGCGGACGAAGTGCTGGATTCGCAGACCGAGAAGCTGGCCATTCAGCGCAAGATCGGTTCCGACATGCGCGATATCTGGGCCATGCAGCCGCGCTTTGAGCGCCGCAATGGCAAGAACCCTTACAAGCTGCTGGAGCACCTGCGCTTCCGCGCCGGCTACGATTTCCTGCTGCTGCGCTGCGCGTCCGGCGAGATCGACCGCGAGCTGGGCGACTGGTGGACTGCCTTCTACGAGGCCGACGAGACCGTGCGCGCCGAGCTGGTGTCGGTTGCTTCGTCCGGCGGCAAGAAAAAGAAAGCAGCGCCGCGCCGCGGCAGCCGTGCGGCCGCGCAGGATGATGTTCCTGCCGACGCGCCAACTGATGCCGATGAAGGCGACGAGTCGGATGACGACGAATTCCTGAACCCTCCAGCCGAAGGCGAGGCGCCCGCCCGCAAGCGCCGCCGCCGTCCACGCCGCGGCCGTCGTAGTGGTGGCGGCAACGCCCCCGCCGGCGACGCTTGATGCCTGTTACTGCCTTCATCGGCATCGGCGCCAATCTCGGCGATGCCCGGGCCAATGTGCTGGATGCAGTGGAGCGCCTGGGCAAGCTGCCAGGCGCTACGCTGGAGGCGGTGTCTTCGCTGTACCGTACCGCGCCGATTGATTCTTCCGGCGACGACTATATCAATGCTGTTGCGCGTGTCAGCACCGCCCTGCCTGCCCAGGCTTTGCTGGAGGCGCTGTTCGATATCGAGCAGGCGCATGGGCGTGAACGGCCGTACTTCAATGCGCCGCGCACGCTGGACCTGGATCTGCTGCTGTATGGCGAGGAGCAGATTACGACGCCTACGCTGGTTGTGCCGCATCCGCGCATGCATTTGCGGGCGTTTGTCTTGATGCCGCTTCTTGAACTGGCGCCTGGTGTGGTGCTGCCGGGCCTGGGACGCGCGGCTGATTTCGCGCCGTCGGTTTCTGATCAAGGTATTATCCGCCTTTAAAACCGGTAAACCAGGGTCAGACCCTGGTTTACCGGTTCAAAAGCAAAAGTCCCCAACATCTTTTTGACTGTGGCGTGGTACGGACACCTGAAGAACTTCTCTAACAAGTCCTGGCTGGTCGCCGCGATGGGCGCTGTGTACTTTATTCTCCGCAGTTAGAATATCGATTTTCCGATTCTGAGGACATACCATGTCTGGCAACCTGCAAAACCCTTACCCGGCGCCTACCCGTGCCGTGCCGACCAAGGCAGTCACGATCCCCTCGATCAACGCGCTGAAGGCAGCCGGCGAAAAGATCACCATGCTGACCTGCTACGATGCCAGCTTCGCCTCCCTGATGGACGGCTGCGGCGTGGAGGTCCTGCTGATCGGTGATTCCCTGGGCATGGTGTGCAACGGCCACCAGTCCACCCTGCCGGTGACCGTGCAGGAAATCGCCTACCACACTGCCGCGGTAGCCCGCGGCGCGAAGAACGCGCTGATCCTGGCCGACATGCCGTTCGGCTCCTATGCCACGCCGGAGCAGGCGTTCCACAACGCCGTGCAATTGATCCAGGCCGGCGCGCATATGGTGAAGATCGAAGGCGGCGCCTGGGTTGCTGAAACCGTGCGCTTTCTGGTGGAGCGTTCGATCCCGGTTTGCGCGCACCTGGGCCTGACCCCGCAGTCCGTGCACACGCTGGGCGGCTACAAGGTGCAGGGCAAGACCATCGAAAGCGCCGAACTGCTGAAGCAGGATGCGCTCAAGCTGCAGGCTGCCGGTGCCGCCATGGTGGTGCTGGAAGCTATTCCTACCGCGCTGGGCAAGGAAGTGACCGACATGCTGTCGATGCCGACCATCGGCATCGGCGCAGGTCCGGATTGCTCGGGCCAGGTGCTGGTGATGCACGATATGCTGGGCGTATTCCCGGGCCGCAAAGCGCGCTTCGTGAAGAATTTCATGGAAGGCCAGGTGTCGATCCAGGCTGCGGTGACGGCCTACATTGACGCCGTCAAAGGCGGCACCTTCCCGGCAGTCGAACACTGCTTCTGAAACCATGAGCAACCCGCTTAACGACGACGAGTACGACCAACTCGACGACCTGCTGGCCGCAATCGGCCCGCAGAGCATGGACGTGGCCAAGCTGGAAGGCTTCCTGACCGCGCTGGTGATCGGCCCGGCCAACGTGGCGCAAGAAACCTGGCTGTCCGTCGTCTGGGGCGGCGCCGCCGGCAGCGACGAAGCCGCCGCGCTGGTCTTGCGTCATCATGACTACATGCGCGTCTGGATGCAGAAAGATCCGGGCAGCTTCGAGCCGATCTACGAATGCGGCGGCAGCTGGACTGTGGAGGCGTGGTGCGACGGCTTTATGGCGGGAGTCAGCATGGCCCCCGATGCCTGGGCTCCTCTGCGCGCCCAGCAGCCGGCCTTGCTGCTGCCATTCCAGGCGCCGCTGAACGCCGCCAAGCTGCCGCAGGCCGTCATCAAGATCAACGAGTTCTTCCACGCGCCGCAACCTAAGGTGGCCAAGGCGGGCCGCAACGATCCCTGTCCTTGCGGCAGCGGCAAGAAATTCAAGAAGTGCTGCGGCGCTTAAATTTGAATCCAGGTCGTCTTCAGTTCGGTGTACTTGTCGAAGGCATGCAACGACTTGTCGCGTCCATTGCCTGACTGTTTGTAGCCGCCGAACGGCACCGTGATATCGTCGCCATCGTACTGGTTGACGTGCACGGTGCCCGCCTTCAGCGCGCGCGAAGTGCGAATCGCTTTCGAAATATCCGACGTCCACACCGCAGCGTGCAAGCCGTATGGCGTATCGTTCGCCTGCTTCACGGCCTCGTCGAGATCCTTGAACGACAGCACCGACAACACCGGGCCGAAAATCTCTTCCCGCGCGATCTTCATCGTGTTCTGCACGCCGTCGAACAGCGTCGGCTCGACGTAGAAGCCACCGGTCTCCTTGCGTACCGCATTGCCGCCGGCGAGCAGTTTCGCTCCCTCGTCGCGGCCGGCGTCGATAAAGCCCATCACGGTTTTCATCTGGATCGAATCGACAATCGCCCCCATGACCGTCTTTTCGTCGAGCGGATCGCCAGGCGCATAGGACGGCACCAGGGCCAGCGCTTTCTCCAGGAACCTGTCCTTGATCGCTTCCTCCACGAACAGCCGTGAAGGCGCGTTGCAGCTTTCGCCCTGGTTGAAGTAGATCGAGCCGACCGCAGCGGCGACGGCCGCGTCAAGATCGGGGCAATCGGCGCAGACGATATTGGCCGACTTGCCGCCCAGTTCCGTCCACGCCCGCTTGAGGTTCGACTGGCCCGCCATCTGGATGATCTGCTTGCCCGTACGCGTAGAACCGGTGAAACCAATGCAGTCCACATCCATGTGCATCGCCAGCGCCGCGCCGGCCTCGTTGCCGTATCCAGGAAGTACATTGAACACGCCGGGCGGGATGCCCGCCTCCACCGCCAGTTCCGCCAGCCGCAGCGCCGACAGCGGAGACTTCTCTGATGGTTTGAGCACCACGCTGTTGCCGGCCGCCAGCGCAGGCGCAATCTTCCACGCCGCCATCAGCAGCGGATAATTCCACGGCACGATGGCCGCCACCACGCCAACCGGCTCGCGCGTGATCAGGGCCAAAGAGTTGCCCGGTGTCGGTGCAATTTCTCCGTACACCTTGTCGATCGCCTCGCCATACCAGCGGATGCAATTCGCTGCGAGCGAAACATCGACCACCTGGCTGTATTTGATCGGCTTGCCCATGTCCAGCGTTTCGAGCAGCGCCAGTTCGTCCTTGTTCTGCATCATCAGCTCAGCGAACCTGACCAGCACGCGCTTGCGCTGCGCCGGCGCCTGGCTCGCCCAGCGGCCGCTGTCGAAGGCCCGGCGCGCCACTGCGACAGCCTGGTCGACGTCGGCCGCGTCGCATCGCGCGGTCTGCGACAGGTAGCGGCCATCAATGGGAGACAAGTTGTCGAACTTGCGCTCACCGCGCGCCCAGGTGCGTTCACCGTTGATGAAAGCGCGCCCGTCAAGGGTCAGCATCTTGGCACGTTCGTGCCAGTTGATCGCTTCTTTTGCCATGGCTTACATCCATCCTCTCTGCTGCAGGTCCGCATAGGTATCGTCAAGGCAGCGCCGGATCAGGCCCACCATTTCATCGATCTGTTCGCGCGTCATCACCAGTGGCGGCGCGATGATCATGCGGTCGCCCACGGCGCGCATGATCATGCCGTTGTTGAACATATAGCCTCGGCATACCATCCCCACTTCCAGCTTCGGATCGAAGTATTCGTTGCCGTGGATAGTTGGCCCCTTGCGCCGCACGAGATTCAGGCCCGCGACGAAGCCGCAGCTATTGGCATAGCCGACCAGCGGGTGCTCGCCCAGCGTGGCGAAGCGTTGCGCCAGATAGGGGCCGGTGTCTTCCGCCACCCGCTGCACCAGATTTTCTTCTTCGATGATGCGGATCGTCTCCAGCGCCGCCGCGCAGGCGACGGGGTGGCCGGAGTAAGTGAAGCCGTGCGCGAATTCGCCGCCCTGCCCGATCAGCACTTCCGCCACGCGCTCGCCCACCAGCACGCCGCCGAGGGGAATATAGCCCGAGGTGACGCCCTTGGCGAACGTGATCAGGTCCGGCTTGAAATCGAAGTACTCGCAGGCGAACATGCGGCCGGTGCGGCCGAACCCGGTGATTACTTCATCCGCGATCAGGAGAATGCCGTACTTGTCGCAGATGCGCTGGATCTCGGGCCAGTAGGTGCGCGGCGGGATCACCACGCCGCCGGCGCCCTGGATCGGTTCGCCGATGAAGGCCGCGACCTTCTCCGGGCCGACGTCGAGGATCTTCTGCTCCAACCATGAGGCAGCCTCGATGCCGAATTCGTCCTCCGTCATGCCGCGCCCGGACTCGAGATAATTCGGCTGGCGGATATGCACAATGCCCGGAATCGGCAAGCCGCCCTGCGCGTGCATGCCCTCCATGCCGCCCAGTGAAGCTCCCGCCATGGTGCTGCCATGATAGGCATTGAAGCGGCTGATGATGGTGTGCCGGTGCGGCTGGCCCTTCAAGTCCCAATAGCGGCGCACCATGCGCACATTGGTGTCGTTTGCCTCCGAGCCGGAACCGGTGAAGAACACATGCTTGAACCCCGGCGGCGCGATTTCCGCCAGCTTGGAGGCCAGCTTCACGGCCGGCACATTGGTCGTGTTGAAAAAGCTGTTATAGAAGGGCAGCGTCTCCATCTGGTCGAACACCGCCTTTGAAATGCTGTGCCGGCCGTAGCCGACATTCACGCACCACAGGCCCGACATGCCGTCCAAAATCTTCTTGCCGTCCGAATCCCAAAGATAGATACCTTCGCCACGCACCATCACGCGCACGCCGCGCTCGCCGAGCGCCTTGTGGTCGGTGAAAGGATGCATGTAATGCGCATGGTCGCGCGCCTGGATAGACTTGGTATCGTCCATGATCGCCTCCTCAGACATGCAGCAGCAGGTGCTCGCGCTCCCACGGGCTGATGACGGTCATGAACTCCTGGTGTTCCAGGTCCTTGATGGCGGCGTACACGTCGATGAAACGCTCGCCGAGCACGAAACGCAGCTTGTCTTCGGCGCGCAGGATGCCCAGGGCCTCCGGCAGCCCTTGCGGCAGCTCGTACTTCATATCGTAGGCACTGCCCATCGTCGGCGCAGTCGGCTCCAGTCCTTCGGTCATGCCCAGGTAGCCGCAAGCCAGCGTGACCGCCAGCGCGAGATAGGGGTTGGCGTCGGCACCAATGATGCGGTTTTCCACGCGGCGGTCCTGCACGCCCGCCTCCGGCACGCGGAAGCCAACGGTGCGGTTGTCCATGCCCCACTGGATATTGATCGGCGCCGCCGTGTGGCGCACCAGCCGGCGGTAGGAATTCACATACGGCGCCACTATGGCCAGGGCGCTCGGCATGTAACGCTGCAGGCCGCCGATATATGCCTTGAACAGTTGCGACGGCGAGCCATCCTGGTTGCTGAAGATGTTCCAGCCGCTGCGTGCATCAATCACGCTCTGGTGGATATGCATCGCCGATCCCGGCTCGCCCGCCATCGGCTTGGCCATGAAGGTTGCGTACATATGGTGCTTCAATGCCGCCTCGCGCAAGGTGCGCTTGAAGAAGAACACCTTGTCCGCCAGGCCAAGCGGCTCGCCGTGCAGGAAGTTGATCTCCATCTGGCCGGCGCCGATTTCATGGATCAGGGTATCGACATCAAGGCCCATCAAGTCGCAGTAATCGTAAATATCCTCGAACAGCGGGTCGAACTCATTCACCGCATCGATGCTGTACACCTGGCGGCTGGTTTCGGCGCGGCCGCTGCGGCCAATGGGCGCCTTCAGCGGCAGGTCGGGATCGGAGTTCTTGTCGGTCAGGTAGAACTCAAGTTCCGGCGCGACCACCGGGTTCCAGCCCTTGTCCTCGAACAGCTTCAGGACACGGCGCAGCACGGAACGCGGCGCGAAATCCACCAGGCGACCGTCGCTAAAATAGCAGTCATGGATCACTTGCGCCGTCGGGTCGACAGCCCACGGCACCATGGTGATGGTAGTAGGATCGGCCTTCAGGATCATGTCGCGGTCGGTGCTGGAAATAGCGCGGTCGTAGGCATCGTCCTCGGTCGGATAATTGCCGGTGACCGTCATGCCAAGTACCGCTTCAGGAATGCGCATGCCGCGTTCCTGGGTGAATTTGCCGCGCGGGAGAATCTTCCCGCGTGCGACGCCGGTCAGGTCGGGGACCAGGCATTCGATCTCGGTGACTCGCTTTTCATTGAGCCACTCGTCCATGTCGGTGTAACTGAAATTTTCGCGGATTGCCATAGCTTCCTCTCAGGTAGTTTAAAAAAACAGCACTACTGAAGGAAGCCACCTAAGGAATACGATCCCTATGCACGCGGCACGCAAGGCCGAATGCGCTGAACATGCGCATGGAGTCGTGGTTCTCCTCGACGCGCCATTCGGGGTGCCATTGCACCGCCAGCGCAAATGAAGGAGAAGCCGCGATGGAATATGCTTCGATCAAGCCATCATCGGAACGGGCTTCGACCTGCAAGCCGGGCGCCAGGCGGTCGATGCCCTGCCCGTGCAGCGAATTTACTTGTATTTCGCTAGCACCATCGAGGATATGCGCCAGCAAACCGCCTTTTTCAAGCGTGACGCGGTGCGCCGCAGCGTACTGCTGCTCCAGTGATTGGGCCTTGTCCTCGCGGTGGTCAAAGTAGCCGGGCACGGTATGCACGGCCTGGTGCAGCGTTCCGCCCAGCGCCACGTTCAATTCCTGGAAGCCGCGGCAAATTGCCAGTATCGGAACGCCGTGCGTCAGCGCGGCGCGAATCAAGGGCAAGGTGGTCGCATCGCGCGCGGGATCCAGCGGCAGCGAGGAATCGAGCGTTTCCTGCCCATACAGGGTGGCCTGTACATTGGAGGCAGCGCCGGTCAGCATGACGCCATTGGCGATGCCGAGCAGGCTTTCAATATCCGTGTTGTCGCCCAATGGAGGGATCAACAACGGCTGGCAGCGCGCTCCCACAGCCACCGCATCAACGTATTTGTTTTGAGCGGCGTAGCTGGGATGGGAGCCTTTATTCTGGCTGCAGGCGGGGACCAGTACGATGGGGCGGCGCATGTTTAGTTCTTCGGTAACTATCAGTGTGCAGCTTGATCTTATTCCCAATTTTGGAATGTGGCAACCGTACAGTGTGATAGCCGGTATACTGGATTTTTACTTCGGAGGTGAATCATGCTGAACCTGAAAGATCCCAGCCTTCTGCGCCAACAGTGTTATATCGCTGGCCAATGGTGCGATGCCGACGGGGGAGCAACGATCAGCGTCACCAATCCAGCGACTGGGGAAACGCTTGGCAGCGTGCCGAAAATGGGCGCTGCCGAAACGCGCCGCGCCATCGAAGCCGCGAATGCCGCATGGCCTGAATGGCGCAAGAAACCGGCAAAGGCGCGCGCCGCCATCCTGCGCAAGTGGAGTGACCTGATTCTCGCCAATGCCGACGACCTGGCTGCGCTGATGACAGCGGAACAGGGCAAGCCGCTGGCCGAATCCAAAGGCGAAATCGCGTACGCCGCCTCCTTTATCGAATGGTTCGGCGAAGAGGCCAAGCGAATTGCCGGCGAAACCCTGGCATCGCCATGGGCAGACAAGCGTGTGGTGGTCACGCGCGAGCCGATTGGCGTCAGCGCAGCAATCACCCCATGGAACTTCCCTGCAGCGATGATTACGCGTAAGGCCGGCCCTGCGTTGGCGGCAGGCTGCCCGATGGTAGTCAAGCCGGCGGAGCTCACGCCCTTCTCCGCACTGGCCTTAGCCGTGCTGGCAGAGCGCGCCGGCGTTCCAGCGGGCGTGTTCAGCGTGATTACAGGGGCCTCGCGCGAAATCGGCGGCGAAATGACCTCTAACCCGATCGTGCGCAAATTGAGTTTCACCGGTTCGACTGCCGTCGGCCGGCTGCTGATGGAACAGTGCGCCCCGACGATCAAAAAACTGTCCCTTGAATTGGGCGGCAATGCGCCCTTCATCGTGTTCGACGATGCGGACCTGGACGCGGCAGTGGAAGGCGCTATCGCATCCAAATACCGCAATGCCGGCCAGACTTGCGTGTGCGCGAACCGCATCTATGTGCAGGACGGCGTGTACGACTCGTTCGCGTCGAAACTGGTCGAAGCGGTACGCAAACTCAAAGTCGGCAATGGCGCCGATGACGGCGTGACGCAAGGCCCGCTGATCGAAGACAAGGCCGTCGTCAAGGTAGAAGAGCATATCGCCGACGCGCTCGGCAAGGGCGCGCGCTTGCTGCTAGGCGGCAAGCGGCACGAGCTTGGCCACAGCTTCTTCCAGCCTACAGTGCTGGCGGACGTGAAGCCCGACATGCTGGTGGCGCACGAAGAAACCTTCGGCCCATTGGCGCCGCTGTTCCGCTTCAAAACCGATGAAGAAGCGCTGGCGCTGGCGAACGATACTGAGTTCGGCCTGGCAGCCTACTTCTACTCGCGCGATATCGGTCGCATCTGGCGCGTGGCGGAAGGCCTGGAGAGCGGCATGGTAGGCGTGAACACCGGCTTGATCTCGACCGAGGTTGCCCCATTCGGCGGCGTCAAACAATCAGGCCTGGGCCGCGAGGGTTCGACGCACGGCATGGACGATTACCTGGTCATCAAATACATCTGCATGGGGGGCATTTAGCCCCAGTGCGCTCAATGGAAATTGAGCTCGACGCCAGCATCTTTCACGAGACGAATAAACGATGAAAATGAACCGGCGGACCGTTGCTGAACGTCCGTATACCACCGCGAAGTAAGTTCAGAGGCCAGTTCCCATCGGGAAGGGCGGTCATCAGGAATTGAATGTTTGATCTTCAAAAAATATACTCATTCCATTCCAGAACGCGCTCGCGCGCGCACTCGAGCGACCTCAGACCAAGCATCTTCATTTCCAAAATAGGCTCTCATCGTACATGTGCGCAGCGGCACAAATTTCAAACGCCTCATTCCATGCGGCTTCAGTTCACGTCAGCCCTACAGCCGTTACGGACGGTGTAAGTGGCGAGTAGCCCAGGAGTCCCAATATGCACGGCTGGCGGCCGAAAGTTCATCGAGCGTTACCTCTTCGCCAGTATCAAGATGGATTGAAGCGGCGTCATACGAAATCGTGAGACAACCCATGACACAGTTCACAACTACGCGATCCGAATCGTTTTCCACGCTTACGATTTCTGGATCCAGCCCTGCGATAGCACCAAAATCAGTCACCGGCGCTGAATCATATTCACAGTATGCAAACTCACGGCAATTGACCAGGTTAATCCTGAACCCCGTGCCTTCACCTGGAAATTGCTGGCGTAGATATCGAATAGAGACTTCCACCGAAACCGCCCCTGGAACCTCGCCATTTATCGCATCAATCCCGCCATCATGCAGCAGTCCCCAAAACGATTCGTTTTTCATAATCTGGATTCAGGTTGACCATGCTACGCATTGAAGGAGTTCCAGCACGGCTGCTTCCGCTGCGTCCGCCTGTTCCGCAAGTGAAGTGCTGCGCACCTTGAACGTCCCCTTTTCCAAGAACACCAGCAGCAATTGAGAGCTAAGCGGCTGCCGAGATCCATCAACGGTATCAGAGAATTCAAATGTGATTACCGCCGCGTCGTAAGTCTTACCTTTTGCTTCGAGCTTGATCTGGCGTCGACTCACGAGGTACGCGTCTTCATACGCATTCAGTACCGCAGAGACTTCTTTTTGTAGCTGAGCGGAAGAATCGCTTGGGCGTGGATAGAAGAACAGTGTGACGGCATTTTTTAGCGTGCTGCCGAAACTATGGTATGTGACCGAGTAGTTGGAAAACTCTGGCGCATAGGCCCTGACAGTACTGCGGCGATATCCAGCACACTCCGCTGGGAATTTTTGCCACTTCTGGAAATCGGCAATTTCAATGGGATACTGGGTGGATTCCTGGCCGGCTGCGGTCAGTGAAACGGTGGCCAAGCCGAAACAAACCAATAGGGGAAAGAGATGTTTACGCATATGGAACGATCGAGCACAGGGTGGCGAGCGCCACGGCCGCTATGCCACACGGAGCTTCACAGCCAATCCCATACTGGGAAAATTGGCAATATATCATGGGTGTGTGGGGCTAGGGTCGCCAAACCATTTGGAAGCAGTAACGGTAGCGCCTGACTTATTGCCTGCGGCATCACTGGCCCAGGCAACGATTCCGTCAGGGCGTATCAACAATGCGCTCAGACCTAGCCGATCCTTCGCATCGCTTGCGACGTACTGAATGCGGCCATCCCAGCAAGCGGTAAGTGCCTTTAGCGATTCGCTTGCGTCGAGGTCGAGCAATACTCCGCGTCCGGTTCGCAGGCGTTGGTGAAGCCTCGTCCCATCGATTAGGTCGAAGTCAGGTGCGCTGCGGCCCAGCAGTGGATGGGCATCGCCAAGATCATAACGGGACGCGACACCCCACACGCGACCAGCGAAATACGTGGCGCAGTCAGGCGTCTTAAGCAGGTCGCGAATGATCGATTCAAGCGCGCGCGAACTCGGGCTGGGGCGCATCAGTGCCACTTGCGCGCGAGACCAGTCGAGAATCCGTGCGCCTTCCGGATGCCGTTCGCGATGGTAGCTATCCAGCAGCTCGACTGCGGCATGTCCGCGTATCGTTGCTGCGAGCTTCCAACCGAGGTTCATGGCATCGCCAAGCCCAAGGTTCAGCCCTTGGCCACCAAGCGGCGAGTGGACGTGTGCGGCGTCGCCGGCCAACAGCACGCGTCCTTTCTTGTACTGGGTCGCCTGATAGGCGCGGTCGGTCCAGGTCGTGGCGAGTTCGAGTTCCGCTAACCTGACTTCAGTGCCGGAGATTTTGCGTAGCACCGCCTCGACGTGCTCGCGTGTGATTGGATTGGTACGATGGTACGCGCCGCCATCAAAATCAACCATCCCGATTGTGCCGGGTGGCGCAAAGGTGTACATTCCCGTTGGCGTGTAATTGCGACCGGGCCTGAGCAGGTCCGCCTCGGCGATCTTGACCTGCACGGAATAACCGGTGAACTCAGGATCGGTGCCGGTGAAGCCGATGCGGGCCATCTTGCGAACGGTGCTGCGTCCCCCGTCGCAGCCGACGAGCCACTGTCCCCGGAATTCTCGTCTTCCTGCGAATACAGTGACGCCGCTCTCCGATTGCTCCAGATCCTCGACGCCGCAGCCACGCAAAATCTCTACGCCCAAGACCTCTGCGCGCTCAGCGAGAACGGCCTCGATACTTACCATGTCGGCTGCCACACTGCTGACCGGCCTTTGAACGCGATGGGACCACTGTGTGCTGTCGATCTGGTCGTTGAAGAACTGAATTCCGGCGAAGTGGCCTGCGGGGCGACGAGTTTGCTGCATCCAGTGTGCGGCTGCCGGAGCGTTGTGGGCGACAGCTCTCTCCTCGATATGGCGCAGCAGGTCGCGACGGTCAAAGGTCTCAATGGTCGGCACCGAGAGGCCTCGCAGGCCGAACGGAAGTTCTTTAAGCGGAGTATGAGGATCCAGCGCTTGTTCGAGGATAAGCACTGAGCAGCCTGCGAGCCGCAATTCGCAAGCGAGGAACAACCCTACAGGGCCGGCGCCGGCGATCAAAACGTCATGGAAATTGGTATGGGGGATATGCATGTCATGGCTCCTTAGTCGATGTTCGACCGGAGCGTTCCCAAGCCTGGATTCCGCGCGGACGAACAATTGAACGCCAAATCGCGTCAACTATTCGTCGTGGGGATCTACCGCAAGGGCCAAAGACCAGAGCTTTCGTTACCGAAAGGACTTGGGCTTACCAAACCAAGTCTGCCTTTTCCGACAGGCCGACTATAGCATCGCCGCAAAAATGCAGTCAAGCAGCTCAAAGCGCCTCAACGCGTCCATGCCCGACGATGTGGGCGAGGCTATTCAGGCCACAGGACATTCAATCAGGGGTGGCCGCAAGGTGCAGGCGGGTCCGGCGATCAAGGCCCAATGCCTTGATGTCGGCACCGAATGCTTCGTCGATCAGGCGGGCCTTGAGTCCTGAAGCTTCGGCATCCCTCAAAGCGCGCTCGATGATTGGCCGGTACCTGGCGGACGATGCCGCCAGATAGAAGGCAAAGTCGGCCCGATAGTCGACTACCAGGTTCTGCTCCACCGCTAATTCGGGATGCAAGCGCGCCTCCTCTATTACCTCAATGACGCCGCGCGGCAGGTAGTCGACGTGGCGGTTTCCCGCAGCCACCATCGCATAAATTGTGCCCCAAGGCCCTGTGTGCTCGTATAAGGGAAGGCCCGTCTTCCGCCATACCTTCGCATCGCCCCAGCCAGCACCAAAGCCTGCGATCATTTTGGTACGCTTCAAATCGCCTACCGAATGGACCCGTGCAAAGGGTTCCGTATCGGCCTGCCGGATCAAAAACACACGCTGGCCGATCAAGCCATTGGTCAACGCGTTACGCACCCTGACTATCTGTTCGTTGCTGTCTTTTTCTTTCGATTGCATGCCGTAGAAGAGATTGATGTCTCCTTTATTCAGCATCCACCACATGCGACGTGCGGGAACGTCCTTTACGTAGTGGAGACGATATGGCTGATGAATCGACTTCAATGACTCTTCAAGCAACCGGACGAAGTAGGCTGCATGTCCGTCTGAGGACACCGCGACGCGCAGTTCAAGCGGTTCAACAGCAGGTGCAGGCAGGATCTTTTCCGTACCTGCGACCGCAGCGGAGGACACACACAAAATACAGACGGACAAGCGGATAAACCGCAGCAAAAGAGTCATTTGCGACTCCGGCGAGAAGTTGTGTCTTGAACCTTACCACAGGTTCAGCCGGGTCGACACCGTAGTCCAGGCAGGACGCTAGGGTTCAAGAATATATCGCAGGTGATTGGAGAGTTCGGCACCCTTAGCCGACGAAGGTGCGCATGCGATCGCATGTCTGGCAAATGAGCCAATGAGCCGGATTTGCGTCGATCGCTGCGACGAGTGCCGCCACGGCTTTATCTTCCGTCGGTCGCTACATCTCGCCATGCAGCTTTTTCGTGTTCGTCGCGCCGATTTTAGTTCAGTACGCGTCGCACTGTAAGGTCTGCGGTGCGGGGCGCCGAAAACTCCACCGCGGGCAGGTTTTACGCAGTTTCCTCCACCCGGATCTCGCTCAGCAGCTTCTTCAGCTCGGGAACACAGGAGCCGCAGTTGCCGCCGGCTTTCACGCAAGCTGTGATTTGCGCCGGCGTGGTCAGGTTCTGCTCGCGGATGACTTTGCAGATGGTGTTGCGGCCGACGCCGAAGCAGGAGCAGACGGTCGGACCGGCGTCGGCGCCTGCGCTGATCGGACGGCCTGCCAGCAGCGCGGCACGGTCGGCCATTTCCAGTTGCGGTTTGTCGAACAAGCTGGCCAGCCATTGGCGGGCCGGCAGGTCGGGCCGTGCCGAAATGAAGAGGCATTGCGCGATGCGGTCGTCGACCAGGTGCACGGCACGGAATACACCGGAGGTGCGGTCGGCGTATTCGAGCCAGTCGGCGTCCTCGTCGCTGATGCCGAGCAGTTGACGCGCCCAGGCACCAAAGTCTTCGATGGCGTTGCGGCCGGCCAGTTCGTAGCGCTGGAAATCTTTGCCCTGCACCTTGGTCCAGTAGGCCAGCGCGTCAAGTTGCAGCGCATCTCGGCTCAGGATGAAGCCGTGCCATTTGACCGGGAAACGGTCGATCATCACTGGAGTGTGTTTGAATTCCGGTTCACCCGAGACCGGGTCGACCACGGGGTTCACCACGGCGCCGACGCGGGCATCGGAAGAGGTCTGGCTGTTCCAGTGAATAGGCACGAAGGCGCTGCCGCGCGCGATGCCGCCGCCATGCTGGACGCGCGCGATCATGCTGCCCCACTGGCTGGTGACACGCGCCAGTTCGCCTTCTTTCACGCCACACAGCAGGGCGTCCTGCGGGTGCATGTCAATGAAGGATTCGGGAATGTGGTCGGCCAGCTTTGGTGCGCGGCCGGTACGGGTCATGGTGTGCCAGTGGTCGCGCACGCGGCCGGTGTTGAGGGAGATCGGGAATTCCCCGTCGGGCAGGTTGGCCGGGGCGCGCGGTACGGTAGCGACGAAACGCGCGCGGCCGTCGGCGTGCGAAAAGCGGCCGTCGGCGAACGGACGTTCCGCTGGCGGGACATCGGCGGCGGCGACTGCAGGCCATTGCGTCGGCTGGAGGGCGTCGTAAGCGGACTCGCCCAGCGTGGCCAGCGCGCCGATGTTGAAGGCGCGCGGCAGCTCTTCGGCGCTGTTGCGCCAGGCGCTCAGGCGGGCGTGTTCGGTGAAGATCTCGGCGGCGCTGGCGTAGCCGAAGCCGTCATAGCCCATGCGCAGCGCGAACTGCGACAGGATCAGCCAATCCGCCCTCGCCTCGCCCGGTGCGGGCAGGAAGGCGCGCTGGCGGGAAATGCGGCGTTCGGAGTTGGTGACCGTGCCATCCTTCTCGCCCCATGCCAGCGCGGGCAGGAGGACGTCGGCGTAGGCATTGGTGTCGGTGTCGCGCACCACGTCGGATACCACCACCAGTTCGCAGCGTTCGAGCGCGCGGCGCACCTGGTCGGCGTTCGGCAGGCTAACTACCGGATTGGTGGCGATCACCCATACCGCCTTGACGCGGCCGGCTTCGATGGCTTCAAACAGGTCAACCGCTTTCAAGCCAGGATGCGAGGCGATGCGCGGCGATTCCCAGAATGTTTGCACGGCATCGCGGTGCGCGGCGTTGTCCAGATCCATGTGCGCTGCCAGCATATTCGCCAGGCCGCCTACTTCGCGGCCGCCCATGGCGTTCGGCTGGCCGGTGATCGAGAACGGGCCCATGCCCTGCTTGCCGATACGGCCGCCGATCAGGTGGCAGTTGATGATGCTGTTCACCTTGTCGGTGCCGGCGCCGGACTGGTTCACGCCCATTGAGAAGCCGGTAATTACCTTGGCGGTGGCGGCGAAGGATTCGTAGAACTCCATCAAGTCCTGCAGGTTCAGGCGGCAGGCACGCGCCACTTCCTCCGGTGTCAGAGTGGCGGCCGCCAGCGCGCCTTCCAGGCCGCTGGTATGCGCGGCGACAAACGCAGGATCAACCGCACCGATGCGCGACAAGTAGCCGAGCAGGCCATTGAACAGCCAGACGTCGGTGCCGGGCTTGATTGGCAGGTGCAGGTCGGCCAATTCGCAGGTGGCGGTACGGCGCGGGTCTACCACCACGATCTTCATGTGGGGACGCGCTTCCTTGGCGCGCGTCAGGCGCTGGAACAGGATCGGATGGCACCAGGCCAGGTTGGAGCCGACCAGCACCACCATATCGGCGTGGTCGATATCGTCATAATTGACCGGCACCACGTCCTCGCCAAAGGCACGCTTATGGCCGGCCACGGCGGACGACATGCACAGGCGCGAGTTGGTGTCGATATTGGCGCTGCCGATATAGCCTTTCACCAGCTTGTTGGCGACGTAGTAGTCTTCGGTCAGCAACTGGCCTGAGACGTAGAACGCCACGGCGTCCGGGCCATGCTCATCGATGATGGCGCGCCACTTGTCGGCGACGTGGTCGAGCGCCTCGCCCCAAGCTACGCGCTGCAGCGAGCTGTCGCTTTTCCGGTCGCGCATCATCGGATACAGCAGGCGGCCTCCCAGGCCAATCGTTTCGCCCAGCGCGGAACCTTTTACGCAAAGGCGCCCCTGGTTGGCGGGATGCGCAGCATCGCCGGCAATATCGAAGCCGCCACCTTCACGCGGCGTCGCCGTGACACCACAACCAACACCACAATAGGCGCACGTCGTCTTAATCATGAATTCACGCAGCCTGCGCGCAAAGCGCCTGCCCAAACAAGAGATGGTTGCGCATCGACGAAATGTCGGTGCGGTTCTGGATCAGGTCGAAGTACCACGGGCCGTCCTGCACATCGCCATACAGCACGGCGCCGGTGACGCGGCCGCCGTCCAGCACCAGGCGTTTGTAGACGCCGCGGCGCGGATCGCGCAGCACCAGGTCTTCGCTGCCTTCGCCGCCGATGAAATCGCCGACCGAATACAGATCGACACCGGTCACCTTGAGGCGGGTCGGCGTAACCTGCTGCACGTAGCGGCGGTGGCCGTTGCCCGCCAGGTGGGCGGCGCAGACGCGCGCCTGCTCCCAGATCGGCGCCACCAGGCCGAAGGTGGCGCGGCGGTGCTGTACGCATTCACCCACCGCATAGATGCGCGGGTCGAAGCTTTGCAGGGTGTCATCCACCACAATGGCGCGTTCGCAATGCAGGCCGCTGCGGCGGGCCAGTTCGATATTCGGGCGCACGCCGGCCGTCATCACCACCAGATCGGCCGGGATCTCGCTGCCGTCGGCAAAGCGCACGGCGGTGACGCGCTCGGTGCCGACGATTTCGCTGGTCTGGGCTTCCATGCGGAAGACCAGGCCTTTCGCTTCCAGCGCTTTTTGCAGGAGCTGCGCGGCCGGCTTGTCGAGCTGCTGGTTCATCAGGGCATCGGTCACGTGCACCACGGTGACATGCATGCCCTGGCGCTGCAGGCCATTGGCAGCTTCCAGGCCGAGCAGGCCGCCGCCGATCACCACGGCGTGGCGATGATTGCGCGCCGCTTCCAGCATCGATTCCACGTCCTGGATGTCGCGGAAAGCCAGCACGCCCGGCAGTTCGTGACCAGGCACCGGAATGATGAATGGGCGTGAACCGGTCGCCAGCAGCAGGCGGTCGTAACGCACTTCCAGGCCGGAACGGGCGCGCACCAGGCGGCGCTTGCGGTCGATGAACTCGACCGGGTCGCCGGCGTGCAGGGTGATGCGATTCTGCTGGTACCACTCGCGCGTGTTCAGCATGATGTCGTCGACCGTCTTCTCGCCCGCCAGCACCGGCGACAGCAGGATACGGTTGTAGTTGCCATGCGGCTCGGCGCCGAAAACGGTGATGTCGTACATGTCCGGCGCGAGCTTGAGCAGCTCCTCGACCGTGCGCATGCCGGCCATGCCGTTGCCGACAACGACCAGGGCGGGCTTCATGCGCCGACCCAGACCTTCCCGCCTTCGATGCGTGCTGGCCAGGTCGGCACCGAATGCTCCGGCGCTTCCAGGCATTCGCCGGTCTGCAGGTCGAAGTGGTGCTTGTAAATCGGCGAGGCGACCACCAGGCGTTCGCCCAGGTTGCCGACCAGGCCGCGCGACAGCACGGACGCTTCGGCATTCGGGTCGTAATTGCCAATGGCGAAAACGCGGCTGTCGGCGCCGTCGTTCATGCGGAAGACGGCAACTTGCTGGCCTTGCAGCAGCGCGCAGACGCCGGTGTTGGGGACGATTTCTTCCACGCCGCAAACGGCGGTCCAGGCGGATGCTTGGGTATCACGGTGCATGGTTTTCTCCTCAGGCGATGGCTTTGATCGGGATCAGCTTGCGTTCTTCCAGGGTGGCCGGGCGGATCTGGCCGCGTTCCTCCATGAAGACCACATTGCTATCGGCTTCCGGGCTGTTGACGAAGTGGCGGAAACGGGCGCGCGTTTCAGGATTGTTGACGGCTTCTTTCCACTCGCAGGCGTAGGTATCGACCACGCGCTGCATGTCTTCTTCCATTTCGGCGTTGATGCCCAGTTTGTCCTTGATGATCACGTCTTTCAGGTAATCCAGGCCGCCTTCCAGGTTTTCACGCCAGGTGCTGGTACGCTGCAGGCGGTCGGCGGTGCGGCTGTAGAACATCAGGAAGCGGTCGATGTAGGCCACCAGGGTTGCCTTGTCCAGGTCGGACGCCAGCAGCTCGGCGTGGCGCGGCTTCATGCCGCCGTTGCCGCACACGTACAGGTTCCAGCCTTTTTCGGTGGCGATGATGCCGACGTCCTTGCCCTGCGCTTCCGCGCATTCGCGGGTGCAGCCGGACACGCCGAACTTGATCTTGTGCGGAGTGCGCAACCCCTTGTAGCGGTTTTCCAGTTCGATCGCCAGGCCGACGGAGTCGTCCACGCCGTAACGGCACCAGGTGGAGCCGACGCAGGATTTCACGGTGCGCAGCGACTTGCCGTAGGCATGGCCGGTCTCGAAGCCGGCGGCAATCAGTTCTTCCCAGATCGCCGGAAGCTGTTCGACGCGGGCGCCAAACAGGTCGACGCGCTGGCCGCCGGTGATCTTGGTGTACAGGCCGTATTTCCTGGCGACCTGGCCGACGGCGATCAAGCCTTCCGGCGTCACTTCGCCGCCCGGCATGCGCGGCACCACTGAGTAGGTGCCGTCTTTCTGGATGTTGCCCAGGAAGTAGTCGTTCGAATCCTGCAGGCTGGCATGCTCCTTCTTCAGTACGAAGTCGTTCCAGCAGGTGGCGAAGATGCTCGCCGCCAGCGGCTTGCAGATGTCGCAGCCCAGGCCCTTGCCGTGGCGTTCCAGCAGGTCTTCGAAGGACTTGACCTGGCCCACGCGGATCAGGTGGAACAGTTCCTGGCGCGAATGCGGGAAGTGTTCGCAAACATGGTTGTTCACGTCCATGCCCAGCTTCTTCATCTCCGCTTTCATGATCTGCGTTACCAGCGGCACGCAGCCGCCGCAGGAGGTGCCTGCGCCGCAGCACTTCTTGATGGCGCCGATGCTGGTGGCACCGCCGGCGACCGCCTCGCAGATGGCGCCTTTCGACACGTCGTTGCAGGAGCAGATCTGGGCGCCGGTCGGCAGGGCGTCAACACCCAGGCCTGGTTTGGCCGCACCATCGGATTGCGGCAGGATCAGGAATTCCGGCGCTTCCGGCAGTTCGATCTTGTTCAGCATCATCTGCAGCAGGGTGCCGTATTCGCCGGCATCGCCCACCATCACGCCGCCCAGCAGGAATTTGCCGCAGTCGGACACTACGATCTTCTTGTACACCTGCTTGCGTTCATCGGTGAACTGGTAGCTGCGCGCGCCTTCAGCCTTGGCGTGCGGGTCGCCGATGCTGGCCACGTCCACGCCCATCAGCTTCAGTTTCGTGCTCATGTCGGCGCCGGTGAATTCGGCGGCGGTGTCGCCGCAGATATGGCGCGCAGTGACGCGGGCCATGTCGTAGCCTGGCGCCACCAGGCCGAAGACCTGGCCGTTCCACAATGCGCATTCGCCGATCGCATATACGTCCGGGTCGCTGGTCTGGCATTGGTTGTTGATCGCGATGCCGCCGCGCGGGCCAACTTCCAGGCCGCATTCGCGCGCCAGGTAGTCGCGCGGGCGGATGCCGGCAGAGAACACGATCATGTCGGCGTCGAGCGAAGTGCCGTCGGCGAACTGCATGCGATGGGTGCCGCTTTCACCGGCCACGATGGCGGTGGTGTTCTTGCCGGTGTGGACGGTCACGCCCAGGTCTTCGATCTTCTGGCGCAGCACGCGGCCGCCGCCATCGTCGACCTGCACCGCCATCAGGCGCGGTGCGAATTCGACGACGTGGGTTTCCAGGCCCAGGTCTTTCAGCGCCTTGGCGCACTCCAGGCCGAGCAGGCCGCCGCCGATCACCACGCCGGTCCTGGAGCGTGCACCGCATTCCCGCATGCCTTCCAGGTCTTCGATGGTGCGGTAGACGAAGCAATCCTTGCGGTCCTTGCCCTCGATCTGCGGCACGAAGGGGAAGGAGCCGGTGGCGATCACCAGCTTGTCATAAGGGAGTACTTCTCCGCTGTTGGTGGTGACGGTGTGCGCAGCGCGGTCGATGGCAATGGCGCGGCCATTCAGCTTCAGCACCAGATCGTCGCGGTCGAAGAAGCCCTCCTCCACCAGCGACAGTTCTTGCGCGCTCTTGCCGCTGAAGAATTCCGACAGGTGCACGCGGTCGTAGGCGGGGCGTGGTTCTTCGCACATGATAGTGACCTGGGCGCTACCCGCAGGCAGGGATTTCAGGAACTGGTGGCCAACCATGCCGTGGCCGATGACGACGATCTTCTTCATGCTACTGCTCCTGCAATGGCGTTTTCTTTGACGGTAGACTCGCTGAAACGTGCGGCCAGTGCGCACAGGGCGGAGACGGCGACGAACATGCCCAGGATCCACAGGGTTTGCTGGGTATTGCCGATGCCTTTCAGCAGGAAGCCGGCCGCCACCGCACCGACATTGCCGCCGGCGCCGATGATGCCGGCCACGCCGCCCAGGGCGCGCTTGTCGACGAATGGCACCAGCGCATAGGTCGCGCCGCAGGCCATGTGGGTGAACAGGCCGAATACCAGCATGGCGATCACGGCGAGTGTCACGCTGTCGGCCTTGGCGAAGAACATCAGGCCGATACCCTCGCCGATCATCATGGCGAACAGCAGGGTGACGCGGCTATTCAGGCTGCCGCGTGCAGCGGCCTTGTCGGAAACATAACCGCCCAGCGCACGGGCAAACAGCGCCAGCAGGCCGAAGCTGCCTGCTGCCAGGCCGGCTTGCGGCAGCGTGAGCTTGAAAGTATCGACGTAGTAAATGGCAGCGATGTTGTGGATGAAGATCTCCACGCCGAAGCAGGCACCGTAGGTCACGAACAGCAGCCACACGCGGTAGTTGACAGCGGCCAGCTTGAAGCTCGACCAGCCGCCTTTCTTGCCGCCTTCCAGCTCGACGCCGGCAGCGCGCAGGTCGGCATAGTTACCGTCCGGGCAATCCTGGGTGAAGCGGTAGTAGACGAAGGCCATGACCAGCATCAGCACGCCCGGCACCACCAGGGCGGCGCGCCAGCCCATGGTTTCGTTCACCCCCAGCATGACCATGGCGGCCATGATCATCGGCATGGTGGACTGCACCACGCCGCCGCCCGCATTGCCCCAGCCCGCGGCGGCCGCGTTGGCGGTGCCGACCACGTTCGGTGCGAACATGACCGAGGTGTGGTACTGGGTGATGACGAAGCTGGCGCCGACTGCGCCGATCAAGAGGCGGAAGAACAGGAAGCTTTCATAGGTCTGCGCTGCGGCTACGCCCAGGACAGGGATGGCACCCAGGAGCAGCAGGCCGGTGTAAGCCTTGCGCGGGCCGTAGCGGTCGCACAGCGGGCCGATCACCAGGCGCACGATGATGGTGATCGCCACGGCGGCGATATTGATGTTGGCGATCTGCGCCGGGGTCAGGCCGAATTCGCCTTTAATGACGGGCATCAGCGGTGCGCAGGCGAACCACGCAAAAAAGCAGACGAAGAAGGCCATCCAGGTGAGATGGAAGGCACGCATCTGCGGCGTGGAGAACGAAAACAGGTTGATGCTGGTCGCTTTGCTTGCCATGGTGTGGTCCCTGAAAACAAAAAGGCGTCCGTGCAGCGCCCGCCATCGGTGGCAGTGCTGCACGGACGCCGTTGTCCGGTTAGCCGATCCTCCGTTAGACCAGCGCTTTACCTATCCTTTGCAAGACCTGTGCCAGCCGTTTTGCAGGGGAAAACGAGGGTTAGCGGCGGATTTTCGCCATCTGGCGGTGCACCGCGCCCAACTATGGTGCACCGCAATAGGGCGCGCTACAGGTGGATGCCGAACGAGGCAGCGTAGCGCTCGGGATCGCGGCCGTCCCAGGTGACGCCGTCCATCAGCACGGAACTGCGCAGGGCGCTGGCGGGGACGGCGGTCTCGGTGAGTTCGGCCGCCTCTTTATAAAGGGCGACCTGCTGCACCTTGAGCGCCACGCCGAGGTAATCGGGCGAAGCCTTGAGCAAGCCCCAGCGTTTTTGCTGGGTCATGAACCACATGCCGTCCGACAGGTAGGGGAAGTTGGCTGCGCCTTCCTGGTGGAAGCGCATGCTGTGTGCATCTTCCCAGCTGCGCCCCATGCCGTCTTCATAGTGGCCGAGGATGCGCTGCCAGATCACGTCCTTGCCGGTGTTGACGTATTGAACGGCGGAGATGATCTCGGCCATCGCCATGCGGTTGGCCGAGCTGGCATCAATCCAGCGGCTGGCCTCCAGCACGGCAGCGACCAGGGCGCGCGCGGTATTGGGATTGCGCCGCACGAAGTCGCCGGTAGTGGCCAGAACTTTTTCCGGATGGTCGGGCCAGATCTGCTGGCTGGTGGCGATGGTCACTCCCACGCCATCCATCACGGCGCGGTGGTTCCACGGCTCGCCGGCGCAAAAGCCGTCCATATGGCCGGCCGCCAGGTTGCTCGCCATTTGCGATGGCGGCACCGTGATCACGCGCGCTTCGCGCAGCGGATGCACGCCGTGCGCCGCCAGCCAGTAATACAGCCACATGGCGTGGGTGCCGGTTGGGAAAGTCTGCGCCCAGCGCAGTTCGCGCTCATGCGATACGGCAGCTACGGCGGCGCCATCGCGCACGCCCTCTTCCACCAGGCGGCGCGACAGGGTGATGGCCTGGCCGTTGCGGTTCAAATTCATCAAGATCGCCATGTCGCGCCGCGCCGAACCCACGCCAAGATGGGTTGCATAGACAAGCCCATACAGCGCGTGGGCGGCATCGAGTTCACCGGTCAGCAGCTTGTCGCGCACGCCGGCCCATGACGTCTCCTTGCTCAATACGATGCGGATGCCATGCTTGCGGTCCAGCCCGAGCACCGACGCCATCACCAGCGACGCGCAATCGGTCAGCGGGTTGAAGCCAATCCTGACGATGTCTTTTTCAATCTGCATACTTCACTCCTGCCGGTAACGCACCATGACGGTGCATCAACCGAGCAAATCCTCCGCGTCCAGGATGCGCTGCGCCAATTCGGCCAGCTTCAGGTTCTTGTTCATGGCCATGCCGCGCAGCTTCTGGAAAGCCTGCTCTTCGGTCAGGCCCTGGCGCGCCATCAGGATGCCTTTGGCGCGGTCCAGCAGCTTGCGCTCGGCCAGCTTGAGGCGGGTGCCTGCCAGCTCGTCCAGCAGCTTCTGTTCGCGCTTGAAGCGCACCAGCGCCACGTCCAGCACGGGCTTGATGCGTTCGGGCTGCAAACCCGCCACCACATAGGCGGAAACCCCCGCCGCCATTGCCGCTTCCATGGAATCGGCCTGGTCGTCTTCGGTGAACATGACGATGGGGCGGCGCTCGTCGCGGGTGGCAATGACGATATGTTCGAGCACGTCGCGCGCGTCCGATTCGGCGTCGACAATGATCATGTCGGGCTGCAGGCGGGCGATGTGTTCGGGCAGGTGGAAGTCGGCCGGCAGCGAGGCGACCAGGTCGTATCCGGCCTCCGCCAGCCCGGAATGCAGGGCTTGTGCGCGTGCCTCACTTTCGTGCGGCGGGTGGATCAAAACGATGCGTAGATTGCGGCTCATGCCTCCTATGTTGCAAGAACCGCGCCAGCTTCACGTCGGCAATACCGGCATCAGGCTATATTGATCCCAGAATAACAAGTCGCCCGGTAACCATACATGCTGGTACAGGTGCTGGGGGCGCGTGGCATGGGCCAGCAGTTCCTGCAGCAATTCCGCGCTTTCCGCAGCGCTGGCGCCGACCACGCGTGTGGTTGCGGGATCGGTCACCAGGATGGCGCGGCGTCCGGTTTCGGGATGCTGGCGAACCAGGGGCTGGGCGCCGCTGGTCCCTTCCTGTGCGGCGCGAGCATTGTGGACCAGGCGCCGCAAGCCGAGCGGCAAGGTGTCGTAAGCCATTTGCAGGTTGGCGAACAAAACCTCCTCGCCGCTGGACGCCAGGAATTGTGCAGCGAGCCGCTTGCCGGCCTCGCGCTGAAGTCGCGGGGCGATACGCTGCCCGCGAAAGACCAGCAGGTGGTGGTCGCGCAGGGCCGATTGCAGGCGGACGGTGTTATTGTCGTCCTGCTCATGCCCGAGGTTATAGCCGATGACTTCTGCGCCAAGCGGCGCGTCAAGGATGCGGATGTCGAAATGCTGCCAGTTCATCCGAGCAGTCTATGCGCCGCAGTTTGCGTTGGAAACGAATGGTTTTTGATATTAATATGCGTTTTTCGCAAGGCACAGGATTAGCATGAACACGACTACCTCCAGATTCCATCTCGCCCTGGCAGCCATGGTATTGGCCGTGCTGGCATGGTCCGGCATCGCACCCTATGACCGCACTACCTGGTGGATGGAGGTGGCCCCGGCGCTGATCGCCTTGCCGCTGATGGCCGCGACTTACCGCAGCTACCGCCTGACGGACCTGCTGTACGTGCTGATCGCGGTGCATTGCGTGATCCTGATGGTGGGCGGCGCTTACACCTACGCACGCGTGCCTTTCGGCTTCGACCTGCAGCACTGGTTCGGCCTGTCGCGCAACCCGTATGACAAGATCGGGCATTTTGCGCAGGGCTTCGTGCCGGTCATGGTGGCGCGCGAAATCCTGCTGCGCGGCCGCTACCTCCCGTCCGGCAAGATGCTGGCCTTTATCGTGCTTTCGATTGTGCTGGCAATCAGCGCGACCTACGAACTGATCGAATGGGGTGCGGCGGTGGCGCTGGGCCAGGGCGCCGACGAATTCCTCGGCACCCAGGGCGACCCGTGGGATACCCAGTCCGACATGTTCATGGCCCTGATCGGCGGCGTCGCTGCGCTGCTGACGCTGACCCGCCTGCACGACCGCCAGTTGGGCGCCCGCTAGGATGCTTGCTTCGATCATCCCCGTTTTCCTGCTGATCATGCTGGGCGTGGCGATCCGCCAGTCGCGCTGGATGCCGGACGACTTTTTCCCGTCGGTAGAGAAGTTCTCGTACTTCATTGCCTTCCCTGCCCTGCTGTTCACCGGCATCGCGCGGCTCGACTTCCAGGGTCGCATGGTGGGTGAACTGGCGCTGGCGACGCTGCTGCCGACCTTCACCGTGGTCAGCCTGGCCCTGCTGGTGCTGCTGTTCTGGCGCGGGCTGCCCGACCCTAGCCGCTCCTCCGTGGTGCAGGGCGCCATGCGGCCGAACAGCTATTTCGGGATTGCTGTGTCGGCGCTGTTCTTCCAGCCGCAGGCGGCGGCGCTGGTGATGCTGGCGCTGGCCCTGTGCCTGCCGGTGGTGAACGTGGTATCGATCCTGGCCCTGTCGTGGTGGAGCGGCAGCAAGGCGAACCTGGGCACGGTGGCCAGGACGCTGGCGACCAATCCCATCATCCTGGCGACGCTGGCCGGCATGATTTTCAGCCTGGGCGGGCTGGCTTTGCCGGCGCCGCTGATGAACACCCTGGACATCATCGGCAAATCGGCGCTGGCCCTCGGCTTGATCAGCGTTGGCAGCGGCCTGGTGTTCTCGCTGGAAGGCTTGCGGCCGGCTGCGCTGGCCTTTACCTCGCTGCTCAAGCTGCTCGTGCTGCCGTTTGTGGCTTTCCACGTGTGCGCGATGTTCGGCGTGTCCGAGCCGGTGACGCTGGCCGCCTGCTTCTACTGCGCACTGCCGACGGCACCGAACGCCTACATCATGGCGCGCCAGCTCGGCGGCGACGCGCGCCTTATGGCGTCCCTGATTACGCTGCAAACGCTGCTGGCGGCAGTCACGATTCCGCTGAGCCGGATGCTCTCGTCCTAGGTCAGAGCAGGCGCTTTGCCTCAAGCAGCGCGTCAAGGATGGCCTGGCGGGCGGCGGCGCGCGCCTCGCTGCCCGGCACGCGCAGGGCGTAGGCGGGATGGTAGGTGGCGATGATCCAGCGGCCATCGCGTTCGACCGGCTGGCCCATATAGTCTTTCAGGGCTACGCTGCCGCTTTGCAGGACTGATTTCAGCGCGGTCGCGCCGAGGGCGACGATGACGTCGGGTGCCACGCTTTCCAACTCCGCTTCAAGCCAGTAATGGCAGGCTGCGACTTCCTTCTGCGCAGGCGTCTTGTGCATGCGGCGCTTGCCGCGCGGTTCCCATTTGAAGTGCTTCACCGCGTTGGTGATATAGACCTGGCGGCGGTCGATGCCGGCAGCTTCCAGCGCATCGTCGAGCAACTCGCCGGCGGGGCCGACAAAGGGCTTTCCGGCCAGGTCTTCCTGATCGCCCGGCTGTTCACCGACCAGCATCAGCCTGGCATGGCGCGCGCCCTGCCCGCCGACAGGCTGCGTGGCATTGCGCCACAGATCGCAGCGGCGGCACTCATCCAGTGTGGATGGCTGTTGCTCGTCAGGCTTGGCTTTCATCAACCCATTGTACGAATCGTCAGGACAAACGGCGCACAATGTAATTGTCGATATCGAAGCGCCGCGTGATGTGGTGGTAGTGGAAAGTGAAGCCAGGCCATATCACCAGGTTGCGGCCACGAGAATCGAGGTACCAGCTCTTGCAGCCGGTGTGCCATACGGTGCCCTTGAGCTTCTGTTGCAGCTTGCGGTTGTATGCGCCCTGAACTTCCGCTTGTACATCGACCGAGTGCAGGCCGTCGCGCAGCAGCCGGCATACACCGTCCACAGCGTAGCGCACGCCTGATTCGATCATGTAGACCATCGAATTGTGGCCCAGCAGGGTGTTGGGTCCGGTGATCATGAAGAAGTTGGGGAAGCCGGCGACGGTGGCACCCTTGTATGCGCCTGCACCTTGTTCCAGCGCCTGGGCGAAACTGCATCCGCCACGGCCTCGCAATTCAATCGGACCGTAGGCGTGTTCAACGTCGAATCCGGTAGCGTAGATGATCACATCGACCGGGCGCTCCTCGCCGCTGCCGGTGACGATGCAGTGTTCGCGCACCTCGCGGATGCCCTCTTTGAGCACCGTGACGTTGGGCTGCGACAGCGCAGGGTAGTAATCGTTGGTCAGCAGCACGCGCTTGCAGCCGAGCGTATAGTCCGGCACCAGCTTGGTGCGCAGTTGCGGGTCGGTGACTTGCCGCTTCAGGTGGCGCATGGCTTGCCATTGCATGACTTTTGCCAGCACGGGCAGGAAGATGAACAGCACCACCCGCGATTCAAACTGCACGTAGTGCATGGCGCGGTACAGCAGTTGCAGCGGGCGCACGCGATCCAGCAGCCATTTCTCGACCCGCGTCACCGCCCGGTCCGGACGCGGCAAGACCCAGTGCGCCGTGCGCTGGTAGTGGTCGAGCTGTTGCACCTGCGGCTGGATTTCCGGCACGAACTGCACGGCGCTGGCCCCGCTGCCGATTACCGCCACACGCTTGCCGCGCAGGTCGACGCTGTGGTCCCACTGCGCAGAATGGAAGCTCTGGCCACGAAAGCGCTCTGCGCCGGGAAAACCCGGCACGCTTGGCCGGCCCAGCAGGCCGATAGCGAAGATCACTGTGCGTGCCGTCATTTCGCCCTTGCTGGTGGCGAGAAGCCATCTGCCTGTCGCCTCGTCGAACTGCGCTGAACGCAGCGCCGTGCCGAGACGAAGATGCCGCTCCAGGCCGGATTCGCGCACTACACGCTGGGTATATTCAAGCAGTTCGTCCTGGCGCGGGAACAGGCGGCTCCAGTGCGCGTTCTGCGCGAAAGAGAACGAATAGAGGTGGCTTGGAATATCGCAGGCTGCGCCGGGGTAGGTGTTGACGCGCCAGGTGCCGCCGAACACTTCATCCTTTTCCAGCATGACGAAATTATCGATGCCGGCCTCCTTCAGCTTGATTGCGCTGCATATGCCGCCAAAACCGCTGCCCACGATCACCACGTCGTAATCCATTGCCGCCCCCAGGATGGTTTGGCAGACTATAATTTTGCATTAATAACAAGTCAATATGGAGGCGGGGATGTTCTTCCTTTACGTGTTGGGCGGCGCGGCACTGGCGCTTGCGGCGGCGGATCGCCTATTGCCAGGCCCGGTGGCACGCGCCTCGCTGGCGCTGGAGCGCAAGCGTTCCGGACTCACGCTACGGCATGGCTCCCTGCCCTACCTGGAAGGCGGTTCGGGCAGCGAAGTCCTGCTGCTGGTGCACGGCTTTGCCGGGGACAAGGACAACTTCACCCGCATTGCACGCTTCCTGACGCCGCACTACCGCGTGATCATTCCCGACCTGCCGGGCTTCGGCGATGCAAGGCGCGATCCATCCGCCAGGCACGATATGGCGGCACAGGTCGAAAACCTGCGCGCCTTCATGGCGGAACTGGACGTGCAGCGCTTTCACATGGGCGGCAATTCGATGGGCGGCTTCATCGCCGCCGAATATGCGGCGCGCTATCCTGAACAGGTGGCGAGCCTTTGGCTGCTGGCACCTGCAGGCACCGACGAGGCGCACGCATCGCAGGCAATCCAGCATTACCTGTCTGGCGGCGGCATGCCCCTGCTGGTGCGCGAGCCGCGCGACTTCGACACGATGATGGCGGCCTGCATGGTGAGGCCGCCATTCTTTCCCTATTCCTTGAAGCATGTACTGGCGCGACGCGCGGTAGCGGATTATCCGCTGCATTGCTCAATCATGCGTGAATTGGTCGAATCTCCCAAACTGAACGGACCGATCAACACGCCCGCACTCATCGTATGGGGTACCGAAGACCGTATCCTCAGCCCCAAAGGCGCCGCTGCCAGCAAGGCATTGATACCGAATGCGCGCTCGGTCATGATGGAGGGTATCGGCCACTTGCCAATGCTGGAAGCCACGCGCAACACCACACGCGACTTTCTGGAATTCCAGCGCTCCCTTAGATCAGGCTAAACAGCTGGCCTGCGCGAGCCATTGTTGTACCCGTGCCCAGCCGGGATCTTCAGGGTTAATTAATTCGTGGAGTTGCATCGATTCGACGGTGTCAAGCAGGGCGGCCGGTCAGGGCAAAAGCGCGGGTTCGCTTGAGGAATTCGTTGAACCGGGAGGCGTGTTCGGGGAAGCGCTCCTGGCCTTCGATGAAGATGGCCTCGGCCTCGTCGAGATGGCCCAGCTTGAGCAGGCATTCGCCTTTGGAGAAAAAGGCCGGCATGCCATCGGGGTTGAGGTAGAGGGACTCGTCCAGGTCGCGCAGCGCCTTTTCATGCAGGCCCAGTTCCATGAAGGCGAAGGCGCGCTTGTCCAGCGCATCGGTGTAGGCGGGATAGAGTTCGATGGCCTTGCCATACTCGTTGATGGCGTCGATGCGGCGGCCTTCGGCGGCATGCAAGCCCGCGCGCTCGAAATGCCCGGAGGCGCTGCGCATGATGGTGCCAGCATCCTGCCCCGTCAGGCGGACATAGAGATCGAAGTCCATGTACTTCAAGCCTTGCAGCTCGCGCGCAGTGGCAGGCTGGTTGCCGGCCAGTTCCCAACCCTCGGCCAGCGATGCTGCAGCACGCGGTGAGTGGGCCATGCGAACGGTCGCCTGTGCCAGCGATTCCGGCGCAGGCTTGGCGGCGCAAGCGTCATAGGTAATGCAATGCGCGGTGGCGCCATCGACAGCAAACACTTTAAGCGCGTTCCAGCCCTGGCCATCCGGCAGCGGCTGGACGAGCACGTCCCCCGCCCTCACGACGAGTTGCTGGCTTGGCTGGAAATTTCCCGCCGCCCTGGCGCGCGGGGCGCCGAGGGCAGCGAAGAAGGAAGTGATGGTTTTAAGCATGCACAGGAGTGTACATGCTTTTTTGGCAGGATTACTGCTGGGCGTAGGCCGCCAGGCGGGCGTCGGTACAGGGCTGCAGGTCGGCCGGGGAGCTGATGTTCATGCCCAGGTCGTTCAGCAGGCCGTCCTTCAGGCCGTAGACGAAACCGTGCACGGTCAGTTCCTGGCCGCGCTCCCACGCGTCCTGCACGATGGTGGTCGAGCAGACGTTGGTCACCTGCTCCACCACATTCAGCTCGCACAGGCGCTCGCTCTGCTTGCCGACATCGGCCAGCGCGGCGCCGAGGTAGCGCTCGTGCTTCTGCGCGACGTCCTGCACATGGCGCAGCCAGTTGTCGACCAGGCCGACGCGGCCGCCGGTCAGTGCGGTGTGCACGCCCTTGCAGCCGTAGTGGCCCACGATGATGACGTGCTTCACCTTCAGCACTTCGATGGCGAACTGCAGCACCGACAGGGAATTCAAATCCGAATGGACCACCACGTTGGCGATATTACGGTGCACGAACACTTTGCCAGGCGGCAGGCCAAGCAGTTCGTTTGCCGGTACGCGCGAATCGGAGCAGCCGATCCACAGGTATTCCGGCGCCACCATCGACAGGTCGCGGAAGTAGTCAGGGTCTTGGGTGACCTTTTTCTCCGCCCATTGGCGGTTGTTTTCCAGCAGGTGCTTCAGTACGTCGTCGCTCATATACTCACTCGAAGAAGTCTTTGACCTTGTCCATGAAGGATTTGGTCTGTGGGCTATGCTTCGCACCACCTTCGTTGGTGGAACGCTCGAATTCGCGCAGCAGGTCTTTCTGCTTGTCGGTCAGCTTGACCGGGGTCTCAACGGCGACATGGCAGAACAGGTCGCCCGGATAACCGGAACGCACGCCCTTGATGCCCTTGCCCTTGAGGCGGAAGGTCTTGCCGGACTGGGTACCGTCCGGAATGGTGAACGATACTTTGCCATCCAGCGTCGGCACTTCGATTTCACCGCCCAGCGCCGCCTTGGCGAAGCTGATCGGCATTTCGCAATGCAGGTCGTCGCCTTCGCGCTGGAACACCGCGTGCGGCTTGATGTGGATCTCCACATACAGGTCGCCCGGCGGGCCGCCGTTGGTGCCCGGCTCGCCGTTGCCGGTGGAGCGGATGCGCATGCCGTTGTCGATGCCGACCGGGATCTTCACTTCCAGCGTCTTGTTGCGCTTGATGCGCCCCGCGCCGGAGCACGATGGGCATGGTTCGGGAATGATCTTGCCGGTGCCGTGGCACTTGGGGCAGGTCTGCTGGATGCTGAAGAAGCCCTGCTGCATGCGCACCTGGCCGTGGCCGCCGCAAGTGCCGCAGGTGACCGGCTGGGTACCCGGCTTGGCGCCGGAACCGTGGCAGGTATCGCACTTGTCCCAGCTCGGCACGCGGATCGTGGTGTCGAAGCCGTGGGCGGCCTGCTCCAGGGTGATCTCCAGGTTGTAGCGCAGGTCGGCGCCGCGGTAAACCTGCGGGCCGGACGAGCGGCCGCGGCCACCGCCGCCGAAAATATCGCCGAAGATGTCGCCGAAGGCGTCGCCAAAGCCGCCGAAGCCGCCACCGCCGCCCGCCCCCATATTCGGGTCAACGCCGGCGTGACCGTAACGGTCGTACGCTTCGCGCTTTTCCGGGTTGGTCAGCATCTCGTAGGCCTCTTTGACCTCCTTGAACTTCTCTTCGGCCTCTTTGTTATCCGGATTGCGGTCCGGATGATATTTCATCGCGAGTTTGCGATAGGCCTTCTTGATTTCGTCGTCGGACGAATTCTTAGCGACCCCGAGGATCTCGTAAAAATCACGCTTTGCCATGGTGTACCAATTTATGCGAAAAAGCCGAGCGAGCCCCTGTTGGATGCTCGGCTCGGCAGGTCATAGAGTTGACCGGATTTGCAGCTTACTTGCTGTCTTTGACTTCCTTGAAGTCAGCGTCGACTACGTCGTCCTGGGCTGGCTTGGATTCAGCCTGTGCACCGGCACCGGCACCAGCGCCTTCGGCACCGGCTGCGCCTTGCTGCGCCTGCATGTCAGCGTACATCTTCTCGCCCAGCTTCTGCGAAGCTTCGGACAGTGCTGCCACTTTGGCGTCGATCGCTGCCTTGTCGCCATCCTTGATGCTGGCTTCCAGGGCGGTGATCGCAGCTTCGATCTTCTCTTTCTCGCCGGCGTCCAGCTTGTCGCCGTACTCGGTCAGGGACTTCTTGGTCGAGTGCACCAGCGCGTCGGCCTGGTTGCGGGACTCAGCCAGTTCCTTCAGCTTCTTGTCTTCTTCCGCGTTCAGCTCGGCGTCCTTCACCATCTTCTGGATTTCCTCTTCGGACAGGCCGGAGTTCGCCTTGATGGTGATCTTGTTTTCCTTGCCGGTGGCCTTGTCTTTCGCGCCCACGTGCAGGATGCCGTTAGCGTCGATGTCGAAGGTCACTTCGATCTGCGGGGTGCCGCGTGCCGCTGGCGGGATGCCTTCCAGGTTGAATTCGCCCAGGCCCTTGTTGCCGGCTGCGATTTCGCGTTCGCCCTGGTACACCTTGATGGTCACGGCCGGCTGGTTGTCGTCGGCGGTCGAGAACACTTGCGAGAACTTGGTCGGAATCGTGGTGTTCTTGTGGATCATCTTGGTCATCACACCGCCCAGGGTTTCGATACCCAGGGACAGCGGGGTCACGTCCAGCAGCAGCAGGTCTTTGCGGTCGCCCGACAGCACTGCACCCTGGATCGCGGCGCCGACGGCCACTGCTTCGTCAGGATTCACGTCCTTGCGTGGATCCTTGCCGAAGAACTCTTTCACTTTTTCCTGCACCTTAGGCATACGGGTCATGCCGCCGACCAGGATGATGTCGTCGATGTCGGACACTTTCACGCCGGCGTCCTTGATCGCGGTGCGGCAAGGCTCGATGGTGGCGGTGATCAGTTCCTCAACCAGGGACTCCAGCTTGGCGCGGGTCATCTTCAGGTTCAGGTGGACTGGAGCGCCGTTCGCCATGGCGATGTAAGGCTCGTTGATTTCGGTCTGCTGCGAGGACGACAGTTCGATCTTGGCGCGCTCGGCCGATGCCTTGATACGCTGCAGGGCGATTGGATCCTTCTTCAGGTCCAGGCCGTTGATCTTCTTGAATTCTTCGATGATGTAGTCGATCACGCGCTGGTCGAAGTCTTCGCCGCCCAGGAAGGTGTCGCCGTTGGTCGACAGCACTTCGAACTGCTTCTCGCCGTCCACGTCAGCGATTTCGATGATCGAGACGTCGAAGGTGCCGCCGCCCAGGTCATACACGGCGATCTTGCGGTCGCCCTTGTCGGTCTTGTCCAGGCCGAATGCCAGTGCGGCCGCGGTAGGTTCGTTGATGATGCGCTTGACTTCCAGGCCGGCGATACGGCCGGCGTCCTTGGTTGCCTGGCGCTGCGAGTCGTTGAAGTACGCCGGCACGGTGATGACCGCTTCGGTCACTTCTTCGCCCAGGTAGTCTTCAGCGGTCTTCTTCATCTTGCGCAGCACTTCCGCGGAGATCTGCGGCGGAGCCAGCTTCTTGTCGCGCACGCCGATCCAGGCGTCGCCGTTGTCGGCCTTCATGATCTCGTAAGGCATCAGGGAGATGTCCTTCTGGACTTCCTTCTCCTGGAATTTACGGCCGATCAGGCGCTTCACCGCGAACAGGGTGTTCTTCGGGTTGGTGACGGCCTGGCGTTTGGCAGGTGCGCCAACCAGGATTTCGCCGTCTTCTTGGTAGGCGATGATGGAAGGGGTGGTACGCGCGCCTTCCGCATTCTCGATGACCTTCGGCGCGCCATTTTCCATGATGGCGACGCAGGAGTTGGTGGTGCCCAGGTCAATACCGATGATTTTGCCCATGATTTGTTCTTCCTTGTGTACTAAGTTTAATTACTTCTTATATGTGGAATTTTTGTTTCTTTTCAAGTGCTTACTTTGGCTGGGCAGCCGTCACGATGGCGGGACGCAGCAGGCGGTCCGCAATCATGTAACCCTTTTGCAGCACGGTGACAACAGTGTTCGCTTCCTGCTCGGCCGGCACCATGGCCACGGCCTGGTGCTTGTTCGGGTCGAGCTTTTCGCCGACCGCCGGCATCACTTCGATCAGGCGGTTGCGCTCGAAGGCGGAATTGAGCTGTTTCAGGGTCATTTCGACGCCTTCCTTCAGCGATTCCAGGGTCGGGGTGTCGACTTTGAGCGCCATTTCCAGGCTGTCTTTCACCGGCACCATGGCTTCGGCGAAGCTTTCGACAGCAAACTTGTGGGCCTTGGCCACGTCTTCCTGGGCACGGCGGCGGATGTTTTCGCCTTCCGCCTTGGCGCGCATGAACGCGTCATGCATCTCGGCCAGTTTTGCCTCGGTCGCGGAGAGCTGCGTCTCCAGGTCGGACATCGCAGGAGCTTCAACTGGAGTCGTTTGCTCTTCTGCCTGCTCCACTTCCGGGTTCTGGCTTGGCTGGTTTTCCTGGTCTTGCATCTAAAAGACTCCTACAAAATCATGTTTATCTGACATCTGCTGCTTCATGCACGAGCAAGAAATGGGGCTTGCCCCGATCTTTTCAAGGGGTATTCTGCCCCTCGGTGCAAAGGCCCGGCGCACGCCGGAGGGAGTGTTGTTGTAACTGTAGAGTTACAAATTTTACAAAGCTCTGAGATACGTAAACCGGGGTTTTGACTAAGATGAATCTATGCGGTGCCTGGACACCGCGTCCCTCGGAGCGCATCATGAAGTTGCCATTTATTACAGCATCGATCATCGCGTGGAGCTTCCTTGCTACAGCGGTGATCGTCTTCAGCGAACTGTTCCCCTAACCAGTTATTTTAGCAGGTTAGCACTCACCACCCGCAAGTGCTAACAACTGCTACCGGCGCAGCTTGCGCATCGACGACATGGTCGGCCAGCCGATCATGTGTTGCTCGGCAACCTCGGTCAGGGCGGCAATCCAGGCTGGATGGCTGTTCAGGCAAGGGATGTAGTTGAATTCCTTGCCGCCGTTGGACAGGAAGTCGTGCCGCACTTCCATTGCTATTTCTTCCAGGGTTTCCAGGCAATCGCTGGTGAAGCCGGGGCAGATCACATCCAGCTTGCGTACCCCGTCTTTTGCCAATTGCGCCACGGTCGGCGCGGTGTAGGGCTGCAGCCATTCGGCCTTGCCAAAGCGGGACTGGAAGGTGACCAGGTAGTCGTTCTCGTTCAGGCGCAGCTTGTGCGCCAGCAGGCGGGCGGTTTCCATGCATTCGCGCTGGTAGGTGTCGCCCAGGTCGATGGTGCGCTTCGGTACGCCATGGAAGCTCATCACCAGCTTTTGGCCACGGCCGTTGCTTTCCCAGTGGGCCAGCACGGTTTTTTTCAGCGCGTCGATATAGCCGTCGTGGTCATGGTAATCGCGCACGAAGCGCAGCTCGGGGATGTTGCGCACCTTCTTATAGTGGTCGAACACGGCATCGCTGACCGAGGCGGTGGTGGTGCCGGAATATTGCGGGTAGGCCGGCAGGACCAGGATGCGATCGTGGCCGTCGTCTTTCAGCTTGCCCAGCACGTCGGGCAGCGATGGGGAGCCGTAGCGCATCGCCATCGCCACCGTCACGTCATTGTGGCCGCGCTCACCGAGCAGGCCGCGCAGCAATTTGGCTTGCGCTTGCGTGTGGAACTTCAGCGGCGAACCGTCGCTGGTCCAGATCGAGGCGTACTTCTGAGCCGACTGCTTGGAGCGGAACGGCAGGATGATGCCATTCAGGATGAACCACCAGACCGCCTTCGGGATTTCGACCACGCGCGGGTCGGACAGGAATTCCTTCAGGTAGCGGCGCACGGCGCCAGGCGTCGGTTCGTCAGGAGTGCCGAGATTGACTAGTACCACGGCGGTTCTGGAGACGGAGCCAGGCTGGAGGGCGGGTTCTTTGGCGAACGGCATCTTGGGTACTTTTTGTTATTCGTGGGCGGGCCATTATAAACTCTCCCCCGAAGCACTGATCTCATGATTTGGCCAGCGCCGCCATCACGGCAGTCCGTACGGCATTTTCGCTGCGCATGTCGACTCGCCGCGAACGCGGTTCCGCCAAACTTTCATCGGCATGAAAAGCAGGTTTCCGCTTGAGAGGGTCACTGGAACCTGCTCCAGGTACAAGGTGTCAGAGGAAGTTGCTTGCTCCAGCTGAATGGCCCCTAGGATCAAGCGCACCGAATCTACAAGATCAAGGCATGCGCTAGGCTTGGCACAGACGCTTTCCAATCGCGCTGTCCCCGCCTGGATTCCCGCGCGTGTCGCAGTCAAATCCTTCAACATCGCGTCCAGTGACTTGGCTTGCTCGGAATATTCGCCAGAGCGTACCAAATACAGGCAGACACGAAATGCGCGCTTTATCATCCGAGCAGCGTATTTGCGTTTCAGTCAGGCCGTATGGCTTTAAAGGTCGGCGTTAGCTATTCGCGCATTGAATGCGCCAGCTGCCATTTGGTTTCACCTGGCAGGAGAAGCCAAATGTGTTTCCATGCATTGCGCTTTGTCGAGGCAAGTTGATTGACCAGACATGCTGGCGAAATCGCTTGACCGTTGAAAATGATTTGGTCTCCGACCACCGAGGCATGGAATGTCTTGCGCTTGACGACGATGCGCAGTTTGGTTCCCTCTGGCAGGAATACATGCTTCCATTGATATCCTCCGAGCAGGGCCTGACGGCTCTTCCGGCAGTGGCAAACTTTGCTGCTCGATCCAGGCGGTGATCGCCTTGCTTGCCACCTCCGCGACTTCTTCGCTTACGGTCGAACCGTCGAGAAATTTACAAAGGTTCTCGAACACCGTGAAAGTGACGGGGATGCTGATGGTCGGCTCCATTTTTCCCTCCTTCTTCGCTTCGTTGCGCAATGCTGCGCGATCGTGCGCAAAGTGGCTCTTTTGTGCTCTTTCGCTGCTCCTTTGTGCTCTTTCAGTGCTCCTTTGTGCTCCTTTGGTGCGCTTTTTTGCTCCTTTGCTGCTCTTTTCTGCTCCCGAGGCCAGGAGCAAAAAAGAGCAGTGAAAGAGCACAAAAGAGCAGAAGAAGAGCACAAAGGAGCACTGAAAGAGCAAAAAAGAGCAGCAAAGGAGCAAGAAAGAGCAGCAAAGAGCAGCTTTGCGTGGGCTATGCGAGCAAAACTTAAGGACTCGGAATTCGGAAGGACACCCCAGAATCCTCCGACTGTTCGCAACTGCTTAGAGCCGTGCGCGTGGCATCTTCTGTCGTCATAAATATCTTATCGTTCAGGAATCAAGCCGCGCTCCGGCATGCTTACTGGCAGTTCGATCCACGCCTTCTGATCAGGGTGGGTTGTTCGGCTAACGGTAGTAGTTCTCGATGCACTCGCCACAAATGACTGCTGCGTTACCCTCGACGCAGCCACGCTCGAACTCAAATGGCCGCCGACCACAAAAGGAACAACTCCGACTTCCCATCATGGAATCGTAATATTCCAGTGCCGCTTCGACACTGGTGTTTAGGCTAATCCATCGAGATGCGACTCCTGGGTAATCTTCCTCGGCCCTGGCTTTAGTGTCTTCGATAGTAGTCCCGGATGCGCCAAGAACATTCCAATCTGAATCGCAGTGCAAGAGCATTGCGCCCAGGTCCTGTCCCCGCGTAATAATCTCCAGCATACGGGTCACCGCCCGATAAATTGACTGCTGCAGATTGCTTGATCGCTTCCTCAAGCATATACGAGGTTGAATCAGGAGCCTGGCAATATGCCGGATATTCGGAGTGTTCGTGGAACCTTTGCCGAGAGTACGGAGGGCACAACGGAGCAGGAAACAGGGACAAGTACTTGGCTGGCGCAGCGTAATCGTTCTCGAGCAAATTCCCATACATATCCGCCGCCGGCACGTAGCGCGCGTAGAACTCGGACGGCGTCATTGAGCCTGCGAGAAGCGACAGCCATGCAGGAATAACGTCTCCCCAAAGCAGGCGCCAATCCATTGGCATCACGCAGCTATAGGAGGACATGGCGCAATCAAGAGGCCAGCAGCTCGCGGGCGTGCTTGCGGGTGGTAGCGGTGATTTCAAGCCCCCCCAGCATGCGCGCTACTTCTTCGATACGCGCTTTCTGGTCCAGTACTTCGATGCGCGAGGCGGTGCGGCCGTTGTCCGATGGGCCTTTAGCAACCTGGAAGTGCTGGTTGCCCTGGCTGGCGACTTGCGGCAAGTGCGTTACGCACAGGACCTGGCGTTCCTGCCCGAGGCGCTTAAGCAGGCGGCCTACTACTTCAGCGACGCCGCCGCCGATGCCGCTATCGACTTCGTCGAAGATCAGTGTCGGCACCGTCGTCGCGTGCGAAGTGATCACAGAGATCGCCAGCGAGATACGCGCCAGTTCACCGCCCGACGCCACTTTCGCCAGCGGGCGCGGCGCCACGCCGGCATGACCGGCAACCAGGAATTCCACCTGCTCCACGCCGTACGCTGTCGGCTCGCACGGACGCAGCGCGATCTCGAAGCGGCCACCGGACATGCTCAACTCCTGCATGCCCTGCGTAACGGCCAGACCCAGCGATTGTGCGGCCTTCGCTCGCGTCGCCGACAGGTCCGCAGCCAAAACGAGGTAGGAAGCCTTCAGCTTTTCCTCCTGCTTGCGCAAGCCTTCCAGGTCCGCTGCATCTGCCAACTGCGCCAACTTTTCCGACAAGCGCTCATGCTCGTCCGGCAAATCATCAGCCAGCACGCGGAATTTGCGCGAAGCCGAATGCAGCGCCTCCATGCGAGCATCAACCTGGCGCAAGCGCGCAGGGTCCAGCTCCACGCGGTCCATGTAGGTATTCAGCGCATAAACGGATTCCTGCAACTGGATGCGCGCCGACTCGAGCAGGTCGACCACCGGCTGCAATTCGGCATCGACTGACACCAGCTTGCCGAGCCGAGTCGCAATCGTGGTGACTTGCGACAGCACCGGATGATCTTCCGCTTCCGACAGCACGCCCAGCGCTTCCTGCGCGCCTTCCAGCAGGCTGGCCGCGTGCGACAGGCGCGAATGTTCGTTGCCGATTTCCGCCCACTCGCCTTTTTTCGGCGCCAGCTTGTCCAGCTCCGTTACCTGCCACTCCAGGCGTTCGCGTTCGAACTGCAGGTTGGCCGCGTTGGCTTCGTATTCTTCCAACTGCTTCGACAAAGCGCGCCAGGCGCGGTATGCGGCGGTCACTTCCCGCACATTGGACCCGCCCTGGTTATCCAGCAGCTCGCGCTGCGAGTCGGTTTTCAGCAGCGACTGGTGCGCGTGCTGGCCGTGGATATCCACCAGCATATCGCCCAGCTCACGCAATTGGCCAGCCGTCGCGGCCACGCCGTTGATGAACGCTTTCGAACGGCCTGCGTTGTCGATCACACGGCGCAGCAGCGCGCCGCCCTCCTCCACCGCAAACTCGTTCGCCGCCAGCCAGGCCTGCGCCTGTTCGGTCAGCGCGAAATCGGCGGTAATGTCGGCCTTGGCCGCGCCCTCGCGCACCATGCTGCCATCGCCCCGGCCGCCCAGCGCCAGCGTCAGTGCATCAATCAGGATGGATTTACCGGCACCGGTTTCGCCGGTGAAGACTGTGAAGCCAGGGGAAAATTCAAGCTCAATCGAATCGACAATAACGAAATCGCGGATGGACAGGGTTCGAAGCATCAGATTTTGCCGTCAGTAGAGGGGTATTCGTTCCAGTGCAGCTTTTCGCGCAAGGTGTTGTAGTAGCTCCAGCCTTCCGGATGCAGGAAGGTGATGGTGTGCGGCGACAGGCGGATATGGATCCGGTCACCGTTCGCCAGGCTGGCAAAGGTCTGCATGTCAAAGTTCACGGTAGTGTCTTTGCCGCGCTTGATCTCGATCATGATCTCGCTGGAGTCGGGCAGCACGATCGGGCGGTTGGACAGCGCGTGCGGTGCGATCGGCACCATCACAATGCCGCCCAGCGTTGGGTGCAGCAGCGGGCCGCCGGCCGACAGCGCATACGCCGTGGAGCCGGTGGGGGTCGAAATGATCAAGCCGTCCGAACGCTGGTTGTACATGAACTGGTGGTCGACGTCGACGCTCAGCTCCACCATGCCGGCGCCGGCGCCGCGCGATACCACCACGTCGTTGACGGCGGTGCCGAAGAAGATCGCCTTCCCTTCGCGCATGACGCGCCCTTCCAGCAGGGTGCGGCGCTCGGCCTTGTGGGTGCCGCCGAGGATGCGGCCCAGCACGGGCAACATGTCTTCCTGGCGGATGTCGGTCATGAAGCCCAGGCGGCCCTGGTTGATGCCGATCAGCGGCGTGTCGTAGGAGGCCAGCTGGCGCGCGATGCCCAGCATGGTGCCGTCGCCGCCCATCACCACCACGGCGTCGGCGCGCTCGCCGATGCCCTGCACGCTCATCGAGGGAATATCCGTGATGGCGAGGTGCTCGGCCGTGTCAGCCTCCAGCACCACGCTGTAACCGCCCTGCTTCAGGAAGTCCAACACATCGCGCACCGGCTCTTCGATGCCGGTGGTATTCGGGCGGACAACCAGGGCAATCGTGTTGTACATCGGATGCGTAGCGGACATATCAATCTCGGTCAAAATATGGGGGTGGCAACACGCAGCAGAGTAACCCATAATGCTTGCTCATGCCATGCATTGCGACGCTGGCCGATACGCCGATAAACACTGTATATTTGCACAGTATATAACAAGGGAGACTGGAATGGCAAAAGCATTGGGCATTGGCGGGATTTTCTTCAAGTCCAAGGACCCGGTGGCGCTGATGGCCTGGTACCAGGCCTGCCTCGGTCTGCCGGACGAGGCCAAGGAATATGCCTCCTTCGCTCCCGCCACCATGCCGGCGAATGGCGCCACGCTGTTCAGTCCTTTCAAGAGCACGACTTCCTACTTCGCCCCGTCCAAGCGCGAGTTCATGATCAATTTCATCGTGGATGACCTGGATGGCGCGCTGAAACAGGTGGCCGATGGCGGCGGCACGCTGGTGGGCGATGTCCAGTCCTTCGACTATGGCCGCTTTGGCTGGTTTACCGATCCGGACGGGAATAAGGTCGAACTGTGGCAGCCGACTGCTGCCGAGTGAGAACCGGCTCGGCTAGCTGATCCATCTCAAAGGCAGGCCAGCAGCGGCTTTCCAGGCGGCAAGGTTGAGGTAGAATTCAAGCTGTTGAGAGATTCACTCCCCTTCTTGCCCGCCATGGATTCCGTATCAGAAGCCCAGTTTGAACTTGAGCAGTTGCGCCTGCAAGCCAAGCGGCAATTGCTTGGGACGGTGGCGCTGGGCGTCATGGCTGGTCTGCTGGCATTTGTCGGCCAGAGCGCCCTGGGGCAGGCGCGCCCCCTGCTGGAAGGCTCGTTCGGGTCTTGGCAATCTTTCTACACTTTCGTGCTGTGGGCACTGGCCATTGCGTGGCTGGTGGCACTGGCCCAGCAGGGCATCCACTTCCAGGACATCAGCGAGCGCTTCGAATCGCAGCGCCGCCTCGACACCGTCTACGCCGAACGCGCCGCCAAGGCGCAAGCCGCCGAAGAAGGCCGCCAGCGCCAGCGCGCCGAAACCGAGGCTCGTCAGACCGCAGAACGCACCAGGCGCGCCAACAAGAAGGTCCGCAGCAGCAAATTCGACTATTAATCGTGGGGTGTTTTCAGTTTCCCTCTTGCTCGCAAGCTGTTAATCTTAGCTTTTTGATAGCAAGGAGATTGGTGTGCTTATCCTGTTTGCAGCATTGATGACGGGGTTTGCCATCGGCAAGTTCATGCCGGACGGACGCGGCGCGTATCGCATCTGCATTCCTGCCAGTATCGTCGCCTACGGGCTGATTAAAACGCTGGTCGCCGGCTTCCCGGATATGGCAATGCTCATCGCTGTCGGTGTACTCCAATCGCCGTTGCTGATGTTGGGCGTATTCCTTGCCCGCCGCAATACCAGGCGCAACACATTCGAAGCCGATTGAGCGCCGCGAAAGCCTTACATCCAGTTCTGGTCCTACTGCCCGGAATGGATGGAACAGGCGAGCTGTTTGACCCATTCATCGCCGCGCTCGGCGACCAATTTGAGGTGCGCGTGGTGCGCTACCCAGGCGATCACCGCGGCGGCTATGCGGAACTCGAGGCGTTTGCCAGGGCGGCAATTCCACCGGAGCGGCCATACGTCCTGCTGGGCGAATCGTTCTCGGGGCCGATTGCCATTTCCCTGGCGGCGGCGGCACCTGGGCAATTGCGCGCGCTGGTGTTGTGCTGCACATTTGCGCGAAACCCAAGGCCAGGATTGGCGGCCCTGGCGCCCTTGGTCGGCGCGGTACCGTTCAAAGCATTGCCGGCCGCTTGGCTCGTGGCGGCCCCAATACGCGCGGCCTTCAGGCAGGCACTTGGCCAGCTCACGACGCCGGCACTGCATGCTCGGATGCGCGCGGTACTTGCCGTCGACGTCTGCGACCGGCTGGCGGCCTGCGATGTGCCGATACTGTATTTGCGTGCGACACGCGACCGCCTGGTGCCGCGCGCGGCGGCAGCGCTGGTCGCGCAGCTCAAGCCAGCCACCACGGTGATCGACTTCGATGCGCCGCACTTCCTGCTGCAAACCGCGCCCGAACAGGCCGCGCACGAAGTCGCGGCCTTCGTGCGGCTTAATGGGCGGAGATAATCCCCAGCCCCATCACGCCCAGGATGGCGATGGCCAGCGAAATCCCATGCAGCACGCTAAGCAGGACCCAGCGCCAGAATGTCCCCCACCTGCCCTTCCGGTAGACACGCTGCATGGCCCACGGCAGGTAGCCGGCCACCCAGCAGAACGCCAGGAACTTCAGGAAGCCGTCGGGCAGGAAGATGAACACAGCGAGCATCACGAAGGCGAATGCGTTGGTGTGCAGCGCGAACAGCATATGCTCGCCGTACTTCTTGCCGCTACCGAGGTAGAGCAGCTTGAGCCACAAGGCGAAAATCGGCATCAGCAGGAAGATTGCGTACGGCGCGTATTTGTAGAAGCCCGCCTGCATGGCCGCGCTCTTCTGCCGGTCATCCATGTTGTTGAAGCGCTCGATGGCGTGGGAGATGCCGGGCGTCTCCTTCTCCAGCACCAGCTGCAGCCTTTCGTTAACGATCGCGGGCTGCTCTTTCGCCGCCACCACCTGCTGCGTCGCCCCCGGCGGCAAAGGGCGCGGATCGACCGTGGCAACGTCCGCATCGCTGAATTTCAGGATGGCGAAGAAAAGGATGCTGAGCGACAGGTACAGCCGCAGCGGCTCGACGTAGCGCTTGCGCCGGCCCGCCAGGTATTCGGCGGTCAGCAGGCCGGGACGGAACAGCAAACGCGTAATGGTGCCCCACAAGCGCCCTTCCAGCGCAACGTAGTGGCCAATGAATTCGTGCATGAATTCACTGAAGCTGGGTGCATGCAGGTGGCTCTCCTGTCCGCACATATGGCAGAAATTCCCGGAGGTGGTGGCGCCGCAGTTGCGGCAAGTGTTGTCGGTGGCGATATCCATATTGCAATGCTACCGGCGTAATTGCTTCTGTTCAAGCTGGCGACCGCCGCCGCGTGGCTTCGCTACCATGAATTGAGGAGGATGACCGCATGGAACCGAACAGCAAGGACCGCAAGGTCAATACGCAGGCGCCCGTGGAGCGCAGCGGCGGCAAGCGCCTGCCGCACGAGCGCGACGAGTCGCCGCAGGGCGCGAGCCAGCAAAAGACACGCAGCGTGATCCGCCAGGCAGCGGAAGACGTCGAACAAGGCCTGGTCGACACCGACTTGCACGGCAAGCCGGGGCTGCAAAAGCCGCAGGCGGGCAGCGCGTCGAAGGCCAATCCCCTGCCCGGCACCAAACGCGATTGAGGCCCGCCATGCGAACCGCGATTCTATCCGTGCTGGCCTGCGCAGCCGCCGCCGCATTGGCGCAAGATGCCGTGGCGCAGAGCTATCCGCCAAGCTGGGGACCCAACCCCAGCCTGCCCGAGCCAAACAAGAAACTGATCCCGACCGTCAACGTAGCCCCGGTCGAACGCTGGAAGGGCGACGACAAGCCGCTGCCTGCGGCCGGCTTCACCGTCAGCGCCTATGCGCGCGACCTCGACCACCCGCGCTGGCTGTACGTGCTGCCCAATGGCGACGTGCTGGTCGCTGAAACCGCGGCGCCGCCCAAGCCGGAAGACGGCAAGGGCATCAAGGGCGCGATCATGAAGCACGAGATGAAGAAAGCCGGCTCGGTGACGCCATCCGCCAACCGGATTACGCTGCTGCGCGATATCGACGAGCGCGGCGTGGCGAAAACGCGCGGCACCTTCATCAAGGACCTCAATTCGCCCTTCGGCATGGTGCTGGTCGATAAAGACCTGTACGTCGCCAATACCGATGCCGTGGTGCGCTTCCCCTACACCGAGGGCGCGACGTCGATCGGCGCCGCCGGCATCAAGATCCTGGACCTGCCGGCCGGCCCGCTCAACCACCATTGGACCAAGAACATCACGGCCAGCCCGGACGGGCGCTTCCTGTACGTCACCGTGGGCTCGAACAGCAACGTCGCCGAGAACGGCATGGACAAGGAAGAAGGCCGCGCCGCCATCTGGGAATACGAGCGCGCCACCGGCAAATCGCGCCTGTTCGCCACCGGCCTGCGCAATGCCAACGGCATGGCCTGGGAACCCAAGTCCAAGGCGCTGTGGACCGTGGTGAACGAACGCGACGAACTGGGTGAAGACCTGGTGCCGGACTACCTGACCTCAGTCAAGGACGGCGCGTTCTACGGCTGGCCTTACAGCTACTACGGCCAGCGCGTCGACAGCCGCGTCAAGCCGCCGCGCCCGGACCTGGTGGCGAAAGCGGTGATGCCCGATTACGCGCTGGGTGGCCACACCGCCTCCCTCGGGCTTACCTTCTACGATGCGAAGCTGTTCCCGGCAAGCTGGCAAGGCGGCGCCTTCATCGGCCAGCACGGCTCGTGGAACCGCAAGGAATACAGCGGCTACAAGGTCGCCTTCGTGCCGTTTGCGGAAGGGCGCCCTGCCGGGCCGCCGGTGGATTTCCTGTCCGGCTTCCTGACGCGCGAGGGCAAGGCCAAAGGCCGGCCGGTTGGCGTGGCGGTGGACAAGGCCGGCGCGCTGCTGGTGGCGGATGACGTGGGCAATGTGGTGTGGCGCGTGTCGCCGGCGAGCCACTGAGAAAACCCCTACAATGTAGCCATGCGAATCCTACACACGATGCTGCGGGTTGGTGACCTGCAGCGATCCATCGACTTCTACACCAAGGTGCTGGGCATGCAACTTCTGCGCACCAGCGACAATCCCGAATACAAGTACACGCTGGCCTTCCTCGGCTACGGGCACAACCCGGAACATGCGGAGCTGGAGCTGACGTACAACTACGGCGTCGAGAAATACGATATGGGCAATGCCTACGGCCATATCGCGATTTCGGCCACCGACATCGTGTCGGCCTGCGCGGCCGTGCGCAGCAACGGCGGTAACGTCACGCGCGAACCGGGCCCGGTCAAAGGCGGCAGCACCGTGATTGCTTTTGTGACCGACCCGGACGGGTACAAGATCGAACTGATCGAACGCAGCTTCGACGGCCAGGGAGCCGGCCTGCGTTGAAGGGACGGGCCGCGGCGCCTTGACCGGCGCCGCGGCGGTTTTGATGCTTAGTGTTCCAGCAGGGCGTTGATCGGCTCCAGGTCTTCTTCCTTGAGCGAACCAGCCGCCGACTTCAGGCGCAGGCCATTCATGATGGTGTCGTAACGCGCCTTCGACAGGTCCTTCTGCGTGGTGTACAGCTGGCGCTGTGCATTCAACACGTCGATGTTGATACGCACGCCCACCTGGTAACCCAGCTTGTTCGATTCCAGCGCGGACTTGGACGACACTTCCGCCGCTTCCAGCGCCTTGACCTGGGCCAGGCCGCTGTTTACGCCAAGGAAAGCCTGGCGTGCGGTTTGCGCAGCCTGGCGGCGCGAAACCTCCAGGTCGTTGCGCGCCTTGTCTTCCAGTGCGATCGATTCACGCACCTTGCTGGTGACGGCGAAGCCGTTGAAGATTGGTACGTTCCAGGTCAGGCCGATGGCGTTGTTGTTGGCCAGCGCCACGCCGGTCGTCGAATTGCGAGTCTTCTGCGCCACCAGGTCCAGCGTCGGCATATGGCCGGCACGCTGCTTGCTGATCTCACGCTTGGCGACTTCCACATTCAGCTTGGCGCCGGTCACGCCGTAGTTCTGCTCTTCCGCCGCCGACACCCAAGGCTCCAGCGTAGCGGGCTGCGGGCTGGCGATGGCCACGCCGGTGCGCAGCGGTGCCAGTGCACCTGGCGCCTGGCCGATGACCTGCTGCAGCGCGGTGCGCTTCACTTCCAGCTCGTTCTGGGCGGCGAATTCCTGCGCCACCACCAGGTCGTACGCCGCTTGCGCTTCGTGCGTGTCAGTGATGGTCTGGGTGCCCACTTCGAAGTTGCGCTTGGCCGATGCCAGCTGCTCGGTGGTGGCCGCCTTCTGCGCCTGGGTCGCGGTCAGGTTGTCCTGCGCGGTCAGCACGTCGAAGTATGCCTGCGACACGCGCAGGATCACGTCTTGCTGCGCTTGTGCAAACACGGCTTCGGCGGCCGCGGCGGACAGCTTGCTCTGCTGGTAGTTCTCCCAGTTGGCCCAGCGGAACAGGGGCTGGGTCAGTTGCAGCTGCATTGTGTGGCTGTAGTTTTCAGTGTCGCCAGACAGGCCTTTGATGCGGTCAGTCTGGTCACCGTCGTTCTTCATGGCGGTGCCGCTGAGGCCGACGGTTGGAAGCAATAGCGAACGCCCCTGCACCGTGCGTTCCTGGCCCGCCGCCAGCGCGGCGCGCGCGCTGGCGTAGGTGGCGTCATTGGCGAGCGCCTGTTTGTACACCTGGACCAGGTCGGCCGCCTGTGCATTCAGCGAGAACAGGGCGCTGGCTACCAGCACGGCGAGGAGGGGTTTCTGCATTTGCATCTCCGTTGGAGTCGTCAAAAAGGATTAGTTTTCGTGCCTAGTACTGCGGCATGGAGCTGTCTACCTGCACAGCCCAGGCGTGAATCCCGCCTGTCAGATTGCTTACCTTGCTGAAACCGTGATGCTCGAGGAAAGCTGCCACATTGAGGCTGCGCGCCCCGTGATGGCAGATGCAGACGATTTCTGCATCCTCGTCGAGATCGTCGATGCGGGCCGGGATGGTCTGCATCGGCATCAGGGTCGAGCCTGCGATATGGCAGGTCTCGAATTCCCAGTTCTCGCGCACGTCCAGCAGGAACGGCTGGGCGCGGCTCTCGTCATTGAGCCAGCCAGCCAGTTCCGGTGCGGTTAAGTGCTGCATGGGCGTTCCTTAGAAAGTGAACGCCGAAGGTTTCACCGCCAGGTCGAGCGGCTTGACATCGGTCTCAAACAGTTTGACGGTGTCGTAGCCGTGCTCGCCGGTGCGGGTGATGCGCTGCGCCGACATCACCGGCGAATCGCCGAGGATGACCACGATGCGGCCGCCCACTTTCACTTGCTGCAGCACCGCTTCCGGCAGTACCGGCAGCGAGCCGGAGAACACGATCACGTCGAACGGCGCGCCATTGGACCAGCCCTGGGCGCCATTGCCCAGTTCCACGGTCACATTGGAGATGCCGTTCGCCGCCAGGTTCTTTTCCGCCAGCGCCTTGAATTCAGGGGCGAGTTCGACGGCGGTGACGTGGCGTGCACGGTGCGCCAGCAGCGCGGCCAGGTAGCCAGTGCCCGCGCCAACCAGCAGCACGTTTTCATGTTTCTTGATTTGCGCGTCCTGTGTGATGCGCGCTTCCAGCTTCGGGGTCAGCATTTGCTCGCCGCCCGCCAGCGGAATGAACGTGTCGACAAAAGCCAGGTTCTTGTAGGCTTCTGGCACGAAATTCTCGCGTTTTACGACCAGCAAGAGATCGAGGATGTCCGTATCCAGCACATCCCAAGGGCGGATTTGCTGTTCGATCATATTGAAACGGGCTTGTTCGATATTCATCTTTGTTGACTCGGTGAGGGATAAATAATCCGTCATTTTATCGTTTGTCTGGTCAGGTGGGCATATTAACGATTAAGACAACGGATCGCGGGAAATTGCGACAGTCTGCAGATTTGGGGGGGTGAACGACCGAATTCGGCAATTTAAGCCGGTTTTTGCGGGGCCAGTCCCTGCTGCACCAGGCCGAGGAAGGCGTCCATGAAGGCGTCGGCGTCAACGCCCTCGTGGGTGTCGCAGGGGAAGAAGCTGTGCTTCCACATCATCAGCGTCAGCACCGGGGCGATCAGGACATTGGTCATCATCACCGGGTCGAGCGGACGGAATTCGCCGCGCTCCACGCCGCGCTCCAGGATACGGGTCAGCAAGGCGCTGCCGCGCTCGATGACTTCTTCGTTATAGAACTGGGCCAGTTCGGGGAAATTGCCGGATTCGGCCATCATCAGTTTGGTCAGGCCGGCGGCCTTGGTGGCGCCGACCTGGGTCCACCAGCGGCGCAGCATCTGGCGCAGCAGTTCGTCGCTGGGCATATCGCGCGCCGCGGCAGCATCGCTTTCCGCCTGGCCGATGGTTTGCACGATGGTTTCGCGCACCACGGCCTTGAACAGTTCCTGCTTGTTTTCGAAGTACAGGTAGAGCGTGCCCTTCGAGACGCCGGCGGCGCGCGCCACGTCTTCCAGGCGGGTGGCGGCAAATCCACGATCGACGAACAGCTCCAGCGCGGCCGCCAGCAGTTCCTGCGGACGCGCATCCTTGCGCCGCTCCCAGCGGGGCTTGGTATCAGTCGGGGCTTGCATGATAAAAATTGGGATTGGGTAACTTACTTAAGAGTCATTTATATTAGTTCCCCCACCCGCCCCGCGTCAAGTCAAGCCCGCCGAGGCGGGCCGCGAATTGCATTACAAGGTGGCCATGCCGCCATCGAACACGACGTTCTCGCCCATCATGTACGAGGAATCGTCGCTGGCCAGGAACAGCACGGCTTTGGCCACTTCATCGGCCTGGCCGAAGCGCGCGGCCGGCACCTTGGCCACCAGTTGGCCGGCCCATGCCTGCACCGCATCCGGCGGCAGGCCAAGCTTGCCGTAGATCGGGGTCTCGATCAGGCCCGGGCTGATGACGTTGACCCGCACGCCGCGCGGCGCCAGTTCGGTCGACAGGGTGCGCGCCAGCGAGCGCACCGCGGCCTTGGTGGCCGAGTACACGGACAGGCCGGCCACGCCCTGCTCGGCCAGCGTGGTGCCGGTCAGGACCACGCTGGCGGGGTTGTTCAGCAGCGGCAGCATGCATTGCACGGTGTGGATCACGCCCTTGAAGTTGACGTCGACCTGGCTGTCGATGTGCCTGGCGTCCACGTCCGAGAATTGCATGGGCTGGGCGATGCCGGCGTTGGCGAACACCACATCCAGGCTGCCGAATAGCGCCCTGATCCTGGCGGCGGCGGCCACCATGTCCGCTGCCGAGGTCACGTCGGCGCGCAGCGCCAGCACACCTTCGCCCAGTTCCTTGCCGGCCGCTTCGACGCGCTGCGCGTCCTGGCCGATGATGGCCACGCGCGCCCCTTCCTCCAGGAACAGCCTGGCCGTCGCCAGGCCGATGCCCGTGGTGCCGCCGGTGATCAATGCGGTTTTGCCAGTCAGTCTACCCATCGTGTTCTCCTTGAAGTTGAAAAGTTACCGGTTCGCCTTAATTATGTACCGATAGGTATTTAATGTACCGGTTAGTATAATATTCGTCAACAGAACCGATGGAGATTCCCGATGCCACGTGAACGCGGCCGCCCACGCACCTTCGATATCGATCACGCCCTGGACCGGGCGGTGGAGATTTTCTGGAAGCACGGCTACCAGGACGCTTCCCTGCACGAACTGACGGAGGCAATGGGCCTGTCGAAACCGAGCCTGTACGCGGCCTTCGGCGACAAGGAAGCGTTGTACCTGAAAGGACTGCAGCGCTACCTGTCGCTGCTGATCGGGCGCCATGCGGGCAAACTCAATGACGAACCGGAGGGCCGCAAGGCCCTGGATGGCTTCCTGCGTTCGCTGGCTGCGATGCTGGCCGATCCCGCGCTGCCGGGCGGCTGCTTCATCATCAATGGCACTGCCGATTGCGGCGGTTCGACCATCCCCGCCTCGGTCGAAATGGCGCTGCGCGAGGCCCTGCAGGGCACGGAAACGATGGTGCTGGAGCGATTGGTGCGGGCGGAGAAGGACGGCCAGTTGCCGGCCGGGATGACGCCGCACGCGATGGCGGCGCTGTTCGGCTCTTTGATCGCCGGGCTGGGAGTGCAGGCCAAGAGTGGCGCGGACCTGGCCAAATTGACGATGGTGATCGAGGCTGCGATGGCCGTCTGGCCGAACTAGCCCCTCAAGTTTCTTCAGGTCGTTTCGCCACCGCGTAGACCGCTTGCACCACCATCGCCATCCGCTGGTAATCGAGCTTGTCGAACGTATCGCCAGCCCGGTGATAGTTCGGATTGCGCATGAATGAGGTATCGGTCACCATCAGGGCTGGATAGCCCTGCGCCCAATAGCTGCGGTGGTCGGAAAAATCGACCCCTTGCACAAGACTGGGCGCGTTGAGCGAATAGACCGGCAGCTCGGACGCGCCCGACATTGCAGCCTTCACCGAGCGGCTGGCGCCAAAGTCGCCAAACTGGCCCACCAGCGCGATGAAATTGCCGCGGTCCGGATAGCCGAGTTTCATCGCGGCCAGCGGGTACGCCTGGCTGCCTGGACGGTCGCTGAAATAACCGATCATCTCCAGCGACAGCATCAGCTCCACATCGCGTCCCGCCTCTTTCAAGCTGCGGGCATGCCATACGCTGCCCATGCGGGGTGAGCGGAAATGCGGCGGCTCTTCCAGGGTATACGCCACCAGTTCAATCGGGCGGGCTGGTTCGGATTGCCCCAGCAGGTGCGCCAGTTCCAGCAGGCCTGCGATGCCGCTGGCATTGTCATCGGCGCCCGGTGTCGCGCCGTGGCTGTCGTAATGTGCGCCAATCACCAGCAGGCGCCCGTTCGCAGGACCGAAGCGCGCGACGACGTTCTTGTAATGCTCGGCGTCGACCACCACGTCCTGGATGGACACCTGCGCTCCGGCTGCCTTGAATTCCTCCACGATGTATGCCGCCGTACGCTCCAGTTTTGCGCGGTGCTCGAATGAGCGCGGATAAAAGTCCACGGTCAGCTTTTTTACGTGCTCTTCGAGCTTGGCCGGATCGACCGCGGGCGGCGTCGATGGAACGGACGGCACCAGGGGCTGGCAGACCAGTGCAGCAAGCAGCATCAGTATCGCCGTGGCGATGATGGCCAATGCGGCGTAGAAGCGGCGGCTGCGTTTGGGCGGCTGCGAAAAATCCATTCCTGTTCCCTGGTGTCAAATCAGAAAAGGCAGTATGCCATGCGCCCGTTCACGTCATTGCTTTGCCGCGGCCTTGGCAGGCTCGATCAGCACCAGCTGGCCGGTCTTCGGGTCGCGGAACACCTCGCCGACGCGGTCGTAGCCGCTGCCCGCTTGCGTGACGCCGGCGTCCGGGCGTTCGATCTGGCGGCCCTTTTCCACCGGCTTGTGCTGGAGCGCTCCCTGGCTGCCGGCGATGGCGGCGATCAGGCCGCAGGCGAAGACCAGCATGACGTCAACCAGGTTGACCAGGCTGGCGCGCGGGTCTTCGTCGCTGTCGTCGAAGCGGGAGTCGAGGTGGCGGTACAGGCGCAGCCGCTTGCGGGCCGGGACGGCAGCGTTGCCAGGGGCTTGGGCCTGGTCCCTCATGCTGCGTGCTCCATCGCGTCCAGGGTTTCTTCGTACCAGCGGCGGCGCAGTTTGCCGATCACCAGTCCGGCGATACCGGCCACCAGGCCAAGCACCGTGGCGTCGAAGGCGACTGTCACGGCGCTGGCCAGCTGGGCCGGATTGCCTTGGCCGAGGGCGGCCAGGCCAGGGCCAAGCGGGATGATGGTGGCCATCAGACCAAGCATCGGCGGAATGCGGGCCAGCAGGTCGGCGCGCTCCAGGCGGTGGCGGGCCAAGGCCTGGATGTGGGCGGCGTTGCCGGCCTCGCGAAGTTTCTTCAAGCCGCTGAAACGTTCGCCGGCGGCGATGCCTGCTTCAACCGCCGCCACCGCGCAGGCGGCCAGTAGGGCCAGCAGGGCTGGGGCGAGGAGGAAGCTGACGCCGTCGTGCAGCCAGGCGTAGGTTTGGTTGTCGATCATTGGTGTGCTCCTTTGTAAATGGGTATTTGGGTACCGCGCAGGGCGCCGATGGCGAACAGCGCGATGCCGGCGCCGGCCGCGGCCAGCAGGGCGAGCAGCTTCATCGCGCGTTCGGCGGGGCTTGGCGGCTGCCCGGCCAGGTCGCGCAGCTCGTAGACGTGGGCCTGGGCCTGGGTTTGGGCGGCACTGCCATCCGCTGCCGCGACGGCGCCGGACTCGGTCGCGTCGTGCGCGGTGCGGCGCTCTTGCCTGGCGGCTGTAGTCGCGGCGGCATTTGCGGCGGGCGCCCTGGCATCCGCCTGGACTGCGGCGGCGAACGCGGGGACGGCGCTTGCCTCGGGTGCCGCGTATGCATCGGCGGCTGGCGCGTCGCCGCGAGCTTTGGCGAGGGTGGCAGCCAGTGCCTGCGCGTCAGCTGCATCGAGCTGGGGCGAGAGCCATTGCCACATCGGATGGTCGGGTGCGGTATGGCCGCTGCCTGGCAACCCGTTGCTGGCCACCAGCCGCGCCAGCTCGCCGCCCATCTGCCTGATGGTGGCGTCATCGGTTTTCCAGTAGCCCTTTTCCGCCGCCACCATGAAGATCGCCAGCATATGCGCCTTGGCGTGCGCGTTGTGGCGCTGGCCGAGGAATTGCGGCAGGCCGAGTTTATGCGCGTCGTCGAAGTAGACCGACTTCACCTCATCCCAGGCCCAGTCCTTCACCAGGTCGGGGCGTGTCACCTGCCATCCCCACAGGTTTTCCAGGAACTCCTGCCCCATGGTACGGGCGCCGGCATAACCATGCCCCATTAAAGGCTTGATCCAGGCCGGATTCAGGAAGCGGCCGCGCAATTCGCCCAGCATGGCCGAGGCAAGCGGCTCCACGTCGGCACGCCCCGGCTGCGCATGCTGCAGGATCAGCGCTTCCGGCACGCGGCCGGTGCGGCTTTCGACGGCCAGCGACAGGCCGCCCAGGTAATCGAAGGCGTCGTTGTTATCGAGCAGGCCGTACAGGTTGCTGGCGCGGCCGTGATAGGTGCGCGTGATGCCGTCCAGCGCGGCGTCGAAAGCGGCGTGGCTCGATTCGCCGCTGGCATCCAGGCCGTAAGCGTGGCCCATGCGGTTGCGGTAGGCCTTGCCGATCTCGTCGCGTTCGCGCCAGGCGCCCGAGCGTTCGGTCAGGCGGTTGACGCCGGCGCCGTAGGCACCGGGGGCATCGCCGAAGATGCGCTGCGCCGCGGCGCGGCCGGCTTCGGCGGGCGGCATGCCGCCCGCCTGCAAGGCCCGCACGCGCACCAGCCATTCGCGTGCAACGCGGTTGCTGGTGGCAGGCTCGCGTCCCCAGGCGGCACTGGCGCCGGTACTGCCGCTACCGGCGCCGGCACCGCTGGCAAGCGGCGCCAGCGCAGCTTCGAGCGCTTCGCGCAGCGCCGGCTCCTGCTCGGCAAGGCCGGCGGCGGAAGCGGCCAGCGACAGGCGGCCGGCACGGTCGATCAGGCGAATCAGGTTCGGGTACAGGTCGCGAAACAGGCCTGAGGTGGTCACCAGCGCATCGCGCCGCACCGCGCCCGGCACCAGCCGCACGTCATTAACGATGCCGCGCGCATTCCATACCGGCTCGGCGCCCATCATGGCCAGCGCGAACGCCACCATCACGCCTTCGTCGCGCACCGCATCGGAGGCCCACAGCAGGATGCCTTCGCTGCCGGCGCCGGAGCGCTCGCGCGCGGCAGCCTTGGCGGCCAGGCTGGAGCCCATCTGGTAGCCGATTTTGGTCGGCAGGATATCGCCGTCGACGGCATGGAAATTGCGGCCGGTCGGCAGCGCTTCCGGCGAGCGCAGCGGGTCGTTGCCCTTGCCCGGTTCGATGAAGCGCCCGTCCAGCCCAGCCAGCAGCGAGCGCATTTCATTCAACGGCGAGGCGGCCAGCTTGCGCGCCACTTCGGGATCGTCGATGCCGCCCTTTTTCATCGATTCCAGCATCAGGTCAATGGACTCCTGCTTCCACGGCCGGCCGAAGATGTGCAGGCCGTGCGGCATGAACTTCTCCTGCAGCTTGGTCAGGTAGTGGCCAACTTCGTGCGCCAGCAAATCGTCGTCGGCCGCATCGAAGCCGATGCCGCGCACGGCCAGCACATCGGCCATCGAAGCTTCCAGTTCCGCTTTCAGGTTGAGGGCCACCACCCGTTCGCGCATCAGTTGCGCGGCCTTCGCCTTCAACGTCTCGGAGCTGGCTGCCTCGTAGCTCTCGACCACCTGGCGCAGCGACAGCAGCTCGTCGTACAGCGGCGTCGATGCCAGCGGCGGCGTCAGGTGGTCGACCATCACCGCCAGGCCGCGCCGCTTGGCTTGCGTACCTTCGCCGACGCCGTCCACGATGTAGGGATAGATGCCCGGCAGGTCGCCCGCGATCAGGCTGGGAAAGTCGTCGACCGACAAGCCGACCGCCTTCCCCGGCAGGAATTCATAGGTGGAATGGCGCCCGATATGCACCAGCGCATCGGCCTTGAAGCGGTCGCGCAGCCAGTGGTAAAAGGCCAGGTACTGGTGCGGCGGCGGCACGCTGGTGTTCGCATGCAGCAGTTCTTCCTCGACTTCCCAGCCGCGCGGCGGCTGCGGGCCGATGAATACATTGCCGAACACCATGCCCGGCACCAGCAGCTTGCCGCTTTCGACCATGATCTTGCCGGGCGCAGCTCCCCAGCCCTTCAAGCCTTCGATACCGTAAGACGACACGCGGCGGCGCAGCGGCTCCAGCGCGGAGCAGCGCCGCGCAGCCTTCGCTTGCAGGCAGGCGGCATAGCCATCGGCCAGCTCAGCGAGGTCGCGGATCGCTTTCTCGCGCTGAGGATGATCGGCTCCCTCCACCAGGTGCTGCAGTTCCTTGATCACGACTTCCGCCTGCTTGCGCCCCAGCACCCATTCGCCCGCGGCTTCCGCTTCCAGCACGTCGGCATGCAGGCGGCCCAGCAAACCGCTGGTCATCTCGCCTTGTACGCGCGGCGACAGCGTGCCGAACCACTTCGCATAATCGGCGGCGCTGACGCTGTTCACGGTGCCCGCCAGTTCGCGCAAGGCGCCGCGGTCTTCCGGCAGGTTGACGCCGTGCGCCATGATGCGGTCGAGCAGCGCTTCCGGCGTGGCGGGCAATTCGCCCACGGTGTAGCCGGCGTCCTTCATGGCATGCAGCATGTCGAACAGCGAAGCCGGCACGTCGAGGTTGTCGGCGCCGATATTCTGCCGGCCCGGCGGATGGTTGTAGTAGACCAGGGCCACGCGCTTGTCGCGGTTGGATTTGGCGCGCAGCGCCAGCCAGCGATCGATGCGCGCGGCCAGGCGCTCGGCTTCCGCCGCCAGCACCACCGGCGGGCGGTTCTCGATGCCGGTCAGCTTGTCGCGCTGCGGCTCGCCAAGGGCGGCCATCACGATCGGCTGGCCGATGCCCTGCAGCTCCGGCAGCGCCACGCGATACTGCACCGAGTCCGGCGGCAAGCCGTCCGGCGACAGGCGCCATTGCATGGGCGTGCGGTCGGACAGGCGGATCGCCTTGAACAGCGGAATGTCGAGCTTCTTGAATGCTTCGCTGACGGCCTCGCGTCCTTCGGCGGCGCCCACTACAAAGTCCTGCAGCACCACCATGGCGGCCGGCACGGCCGGTGCGATCAGTTCCGGCAAACGCTCCAGCGCTTCGCGCGATGCACCGCCCCAGCGCGGCAGCACCTGCACGCATTGCTGGCCAGTGCGCTCGACCTGGCGGCACACGGCGTCGGGCACCGTGCCGTCCATATTCGACAGGTCCAGCACCACTACCGTGGGCCGCGCCTGCAGGCCCAGCTGCGCCGCCCTGCCCCACGCTGCCGCGTCATGCAGCTCGCGCTGGCCGACACGCAGGCGCAGCGTCGGTTCCGGCTGCGGCTGCGCCAGGGCGTGCGACGGCTCGAGCAGGTGAGCGAACAGGGCCGCCGTGTTGTCGCGCCCCCCGGCCTGCCACACCTGGCGCGCAGCCAGCCACTGGCCCGCAGCCGGACGCGCCCTGGCCTCCTGCAGCGCCGCCTGCGGCGGCTGCTCGGCCGACAGCTGGCGCAGCGTTTCCGGCGAAAAGCCTTGCAGGCTGCCCTGCCGCCCGCGCGACAGCAGGCTAAGCGTGGCTTCGCCGTTCATGGCCAGCACCGTCGCCTGCGGGCGGGCATGGCGCGGCAAGGCTTCCTTCAGCCTGCGCGCCGGGTCGCCGAACAGCGATACCGCCAGGATGCTGTCGGCCTGCGCCAGCCACTGGGCGGCTTGCTTGTCGTCCGCCGCCATCCACTGCGCAGGAGTGCGCAGCACGATGCGGTCCTGCGGATGATCGGCCAGGTGGCGATGGGCGGCCTCGATGGCGATGGGCGCGGCGCGCTCGGTGACGATGGCAAACAGCACGGCGGCATTGGCACGCGCGCAAGCGAACGCACATAGCAGGACCGCAATGGTCCGGACAAAGGTAGTGGTAGGCACGACAGGATTCCGAGCACGCAAAACCACACCCCGGGCTTTGCACAATCAAAGTGACTGGCCGGTCTTCTGGCTCGCCTTCATCCTCCCCTGGCCTGGCCTTCCCGTGCGGTGCACAGTGGCGTTGGTCAGCTTCGTCCGGCTTACAGCAGCGGGGGCTGCGCCGGACTGGCGCAAGATGGCAATCCCGCGCGGCACCGGCTTCCCGTTTCACCTCCCTGCAGGCTTGCAAGAAGGCACCAATCACATAACGTGCGCCATTCTAGCAGAGTGGATTCCAGCGGCAATCTAGCTAGAAAAGCAACGACTGTTGTTATATGGATCCACTACTTCAAAATCATTGGTAATTCGAGAGAATTAGGTATTTACTGCTAAGTACGCGTCAAAGAACGTGTCTGGGAGAGTAAAAATGCATAACAAGACAACATTACAAGTCCTGGCAGCCGCCTCCGGACTTGCGGATGAGCGCATCCAGGAACTCTGGGAAGGGGCGGATATGTATGCCCGTGCCCAGGCTGGGGACCCGGATTCGCCGCGCTACCAGCAAGTGCTGCACGAGCGCATGGCGGCCATGGTCGAACGCGAAGTGGCCAAACGCCATGCCGCTGACGGCGAACCCTGGGTGCTGGCAGATGCCCACCTGGGCCAGATTGAAGTGTCGCTGTCCGACGCCCTGAAAGCCTTCGGCAGCCGCACGCACCACGTTATCCACTAGCAAGGCAAAGCCGCCAACACGGCTGTGAACCGCACCCCGATCCCGTGCCGTCCACAATGCGGTGCCTGTTGTACGGCGCCCGCAATCTCCAGCCCGATTCCCGGCATGCCTGAAGGCAAACCGGCGGGCGTGCCCTGCATCCAGCTCGATTCACAACGGCGCTGCAAGCTGTACGGCTTGCCCGAACGCCCCCGCGTGTGCGTCGAGTTCAGAGCCGATGAAGCGGTGTGCGGTGCGTCGCGCGAGCAGGCCATGCGCTGGCTGGGTTGGCCGAAGCTGTAGAATATCGCCCCATCATGAGTTTCCAATGCCGCCCAGCCTGTGGCGCCTGCTGCACTGCGCCTTCGATCACCTCGCCGATTCCCGGTATGCCGAACGGCAAGCCGGCCGGGGTGCGCTGCGTGCAGCTGGGCGACGATAATCTCTGCAGGATTTTCGGCCGACCCGAACGCCCGGCATTCTGCGGCGGCCTGCAGCCATCGGCTGAAATGTGCGGCGAGACGCGCGAGCAAGCCATGCACTGGCTCACCACGCTCGAGCTGGCCACAGCGCCCTGAACACGCCAGCGGGCAGTGGAAACGATTCCCAGCTAGAATGTTCAGCTATGAATCAAGCCATCGACCACCGCCATCGCCTGTCCACCCGCCTCGCCTTCCTGACCGCGGGCCTTGCCATGTCCGCTTGGGCGCCGCTGGTGCCCTATGCCAAGGAACGCCTGCAACTGGCGGAAGGCCCGCTCGGCCTGCTGCTGCTCTGCCTTGGCCTGGGTTCACTGCTGGCGATGCCGCTGACCGGCGCGCTGGCGGCGCGCTTTGGCTGCCGCAAGGTGGTGCTGTGGTCGGCGCTGGCGGTCTGCCTGGCCCTGCCCGGCCTGGCACTGGCGCCGACGCCGGTCCTGCTTGGGCTGGTGCTGTTCGTCTTCGGCGCCTCGCTGGGCACCATGGACGTGGCGATGAACGTGCAGGCCGTGATTGTCGAAAAGGCCAGCGGCGGCGCCCTGATGTCCGGCTTCCATGGCATGTTCAGCCTGGGCGGTTTCGCCGGCGCCGGCGGCATGGCGCTGCTGCTGTGGCTGGGCAGCGGCCCGCTGGTCGCCTGCCTGGCCATCGTGGCGCTGATCGTACTGCTGCTGTGGCGCGCCGGCGCCGACCTGCTGCGCGAACCGGAAGCGCGCGACGACGGCACCCCAAGCTTTGTCATGCCGCACGGCGCGGTGATCTTCATTGGCGCGCTGTGCTTCATCGTCTTCCTGGCCGAAGGCGCCATGCTGGACTGGAGCGCCGTGTTCCTGAGCGCCGAACGCGGGCTGGAAGAAGGCCGCGCCGGTCTCGGCTACGCCGCCTTCGCCGTCGCCATGACCGTGGGCCGCCTGACCGGCGACCGTGTGGTGGGCCGCTTCGGCGGACGCCGCGTGCTGCTGGCGGGCGGCCTGTGCGCCGCAGCCGGCTTCTTCACGGCAGTGGCCTCGCCCACGCCGGCCGTGGCGCTGGCCGGATTCGTGCTGATCGGCCTGGGCGCCTCCAACATCGTGCCCATCCTGTTCACCGCCGCCGGCAACCAGAACGCCATGCCGGCCAGCCTGGCGATTGCCGCCATTACCACCATCGGCTATGCCGGCATCCTGGCCGGTCCGGCCATGATCGGCTTCGTGGCCCACCTGTCCAGCCTGGACCTGGCCTTTGCCGCCCTCGGCGGGGCACTGTTGCTGGTAGCCGCCGGCAGCCGCCTGGTGCGGGTGCACTCCTGACGCAGCGCAAACCAGGGCCCCGGCAACGGCGCTACTCTTGACTGATGTGCATTGGTCGGCCGCGCTCATGGTAAGCTTCGTGCCCGCGCAGCATCCCGCCCGCGTTCCCCACCGACACATTTAGCAAAATCACAATGGATATCGTTCTCGCGCTGAAGGCTCTGATCATGGGTCTGGTCGAAGGATTTACCGAATTCCTGCCGATTTCCTCCACCGGCCACCTGGTGCTGGCGGGTAGTTTGTTGAATTTCACGGGCGAGAAAGCCAAAGTGTTCGAGATTGCCATCCAGGGCGGCGCCATGGTGGCGGTAATCTGGGAGTACCACAAGAAGATCTGCGAAGTCCTGTCCGGCATGTTGCGCGAAGCACGCGCGCGCCGCTTTGCGCTCAACGTGGCGGTGGCCTTCATTCCGGCCGCCGCACTGGGCTTCCTGTTCGAAAAGAAGATCAAGGCCGTGCTGTTCGCGCCGGAGCCGGTAGCGCTGGCCTTTATCATCGGCGGCCTGATCATCCTGTGGGTCGAACGCCGCGCCAGGAACAATCCGGTTGCCGTGCGCGTGCAGTCGGTGGACGATATGACCTTGCTCGATGCGCTGAAAGTCGGCTTCGCCCAGGTCTTCGCCCTGATTCCCGGCACCAGCCGCTCCGGCGCCACCATCATTGGCGGCATGATGTTCGGCCTGTCGCGCAAGGTGGCGACCGAGTTCTCGTTCTTCCTCGCGATCCCGACCCTGCTGGCCGCCACCTTCTACTCGCTGTGGAAGGATCGCGCGCTGCTGAGCGCTGCCGATTTGCCGCTGTTCAGCATCGGCGCGGTGGTCGCCTTCGTATCGGCCTTCGCCTGCATCCGCTGGCTGCTGCGCTACATCAGCACCCACACCTTCACCGTTTTCGCCTGGTACCGCATCGTGTTCGGCATCGTGGTGATCGCCACCGCCTACTCCGGCATGATCAGCTGGGCAGAATAAAAGAATGCAAGACCAGGACACCAGCCAGCGCGCACTACACTTGCTGCAGACCGTATTCGGCTACCCAGCCTTCCGCGGCCAGCAGGGGGAGATTGTCGAACATGTGGGCAATGGCGGCGATGCACTGGTGCTGATGCCGACCGGCGGCGGCAAGTCGCTGTGCTACCAGATCCCGGCCATGCTGCGCAACGGCGTGGGCGTGGTGGTGTCGCCGCTGATCGCTTTGATGCAGGACCAGGTCGACGCCCTGGCCGAAGTCGGCGTGCGCGCCGCCTTCCTGAATTCCACGCAAACCTATGAAGAAGCGGCGCGCATCGAGCGCCTGGTGCGCACCAACCAGATCGACCTGCTGTACGTGGCGCCCGAGCGCCTGCTGACGCAGCGCTGCTTCGACCTGCTGCAGGATTCGCAGATTGCACTGTTCGCCATCGACGAAGCGCACTGCGTGTCGCAATGGGGCCACGACTTCCGCCCGGAATACATCAAGCTGTCGGTGCTGCACGAGCAGTTCCCGAACGTACCGCGCATTGCGCTGACGGCAACCGCCGACCATCAGACCCGCGCCGAGATCATCCACCGCCTGGCGCTGAACGATGCCGCGCAATTCGTCTCTTCGTTCGACCGCCCGAACATCCGCTACCAGATCGTTGAGAAGACCAATGGCCGCAAACAGCTGCTGGACTTCATCACCGCCGAGCATGCGGGCGATTGCGGCATCGTGTACTGCCTGTCGCGCAAGAAGGTGGAAGAGACCGCGGAATTCCTGAACGAGCATGGCGTGCGCGCCATGGCCTACCACGCCGGTATGGAGCATGCGAAGCGGGCCGACAACCAGGCACGCTTCCTGCGCGAGGAAAATATCGTGATGGTCGCCACCATCGCCTTCGGCATGGGCATCGACAAGCCGGACGTGCGTTTCGTCTGCCACCTCGACCTGCCTAAATCGATCGAGGGCTACTACCAGGAGACCGGGCGCGCCGGCCGCGACGGCATGCCGGCCAGCGCCTGGATGTCCTACGGCCTACAGGACGTGGTGCTGCAGCGGCGCATGATCGACGAGTCCGAGGCCGACGAAAATTTCAAGCGCGTGCTGTCGACCAAGCTCGATTCCATGCTGGGCCTGTGCGAGACCCTGAGCTGCCGCCGCATGCGCCTGCTGGAATACTTCGGCGAACCCGCCACGCCTTGCGGCAATTGCGATACCTGCCTGATTCCGCCGGTATCCTTCGACGGCACGGTGCCGGTGCAGAAACTGCTGTCGGCAATCTACCGCTGCGACCAGCGCTTCGCTGCCGGCCACGTGATCGACGTGCTGCGCGGCGCCGAATCGGAACGCATCCAGACCTGGCACCACGACAAGCTGTCCGTGTTCGGCATCGGCGCCGACCGCAGCGAGCAGGAATGGCGCGCCATCCTGCGCCAGGTCATTGCACTGGGCCTGGTGACCGTCGACCACGAACAATTCAGCTCGCTCAAGCTGACTGACGCCGCGCGCCCGGTGCTGAAAGGCGGCCAGAAAGTGCAGCTGCGCCAGTACCAGAAACCGGTCAAGCAGAAGCGTAGCAGCTCGACGCCGAAAGGCTATGAGGAAACCAGCCTCGATGGCGACGAGCAGCGCGTCTTCGACCGCCTGCGCTCCTGGCGCATGGGCGCGGCGCGCGAACACGGCGTGCCGGCCTATGTGATCTTCAACGACGCCACGCTGCGCGAAATCGCCAAGGTGCGTCCGTCTTCGCTGAACGAGATGCGCGGCATCTCCGGCGTGGGCGAGAAAAAGCTGGTGTCCTACGGCGACGAGATAATTTCGTTGCTTCAGACTATCTAAACGATTGCCGTTGCTCAACTGCGACGGCGAATCAAGGCTCACTATGAAATGTTTGCCAACCTGCTATTCTATTTCCAATCGGAACCGAAAATTGGATCTGTTACCATGGCAAAACAGGGTCGAGAAAGTGCGATAGCTCTCAATTTCGGAAACGGCGAGGCTACAAAGCTGCATTTCCAGAGTTCCTACCCCGACTCTGAAATCGTCATTGGCTTGGTCGCTGCCGTGGGCACGGACTTAGAGCATGTCGCCAGAGAAATCGTCGAGCGCCTAAAGGCATTTCGGTACAACTCAAAAGAGATCAAGATATCGCGAGATATCATTCCGGTCCTTCGCAAGACAAAAAATCATACAGATCATTTTGCACGCATTGACAATTTGATGTCTACGGGCAATCGGTTGCGCAAAGATTCAGGTGAAAATTCAATTTTGGCGCTTGCCGCTGCGGCAAGTATTAACGAATTTCGTATCAAGGCAAGCTCGGGAGCGCACCCTGCTGCCTTCAAGAAGCAAGCATTCATAATCAGTTCGTTGAAGCACCCTGACGAGGTTGAGCAGCTTAGAAAAATCTATTCAAACGGCTTTTTTTTAATTGGAATTCATTCCACAGAAGAACGCCGGACTGAGCTTCTAACCAAGAGGAAATTTATATCCGAAGATAAAGCAAAATTGCTTATTCAGCGAGACCAAGAGGAGAACGAACCCTTTGGGCAGCATACCCGCGACACCTACCATCTTTCGGATTTCTTCGTTAATCTCCAAGGAAATCTTGACAAATTTCAAAACGATATCTGGCGCGTGATAGATTTGATCTTTGGAAAGCCGTTTGTCACCCCAACATTTGATGAGTTCGCGATGTTCATGGCGTTTTCCTCCTCACTAAGGTCGGCCGATCTTTCCAGGCAAGTTGGAGCCGTGATTGCGAAAAATAAGAATATCATTTCCACAGGTGCCAACGACGTTCCTAAATCTGGCGGAGGCCTTTACTGGCCACATTATGATCAGAACAACACAAAGATTGAAGACGAACAAGGTGGGCGGGACTACATGCGTGGCGGTGACACGAACGTCTTGGAGAAGAATGCGATAATAAGTGACATTTTGGAAAGAGCGAGCGATTCAACTAAGCGAGAGCTGAAGAAACTACTAAAATCCAGCAAGATAAAAAACATCACCGAATATGGTCGCGCTGTTCATGCCGAAATGGAGGCGCTGTTGGCTTGTGGCAGAAGTAAGGTTGGAACAGTTGGCGCAACTTTATATAGTACAACTTACCCTTGTCACAACTGCGCGAAACATATTATCGCAGCCGGCATAAAGCGGGTAGTTTATGTGGAACCCTATCCCAAAAGCAAAGCGTATGAATTCCACTCTGACTCATTAAGCCATAACGACTCAAATAAAGTTCTATTCGAACCTTTCGTTGGTGTCGGCCCGCGAAGTTTTTTTAACTTGTTCTCAATGAACTTAGGTAGTGGATATAAAATTCTGCGAAAACTAGGAAATGGAAACATCGTGGACTGGAAAGAATCTACGAGTTCGCCTAGAATGAAATTAACCCCCTCTTCTTACATTGAACGCGAACAACTGGCTGCCGTAAGTGTGCTTAATTGCCTGGAGAAATTGAAATGACGGATCTATCGAAAAGCTTCCTCGACCATTTGAACAAGACTCGCGATGCGGTAAACGAATGGCCAGCTTGGAAGCAACACGCGCTTACTCCTCCAGTCTCGACTCAACTTAAGTCAAATGGCGTGCCGCCATTACATACGGAAAAAGGATCGAAAGAAAAGAAACGCTGATCCTTGGTCCTCTCATTTTCACGAGCTTTCGTTGCTCTTTGCAAAACCAAGCCGCAACGATTTTTTAACGCCAACTCATCGCGGCGATCGTCAGGCTGATCGCCGACCTGGCCTGAGGCGCAGGCTGCCCAGCAGCGCCAGCCCGGCCAGCAGCAGCGCGCCCTGCGCCGGTTCCGGCACCGGCGACAACAGGAAAGTCGCCCCCTGATCCCATTCGTTGCCGCCGCCGGCAAGGACCTGGCCCCTGGCGTTGATGTCCCAGGCCCTTTCCAGGAACCAGCCGGCATATTGTTCCTCGTTCCACAGGTGGTCCAGCACGTATGGCCGGTCCTGGTACCACAGCATGGCGCGTTCATAGGCACTCTCGCCCACCACGCTGCCGGCGTCGTTGATATCGAAGGCATAGCGCGGCCACAGCTGCTGGAGTTCCCGTTCGGTACCGCGCACCAGGAACGTGTGGGCGTAGCCATTTTCCTGGTAGCCTGCCCGCCGGCCCTCGTTGTTCAGCGCACTGGCGTAAAAGTCGTAAGGCGTGCGGTCGTCGCCGAAGACGCCGTCGCGCCAGCTCCTGACGCCGAATTCGTCGGTACGGCTGCCAAGCACCATTCCCACATCATTGATGATGGTCGGCCCGTAGTCGTCAAACAATTGCGCAGCCCTGCCATCCCCCCACTGGATGAAGCCGACTGCCCCGGTCCCGTTAGCGTGCGCCTCGTGGTTATAGCCGACAATGTCGCCACGGTTGTTGATGCCGGCAGCGACGCCGCCCGAGCCGGCGCTTTGAACCAGCTCCATTGCGCCACCGTTGCGCCACATGAGCGCTTGCGGTTTCGCAAACCCGGGCACGATGCCATTCCCGATCACCGTTTCCTGGCTATTGAATCCTGTGATGCTCAAATCGGCTCCCCTGTCCCGGTATTGGACGCGCCGGCCATATAGCCGATGATGTCGCCGCGGTTGTTGATGCCCTCGGTGTAGCCACCGAGGCCACTGAAGGGCAAGCGCTCTACTGAGCCACCATTGCGCCATACCACTGGCTGCGGCAGGCTGTAGCCCGGGATCAGCGCATTGCCAACCACCGTTCCCTGGTTGTTGAAGCCAGTGATGGTGACTTCGCTGGCGGTGCCAGGCAGGTGCAGTATGGAACCATCCGGATACCAGATGGCAGGCTTGCCATCCTGGCCGATGCCGGCGACCTGGCCCAGGTCATTCAGTACCTGCGGCCCCGCGCGCCAGCTCAAATCGTGCGCATCGGCGCGATAGTCTTGCGCGTTACAGCGCGATGCTAGCCGCGGCGCTGGTGAGCTGGCGATAGCGGCCGGGCGGTGCGCCGACTGCTGCGCTGAAGCGGTGGGTGAAGTGGCTCAGGTCGGCATAGCCGCAAGCCTCCGCGACCTGCTGCAAAGGCAGGCGGCCCGCACGCAGCAGCCCGCGCGCACGCTCGATGCGGCACGCCGCGATCCAGGTGGATGGCGGCATGCCGAAGCTGATGCGGAACATGCGGGCCAGGTGGAATTCCGACATGCAGGCGAGCTGCGCCAACATGCCCAGGGTGATGTTCTGGTCGAGGTGGGCTTCAATGTATTCGTGCAGCCGGCGCCGCACCAGCGGTGCCAGGCCGCCGCGCAGGCGCAGGCCGGGCCTGCTCATCGACTGCGCGTGCAGCAGTTCGCTCAGGGCTTGGTGCGTGATTTCGTTGGCGCGCAGCAGTTGGTCGGCGTCCTCCCACGGCTGCTGCAGCAGGTCGCCGCACAGCTGCACCAGGCGCTGGTTTTCGAAATAGGTGCGATCCTGCAGCGTCAGTTCGCGCGGCTCGCGGTCCAGTTCAGCCACAGCGCGCTGCGTGAAATGCTCCGGCATGAAATAGACGTGCAGCATGCGCAGCTGGCCGCGCACTACCCACTCCGACTCATGCCAGTCCGGCAGTGAGCACAGGCGCTGCGGCGCACCGTACTGCCCCGGCAAGCCTTCGCGTTCCACGCTGTAGCCGCCGCCCAGGTAGCAGGACAAGGTATGGTGGCCTGGCTGGCGGTATTCCGTGAACGCCTCCTCCGTGCTGCGATGCCAGACCGCTGCCGCCAACCCGTCGCCGAGCCAGGCAAAACGCTCCAGCGTCGCATCGGTGCCGGACATGGTGCGGAACACCGCGTGCGACATCGCATCACCCGGCTCCGCCGCCAATGCCGCGCGCGCCGCCGCCCCCACGCGCTTGCGTGGAACGGCATCATCAGATTGTCCAGTCAGAGGCTTCACGCCGAAAAGTCTAGCACGGGCACTCCCGCCCTGCCGGGCACCCCTTCGATATGCGCAAGATCAGACAAAGCCCTGTCGGGAAAATTTACAGCGACCTTAAACCCGGCTACCCCTTATCCATAAGAATCAGTGACTTGCAGGCATGGGGTATAAAAATTGCTTATTGCTTTTGAAGCAATACTGCCAACAAGACTACTACTCTGAAAGGAAATATCGATGAAAAAGCTCGCTTGCCTTGCAGCCCTGTCAGTCGCCTTCGCCACAGCCCAGGCAGGCCCGATCCAGCTGGACCTGACCAGCGGCATCTTCGCCAACAACAACGGCTCGGTCGTTGTCGACACCTACACTGAAGATGGTTTCCGCCTGCGTACAGTGCGCGCCGGCGACCATTTCGATCCGGCGTTTATCGGCGACATCGGCATCCACAACGGCTTCCAGAATGCCGACGACGTGAGCTGGGTCATCGACTTCTTCGGCGCCAGCTTCAACCTGGTCAACATCAATATCGCCGGTTACGTCGATGGCGCATCGTCGATCACTGTGACCGGCTCCAACGGCGCCACGCAAATCTTGTCCGGACTCGGTACCCTGGCGCTCGCCGGCATGGGTAACGTGATATCGGTCGTCTTCAATATCGGCCAGGACGGCGGCACGCAGGGCTTTGGCTTCTCCGAGATCAACGTCGATACCACGCCAGTGCAGCAATTGCCGGTACCGGGCTCGCTGGCGCTGCTTGGCCTTGGCCTGTCGGCACTGGGCATTTCACGCCGCCGCACGGCGAAGTAGTCGGCAAATTGCCAGTGTCCGCCACGGTACACTGGCAGTTTTTACGAGCCAGCGTCGTCCATGTTCCGTTTTTTCCTGCCCGTCGTCTTGTTTTTCCCGGCGTCGGCCTTTGCCACCGACAGCCAGCGGCAAGTACCAGCAATGTCGGCGCCGCAGTTCGACAGCCTTGTCGCGGCACTGGAATCGGGCCAAATTGACCGCACACAATTGGCTGCGCTCTCTCAGGTTGGCAGCGGCAATATCACGCGCCTGACCGCGCGGACTGGCTTGCCTTACATGACGCCAAGCGCGGATGAGGATTACTTCTCGTTCGGTGCCGATTCGGGTAAAAAGCATTACATCGTCTGGTTCACCGTCACCCCTCGCCTGCCGCAGGACGCCGAAACGCCCGGCCTGGCCGCCATTCTGGCCAATCGCAGGGTCACCCAATACCATGTGATCGCCTTAATTGAGGGCAGGAAGGAAAGCAATCTGGTCGCGAGCCGCCTGCGCGACGCGGATAGCAGCAAGATCAGACAACCAGGCCAGCGCGATTGACGGCATGCTGGGGGCACTATGAATATTGCCCTCTACCTCACCACGGTGCTCATCTGGGGCACCACCTGGATCGCGATCAAATTCCAGCTCGGCGTCGTCGCTGCGCCGGTGTCGATCGCTTATCGTTTCTGGATCGCGGCGCTGGTGCTGATGCTGATCCTGCTCGTGCGCAGGCAGCAGATCCTGCCGCCGCGCTCAGCGTGGCGCTACCTGGTCGCGCAAGGACTGGCTCTGTTCTGCTGCAATTTCCTGTGCTTCTACTACGCCACAACGTGGGTGCCGAGCGGGCTGGTGGCGGTGGTGTTCTCCACCGCGCCGATCTGGAATGCGATCAACGGACGCCTGTTCATGAAGCGTCCAATCCGGCCGCAAGTACTGGGCGGTGCGGTACTTGGACTGGCAGGCATCGTGATGCTGTTCCTGCCTTCCATGCGCGGCCACTGGAACGACAGCGGCATGCTGGCCGGCCTCGGACTGGCCCTGCTTGGCACGCTGTGCTTCTCGACCGGCAACCTGCTCTCCAGCCGCATGCAGGCGCTGGGCATGCAGCCCTGGCTGACCAACACCTGGGCCATGCTGATCGGCGCCACCATCCTGACGATAGGCGCACTGGTCCTCGGCATGCCGTTCAACTTCGACCCAAGCCCGCGCTATGTCGGCGCTTTGCTCTACCTGGCCGTGCCGGGCTCGGTGATCGCCTTTACGGCTTACCTGCTGCTGGTGGGGAGGATCGGGCCGGACCGCGCGGCATACTGCACGGTACTGTTCCCGGTGGTGGCGCTGACGGTGTCCACCTTCTTTGAAGGCTACCAGTGGAGCAGCATGGCGCTGGCCGGGCTGCTGCTGGTGATCGGCGGGAATTTGCTGGCCTTCATGCCGGCGCGGGCCAAGGCCCAGGCGCCGGCGACTGCCTAGCTTACTTCTTGGTGAACACCAGGTCCCAAACGCCGTGGCCCAGTTTCAGGCCACGGTTTTCGAACTTGGTCAGCGGGCGGTATGCCGGCTGCGGCGCGTAGCCTTCAGCCGTGTTCTGCAGCGCCGGCTCGGCGCCCAGCACTTCCAGCATCTGCACCGCATAGTCTTCCCAGTCGGTTGCCAGGTGGATGTAGCCGCCCGGCGCCAGGTGCTCGCACAGGGTCTTTACAAACGCGGGCTGGATCAGGCGGCGCTTGTTGTGGCGCGCCTTATGCCATGGATCCGGGAAGTAGATATGCACGCCCGCCAGCGAACCGGCCGGGATCATATCGCGCAGGACCTCCACGGCGTCATGCTGGATCACGCGCAGGTTGGGGATGCCTTCGTCGCCGATCATCTTCAGCAGGCTGCCTACGCCAGGGGTATGCACTTCGACACCGATGAAGTCCTTCTCCGGCATGACCTTGGCGATGTGGGCGGTGGTGCCGCCCATGCCGAAGCCGATCTCCAGGATCACCGGCGCCTTGCGGCCGAAAGCCTTTTCGTAATCCAGTGCTTCCTTCGTGTGCTCAATCAGGAATTGCGGGCCGAACTCCTTCAGTCCACGTTCCTGGCCGGTGGACAGGCGGCCAGCACGCGTAACGAAGCTGCGGATGCGGTGTTCGGTCGGGTCATAGAGCATTTTGCCCTTTGGCGTGGATTCGGAAGACATGGCTGAACGTGCAAGGAAAAGGGGCGATTATACCATTCCGGTTTTATCGCCCGGCCTGCGATAATAGCGGGTCTTGTCCCTTAGGAAGCCCCTCAAATGGCCCTCGCACTGAATATCCTGATCATCGTCCTGGCACTGGTAACGCTGTACTTCCTGCTGAAGGGCGGCCCGAAAGCCACGCCGGCGCCGGCGGGCAAGCCGGCGGGCGGCTCCTACACCCCGCTGCCGCAGGGCGAACCGGTGCACCACTGGAGCGACGAAGGCCGCTTCCAGCTTGAAGTGCTGGGTGAATCGCGCTACTCCGACACCATCCGCACCCTGGCCGGCGAGCATGGCGAAGCCGCTGCCGAGGCCCGCCACAAGGCGCTGCTGCTGGCGGACGACAATAATCCCTACGAAGACAAGGCGGTCGCCGTCTTCCTCAACAACGAAATGGTTGGCTACCTGGCGCCGAAAGACGCTGCAGCTTTCCGCACCATGCTGGCGCGCCAGGAGATCAGCGGCCAGCTCACGTCGACCGACGCCGTCATCCGCGGCGGCCAGGTGTACGAAGGTAAGCGCCTGGCCCACGCCGTGTGGCTCGATGTTAACTTGTCGTAAACGCCCCACGCACAATTGAGTTTTTGGCATCCTTATGCCATATTGCGGCTTTATATTTTTGATAATTCCGCAAAGGATGTCCATGAAGACCAAATTCGCCTTGCTGCTGCCAGTCCTGCTGCTGGCCGCATGCGCCAAGAAGCATCCGCAACCTGAGGCGGCAGCGGCTGCCGCTCCAGCCCCTGCCACTGCAGCCGCTGCGCCGGCCCCGGCACCTGCCGCCGTACCGGCTCCGGCCGCCGCGGCAGCCGCCGCCCCGGCCGGCAATGCTCCCCTGCCGACGCCAATCATTTCCACTGAAAACATGAGCGACGAGCAACTGGAAACCGCCAAGCGCCAGGCCAAACTCGATTACTCGAATATGGAGCAAGCCTATCTGGCCGATCCGGAAGCACAATGGGCCAGTGCTGCCAACGCCAGTTCGAACTACAGCGACAGCCAAAACGCCTCCAAAGCGATTGGCAAGGTGGACGGCAACTACTGGTCCACCAAAAGCAGCGATGTCGGCTTCGATTCGCTGGAAGTGACGTTCGATAAGCCGGTCAACGCGACCCAGCTGCGCGTAGCGGTGGCTGATGCCTATGGCCTGGATGGCATCACCAAGGTAGAGCTGCAAGATACCGATGGAAAATGGTACACCGTCTGGTCCGGCGTGCACGGCGTGAAAGCCGACAAGCGCGGTCCACGCACCTGGTTCGTGCAGCCGATCGAGAAAACGGCGTACAAAGCCAAGGCCGCACGCATCACCAAGTCCAACAACATGACCAGCTACTGCCTGCAGGTCGACGCCGTACAGCTGATCGGCTCCTGATCGGGCGCCCTGCCTTTCCCGACAGGCGTATCATGGTTCCAGCTGCTTGCAGGAGGCTACTATGGAACGTGAACGGGCAAAGGCAGGGGACGCGGTGCGGCCAATCGGCTGGCGCCATAAGATGCTGGTGATCCGCACCACGCCGGGCCGCTCGGGCCGGAATGATGACGAGGACGTGCTGTGCCGCTGGCACGACAGCGACGGCGAGCACCAGCAAACCTTCAAATCAGGACAGCTTGAAATCCTGAACTCAGCCGCGCAAGCGCGCAACCCGCGCGGCCGAACGCTTATTTGAGCAGGCCGAAGACTTTGGAAATCGCCTTGCTGCCGTAGGAAATCGGATTCTCGCGGATCTTCTTCTCTTCTTCCCCGATCATCAGGAACAGGCCATCCAGCGCGCGCTGGGTGACGTAGCTTTCCACGCTGGCCTGCTCTTCGGTGGCCAGGCCGAACTTGGTGGCTTGTGCCATGGCGCTGTTGAACTGGCCGGACAGCTTGGATTTATCGGTCACGCCTTTCACGATCGGCTTGAATTTCACCGCCAGCGGCGCTGCCGTTTTCTCCTTGAAGAAATCGGTGACCGAGGTGTCGCCGCCGGTCAGGATCGCCTTCGCATCGCTCAGCGTCATCGACTTGACGGCATTGACCAGCAGCGGCTTGGCCAGCGGGACGGCTTGCTCGGCGGCGCGGTTCATCGCGGTTTCCAGCTCATCGAGCTGCTCGCCGCGGCCGGTCATTTCCAGGATCGGCCGCGCTTTTTCCAGCACGCGCGGCAGCTTGATGCGCACCGCATCGTTGTTCAGGAAACCGCCGTCCACGCCCAGCTTGCCCACCGCCGCGACCGAACCGGCTTCCAGTGCGGCTTTCAGGCCGCCGCCCGCTTCCTTCTCGGTCAAGGCGTCCAATGGGTTTGCAAAAGCGGTGGCGGCGAGCGCCATGCCGGCCAGCAGGGTGGTTACTTGTTTTGTGATGCTCATGGCGCACCTCCTTCGTTACAAAGGCTCAACCCTACCATAAGGACGACGCTTCCAGGCAAGACTCGCCACCGCCGCCAGCACGCAAACCATGCCGGCCAGTTGCGGCGGCGTGATGGCTTCATGCAGGACGGTATTGGCGAACAGCGTGGCGGAGATCGGCGACAGGGCCGTGAACAACGCTGCCTCGGTGCCGCTCACGCGCGCCGAGCCGGCGTACCACAGCACGAAGCCAAGCACGGTGGGCACCAGCGCGTAGTACAGCACCGCTTGCAGGGCGCCGGGCTTGACGCTGATGTGCCATGGCTGCTCAAAGGCCAGCGAAGCGCCGCCCGCCAGCAGCAGGCCAAGAGCGCACATTAACGTCGACAAGGGCAGCGCCTCGACCGGCGCGCTCAAGCGCTTGTTCAGCAAGATGAAGAACGACTCGCACGCCACAGCGGCCAATACCAGCGTCATCCCAAGCAGTTGCCCCGTCCCGCCGTCGGTCCCGGTGCCGCGCCAATTTACGCCGCTTGCCACCAGCACGCCAAGCGAGGCCAGGGCGATCGCGCCCAACAGGCGCAGCGTCGGCCGCTCGCCGAGCCCCAGCACGGCAAATGCCGCTGACACGATCGGCAGCGTGCCAACCAGCACGCCCGCGGTAGCCGCGCTGGTAAACGACATCCCCGAAATCAACAGCACCGTATAACCAACGCTTCCCGCCCCCGCCTGCAGCAACAGCAAGGCCGCGTCGCGCCGCCCGATGCGCGGCCAGCGCGCCCGCAACAGCCAGCACAAGGCCAGGAATATCGGCAGCGCCACCATGAAGCGCAAGGCCGTCGCCGTGAACGGCGGCAGTCCGGACGCAATCACCTTGCTGGCCACCACTGTGCTGCCGACCGTCACCATCGCCAGCGCGCAATACAGGTACCCCACCATTTGCAGCCTCCATCAACGAAAGCTGCAGGCTAACCCATCCAGCGCATTCAGGTCTTGAACGAAATTGCAAACGCGCCGGGGGCGACGCCGTATTTGCGGGTAAACACGCGGGTCATATGGCTCTGGTCCGAGAACCCGCTGGCGGCTGCGGCATCGGCCAGCGCCATGCCGCCAGCAATCAGGCGACGCGCCAGCAGGATGCGGCGATGCAGGAGGAAGGCGTGCGGCGTAAAGCCCGTATTGCGGGCAAATGAGCGCACCAGTTGAAAGCGGCTCAAACCGCACGCACCCGCCAGTTCGGCCAGCGACCAGTTGGAGAGGGGATCGTCTTCCATCATCGATTGGGCGACAGCGGTGGGCGCCGCGCAACGCGTGGCAGCAGCGCTGCGACGGAGCAAGGTCTGCGCCATCAAGTCAAACAAGTGGTACTCGGCCGCCAGGGGCGCACCCGGCAACGCCGATGTGACCGCAGTGTACGCGCGCGCAAAGCCAGCCGCCAAGGCGGCATCCTGCAGCACCGGCGCCTTGAACTCGAGCGAAGCGCCGCCAGCACCGGGGTCCGCATCGCGCAGCAGTTCGGCCGCAAAACCAGGCTCCAGGTACAGCATCTTCCAGCTGCGCCCACCGTCGCCAAGGGGCGCTCCATCATGGACCTCATTCGGGTTCACCGTGATCACATCGCCCGCGCAAGCCTCCACCATGCCGCAGCCGCTGAACGACTTCGAAGCGCCATGCGTGAGCAAGCCGATGCCGAATTGTTCGTGGGTATGCCGGGAAAAGGATTGGCTGCTATGCGCTTCCACCGCCTGGATGCGTGCATCACCGCACGGTAACACCTGGAAGTTCGCTTTGGCCATGGACAAAGGGGGATTGGAGCGGGTGAAGGGAATCGAACCCTCGTATGAAGCTTGGGAAGCTGCCGTTCTACCATTGAACTACACCCGCATGCCACGCATTCTATGCGGCTTTGACCGAAGTTGGCAAGAAGGACACACCATAGTGCCCTTCGTTGCATCTCACACCCTTATTGGATGAACGGCCAGCCGTCGGCCGTGAAGGCGAGCGTATTGATGCCCAGCGTGGCACGCCCGCCGTTGTTGCCGTCGTAATAGTGGTAGACGTAGGTAGGCTTGTTACTGTTGCCGGCATCTGTGAACACGCTGCCGCCGCCAGGGCCGATGATATTGCCATGGGTACTGAGCAGGATGGTGCCGCCGCCCGCGGTCAGGGCTACGCCGCCGCGGTCGACATAGGGCCCGGTCACGCTGCTGGAACGGCCCACTATGGTGCGGTAGGTGCTGGTCGAACCCTTACAGCACTCATTGATTGGCGCGAAATAGTAGTAATAGCCGTTGTAGTAGTAGATGAATGGCCCTTCTTCGCCGGCCGATGGCGTGCCGCGCTTGGCCAGGGTATACACCCGTGCATTCGTTTTGATCAGGCCATTGGCAGGATCAAGCTGCACCAGGTGCGTGCCGTCGGTCCACGACCCCCATGCCATCCACCAGTTGCCGCCGGCATCCCGCAACGGAGCCGGGTCGATCGCGTTGTCGGTGGTGGCCCAAAAGCCCGGCGGTGGCGCAGTGGTCGTGCTGTTCCAGGACTTGGTGACGAAGCCTTTATCGGTCCACGGTCCTTGCGGCGACGCGCTGGTGGCAACGCCGATTACCGCCTCGGCGCCCGTGCTGGGCAGGTAGGGGATGGAGTAATACTGGTAGTAGGTGCCGTTCACCACCATCAGGCTCGGCGCCCAGACATCGGTATTGGCGCCATTGTTCCATCCCTTCGGCGCCTGCAGGCCGCTCCATGAACTGAAGTCTGGCCCGATTGGAGGACAATTCGGCGCGTAGCCGCCCATCTGGCCGCCGGTGCAGCTCGTGTAATTCGTGAAGTTGACGCCATCGGTCGATGTGGCCAGTGTCTGGTGCGAGCCGTACAGCCAATATTTGCCGCTGGTATCCCGCAGCATATAGGGATCGTGGACGAAGATGCCATTGCCGGCGACCGCGCGCGGCGCAGGGTAAGGGCTGGCGCCGGTGTTCACCAGCTGCCATTCCTGACAGGTGCATCCGGTCAGGCCCCACTGGTCGACGGTGGCGGTATTTGCAATACTCGCCATATACGCTTCCAGGTACTTGCCGCTATTGGCGTTCTGGATCAGGAAGTTGCCGCTCGCCGCCTGCGTGACGACCCACAAATGATCCGAAGTGCCGTTGTCTGCCCATTGCACCACCTGCGCGCCGTCTGCGGTGGATGCATTGGTCACCCCTAACACCTGGTGCGTCAACATGTTCTCGATGTTGTAGCGCCCATTCCCCATCGGCATGAAGTGCCACAAATGGTCGGCCGTGCCGTTATCGGCCCATTGGATTACTTTGGATCCAGCAGCCTGGCTGGCGCCGTCGATGCCTAATACCAGGCCGCTGTTAACATTCTTGATCTTGTACTGCACACTCGTATTGATCGTGATCGGGGTAGCTGCGTGCGCGGAAAGCGCCATGCCGATCAGCATGGCGAAACATGACAGAAGTCGCTTCATAGATGGTCTCCTTGGAGTTTTTTGACTGCCAAACCATCCTAGTCACTGTCCTGCCAGGCCACCAATCGTATCTTTTACGTCGGCAATACCCCTTTGATATCGCGATTATTCCGGCTTCAGCCGCGGCCGAGCAGTCCCCCGAGGGCAGCGCCAAGGCCGCCGCCGGTGTCGGGAATGGCACCGCCCGGCGTGAGCTTGTCGACCATTTGCGGCAGCAACTGCGCCAGATGGCCGGCGACGTCTTGCGTGTTGAGGCCAAGGCGGCTGGCGATGGCTTGCACTTGCTCACTGCCCAGCACTGCCTGGATCTGTTCCGCACTGATCGACTGGTTGGCGCCAGTGCCGATCCAGGAAGCGATCACGCCGCCCATGCCGCCCTGCTCGAACGTCTTCACCAGGCCTTGCAAGCCGCCGGTATTGGGATCGTTAAGCATCGTGGTAACCGCATCCAGCATCCCTTCCGGATGGTTACCGCCTGAGAACTGGCTCAGCACTTCGCCTGCCAGTGAATCGAGAATACCCATGGCACACCTCCTCAAATAGAACGGCGACTAGCAACAGTATCACAACGGGCTGTGTGTCCGAATGTAACGTTGTTTATCCCATTGAAAATTCAAGCTGCGACCGGCGTGGAAGGTGCAAAATGCCCGGACCAAACCAACCGGACTGACTTCCAATGAAACCAACCGTAGTCCTCGGCATCGCACTGGCTTTTGCGGCAAACATCGCTCACGCCCAAACTGACCCGGTCTCCGCGCTGGTCAGCCAGCTCGAACTGGAAAAATACAAGGCCACCATCAAGAGCCTGACCAAATTCGGCGACCGCCGCCAGGGCACGGAGCGCAATCGCCAGGCGCTGGACTGGATCGAGGCGCAGCTGAAAGCGTACGGCTGCTCCAATGTGGAGCGCTTGCAGTACCAGTTCACCGAGCCGGCCATGCGCGGCAAGCCGGCGGTGGCGGCAGGCGGTGGTGCGGGCGGTCCTCCTGGCCAGGGCGGCAGCACCCTGTTCGGCAACCGCGCGCCGACCGGTGTCAATACAGATCCGATGAAACAGCCGGACGAACGGCTGCGCGCACTGAATGCGGAACAGACGCCGCAAGGCACCTCCCTGCGCGAGAACGTCTATTGCACCAAGATCGGCAAGACGCGCCCCGATGAAATGTACATCGTCAGCGCCCATATGGACGGCATCGGCTTTGGCGAGGCGGCCAATGACGATGGTTCCGGTACCGCGCTGGTGATGGAGCTGGCGCGCATCTTCAGCGCACCTGGGGTGGAGACTGATCGCTCGATCCGCTTCGCCTTGTGGAACAACGAGGAGACCGGCTTGAACGGCGCGGCCGCCTACGTTGAACAGCGCAAGAACCTGCAAGGCATCGAGTCGCCGAAAGGCTCGGGCAAGTATCCCGAGCCGCGCTGGCTGGGCATGATCCAGCACGACATGATGCTGTTCGACCATGGCATGCCGATCCCTAAGCTCGATGATGCCGGCAAGCCGGTACTGGACCCGAATGGCCGTCCCGTCTGTGTGCTGCCGAACGAGCAGCGCGCCGAAGCGGACGTGAACATCGAGTTCCAGTCCAACTCGAAACAGGCGGAAGCATCGGCCAGGCTGGCGTGGGACTTCCGCGCGGCGAACGACAGGTACGCAACCAATTATCCGGCTGCCGTTGGCTTCCACATGACCAACACCGACTCCACGCCCTTCATGGACCTGGTGCCGTCGATCTCACTGCGCGAGAACGAGCGAGGGCAGCAGATCGGCTCCGGCTGGAATCCGCACTGGCACCAGCCGACCGACCTGTATGCGAACTACTCGGACAAGGACTTCCTGCTTGGCCTGAATGCTGCCCAGACCACGCTGGCCGGCGTGGCCAGGCTGGCTGGCGCCAAAATCGCCAAGCCTTAACGCCACAAGGGGTCGCTGGCCATCAAGGCCGTGGCCCAGTCGGTAAAGGCACGCACGCGCGACGACAGCCTGCGCGCATACGGATAGACAAGGCTGATCGGCATGCTGCCCAGGTGCCAGTCGGCCAGCACTTCCACCAGCGCGCCGCTGCGCAAATGCGGCGCCGCTTCCGCGCGCGGGATATTCAGGATGCCCAGTCCCGCAATTCCCGAAGCGACATATGCGGCGGCGCTATTGAAGCGCATCGCCGGCATCTGCTCGATGGTGTAGCGCTGTTCGCCGCGCAGTAGGGTTTGCATATGCTGGCGCCCCGTGGCAGCGAAGACGAAGCCAAGGTAGCGCTGCGCCGGCAGGTCTTCCACCGACTCCAGCCGCGGCGCCGATGCCAGGTAGGAGGGCGCCGCGCATAAGCAGAACTGCATATTCCCCACCCTCTTCGCCACCAGGTCCTGGTCCGCCACCGGCCCGCCGCGCAAGGCGCAATCGATCCCCTCCTGCACCAGGTCCACCACGCGTTCGCCGCAGCCGATATCGAGCTGCACATCCGGATAGCGCGCCGCAAAATCCGGCAAGGCGGGAATGATCAGGCTTGTGCCGACCGGCGATGGCATTTCAACCCGCACGCGGCCGCGCGCGCCGTGGCGCGAGGATTCCAGTTCATCCAGGTCGTCGAGGAGCGCGCGGGCGCCTTCGTAGTAGGCCGCGCCGTCCGTGGTGGGCGACACGCGGCGCGTGGTCCGGTGCAGCAGCTTCATGCCCAGGTGCGCCTCCAGCCCCTGGATCTGGCCGGAGATAGTGGTCTTCGGTACGCCCAGCGCTTCGGCCGCGCCGACGAAACTCCCCACTTCCACGATGCGGCAGAAGGCGCGCATTGCCTCAAGACGGTCAAAAGCCATGATTGTTCGACTTTCCGTATATTAAAAACAATAAAGACCAGTTTATCCGTAATCTCGTCCGGACTAAAGTGGATTCATCGCAACCAACCAGAGGAATCCACCATGAAACGCATCGACTATTACGCAGCCGCCCCGAACGCCATGAAAGCCATGATGGGCCTGGAACGCGCGATTGCGGAATCGCTGCTTCCGCTCAGCCTGCGCGAGCTGGTCAAGATCCGCGCCTCGCAAATCAACGGCTGCGCCTATTGCATCGACATGCACAGCAAGGACGCACTGAAGAACGGCGAAGACGTGCGGCGCCTGATGGCACTGCCGGCCTGGCGCGAAACGCCCTTCTTTGACGAACGGGAACGGGCCGCGCTGCTGTGGACCGAAACGCTGACCGAGCTTTCCAAAAACGGAGCGCCGGATGCTGTGTACAGTGCCGTCGCCGCCCAATTCAGCGAGCAGGAACTGTCTGAACTGACCTTCCTCATTGGCACCATCAACGCCTGGAACCGCTTTGCCGTGGGCTTCGCAATGCAACTGCCCAATTAACCACAAGACAACTGTTTTGGTGGAAAAACCACGAAATGGCCACGCTTTCGGCGCGGCCATTCGTCGATCTGCTAGTATGCACTGCGATCTTTCCCAACTGAAACAAAGTGTCAAAAATGCGCAGCACACTCACCGCAGCCGAACACGAAACCCTGCTTGAAGACGGCAAACCAATCGTCATCACCACCGACCTGCAGGGCCGCCTGACCTACACCAATTCGACCTTCATCGCTGTCGGCGACTACGCCGGCGACGATTTGATCGGGCGCCAGCAAAAGGCGCTCTATCACCCGGATATGCCGGCGCAGGTCGATGAAGACATGCTGCGCACTACGATGTCGGGCGAGCCTTGGCGCGGCCTGGTCAAATACCGCCGCAAGAATGGCGGCTATTTCTGGTGCATCGCCAACGTCACGCCTGTCATTGAAAAGAACCGCACCACCGGCTTCATGGCGGTCTGCACCAAGCCCAAGGCACAGCAGGTCAAGGACGCCGAAGCTTTGTACCGCACCGTGAGGGGCCCGAATCCGGAAGGCGTGCGCATCGCGCGCGGCGCCGCTGCAGCGCGCGGCCGCAAAAAGATCACCAATGCACTGCGCGATATTTCGCTATCCCAGCGCATGGCGCTGTGTTTTGGCAGCATGACGCTGCTGGCGCTGTCGATGGCGCTGCATGCCGTGCTGCCCTATTCCGATTTCGCGCTGCACCTGCAGGCGTTGCTGCTGGCGGCGCTGGCGCTGTACGGCTGGTACAACCTGCACCGCGCGATCGTGGCTCCGGTCCAGGCCTGCATCAACGCCACCCGCATCCTCGCCGGCGGCGACCTGACTACGCGCATGGCGGTTGACCGCCACGATGAACTGGGCCAGCTGCAGGCCTTTGTGCGCCAGTTGAACCTGAACCTGGCATCGATACTCGGCGACATCCGCGGCAATTTCGCGCTGACCCGCAGCACTACCACGCAAGTGCGCACCGCTAACGTCGACCTGGCGGCGCGCACCGAAGCGCAGGCAGCGAACCTGGAACAGACCACGGCCCATATGGGACTCATCACCGGCACCGTGAGCCAGACTGCCGATAACGTGAATAGCGCCAATGGCGTGGCGACCGAAGCGACCGCGCTGGCCGAACGCACCGGCGTGGCCGTGGCCCAGGTGGTAACGGCAATGGACGAGATCCGCCAGTCGTCGCACAAGATCGCCGACATCATCGGCCTGATCGACGGCATCGCGTTCCAGACCAATATCCTGGCCCTCAATGCAGCGGTGGAAGCGGCACGCGCCGGCGAAAGCGGTCGCGGCTTCGCTGTCGTCGCGAGCGAAGTGCGCAGCCTGGCGCAGCGCAGTGCGGCAGCGGCCAAGGATATCAAGGCGCTGATCGACGCATCGGCCGGCAAGATCGAAGGCGGCGCCAGCGTCGCTACCACGGCCGGCAAAGACATGGATGCGGTGATTGCCGCCATCGGCCGCGTGGCCGCCATCATGGGCGATATCCGCGGCGCGACGCGCGAACAGAGCGATGGCATCAACCAGGTAAAAGATTCCATCGTCCAGCTTGACGAGGTGACGCGGCAGAACAGCCAGATGGTGGAAGAGGCGTCTACCGCCACCGGTGTGCTGGACCTGCAGGCGCAGGCCGTCGCCAAGGCGCTGGAAGTGTTCAAGCTGCCGCCGCAAAGCGCCAGCAAGTCGAGGCGCGCCTGACGAAGCGGGGTAGCGCTTACTCGGGCGCTTCCACCTTGTAACCCTTGGCCTGCAGTTCAAGCAGATAGTTCTTCGGGCCGATCAACTGGCTTAGCGACAACACTGCGAAAGTGGTGTCGTTGGCTTCCAGCGCATGCTCCGCATTGGACATCCAGGCCTTGCGGGCCGACTGTTCCGCGTGCTGCAGCTTGTCATTCGACTTGAAGGCTTCGTTGTCGAAGACCGCCTGCTTGCAGGCTTCCTCGCGATCGGCAAAATTGAGCGAGGCAATCTTCGACATATCGCCTACCGCCCAGGCATTGGCACGCACACGCATGGCGTCGATATCGGACTCCAGGCTCTCCACGGTCTTGGCAAAGCAATCGGTATCGGCGCCGGGCGAATTCTTGAATGCCTTCAAGGCCTGGCCCGGGTTATCCAGCTCCGTTTCGAAGCCGCTCGGGGTCACCTTTACCTTGTACTGCTTGACCAGCTTATCGAGCTTCGCATACACCTCGGTGCGCTTGGTCAAGCCATTCTTTTCCAGCCCATACCGGTAAAGCGTGTCGGCAGCAAACATCGGTCGCTCACGTTCGATGTCGTCGTTCTTGCCGATGTATTTGGCCTTGAGCGCCTGCCAGCGATCATACGTCTCCGCAGGCAGCACGTCGATCAGCTTCGCGCCATCCGGGTTGTTCTTGAAGCCGATTGCATAGGGCAGCAGCTTAAGGCCGCCCCAGAACCCCACCTTGATGCCGAACGAAGGTTTTGGCAGGTACTCCTGCGACTTGGCGATGATGGATTCCACCTCATGGGAACGCCAGTCCATCTTGATCGGCAAAGGCGAGTAATCGCCGAACAGGTACATCACGTGCTCGCCTTTGGAGACCTTCCACAGGCCAGGGCCGGGACGCTGGCCCGTGATCACAACCTTTTCACCTTCCGGCGCCTGGGCTTCTTCCTGCGCCCAGGCGCTTGCCGCCAGCAGGCTCAATGCCACGGCGGATATCACTTTCCTTGTCATCCTCTTACTCTTTCTAAATGGTTAAGAGAATGGCAATACTACATCAGCGGCGTGAAGCAATGGTGAGTGTATGGACCGGCGTGCCTTTGTCGGTGACCACCTTGACGGTCAGCGTGCGTTCGGTGGCGTCTACGCGCGCCAGCTGGTCCTGACCCAGGACCAGGCGGTGGTAGGCATGCCCCTTGCCGGGCGCCTGGTAGGAGAAGGCGTGGTCATGGCCGGCGAGCACCAGGTCGACGCCGGCCTGGTTGGCCAGCGCGGTCCAGGCCGCGCCGTTATCGGGCAGCCAGCCCCAGTCGCCCTGGTGCATTGCCACCACGCGGAACGGGGCGCTGGAGAAGTGGCTGTTGCTGGCTGCGTGCGCGCGCAGCCATGCAAGCTCGCCTTCGCGATAAGGTACGGTACGATTCAGCTGGGCATAGACGTTGGTTTCGTCGGGCTTGTCCTCGGCGGTATCGAGCACCAGCAGGTGCACCGGGCCCATGGCGCGCCCGTAGTGGTAGCTGCCTTCCGGCGTCGGCACGTAGCCGGCCAGCTGGCGCGCAAAGGCGCCGCGCAGTTCGTGGTTGCCGCGTGCGAACAGCAGGGGTTTGCCCGGCCCCATCGCGGCAACCGTGGGGCGCAGCCATTTGGCCCACAACTGTTCTTCCGAATCGATCCAGTGGAAGGCATCGCCCAGGTGCAGCAGCGCGTCGGCGCTGGCCCAGTCGACCAACTTCATCAGGCGGCCGATGCGTGCCGTGTCTTCGTGGGTATCAGTCACCACGCTGAACGAGACCTTGTCCTGCTGCGGGCTGAAGGTCGTGAAGGCCGCGGCTGCGCTGGCGGTGCTCAAGCCCTTGTCCGGCCAATAGGGCTTCAGCTTCACCACGCGCGTGGCGCTGGCTTCATAGGAATAGCGTTTGCCGGGATCCAGCCCGGTGATCGTCACCACGTGCCGCTGGCCGACCGGCACCAAGCCGTCGACCTGCGGCTCGATTTCGCGCGCCGAATCACCGTCGCTCAGGCGTACCTTGGCGTGGCTTGGCGCATCGGTCATCCACATTACCGACACCGAGGTATCGGAGAGCGCCGACAGGTAAGGGCCTTCGGTAATGACAGGCCTGGTGTCGAACACCTTGTACGGCTCGGACTGGGCTATGGCCGCCCCTTGCACGGCCAGGGCGGCCAGGCCGATGCAAACGGATGCCAGCACTATGCGCGTGCGCTTCATCAGTAGCGGTCGTTGAAGGCGAAGACAGGTTTGCGCTTGCTCCACTCGCCCCGCGTAAAGTCCGGGAAGTCCAGCGTCTGGAAGTTCTGCGCGATCGATTGCTCGGACAGCGGCGTGATGGCGCTCCACGTCACCGCGTCGTAGATATCGATCGGCATCGGTGCGCGCGCCTTGAGCGCTTCCACAAAAGCATGGATCACGAAGTAATCCATGCCGCCGTGGCCCGCACCTGCCGCTTCGCTGGCGTATTTGCGCCACAGCGGGTGGTCGAACTGGTCCTGGTAAGCCTGGAAGTCCTCCCACTGGTGCGGCTTGCTCTTGCCTTCGACGTGGATGGAGTGGTTCACGTCCATCCACAGACCATTCGTTCCCTGCACGCGGAAACCCAGCGAATAAGGGCGCGGCAGCGAAGTATCGTGCTGCAGGACGATGGTCTCGCCGTTCTCACAGGCCAGCGTGGTGGTCACCACGTCGCCCAAGCTGAACCTCACCTTGCCGCTCGCGTGCTCGGCACCGCCCTGCTTGACGATGTAATCGTGCAGGCCGCGCGCCTTGGTGGCAAAGGTGTTGATACGGGTGAAGCGGTTGCCGCGGTTGATGTTGGTGTACATCGCGCACGGGCCGATGCCATGACTGGGATACAGCTCGCCATTGCGCTGCACCGAGTGCTCGGTGCGCCACTTCGCTTCCGACCAGCCCTTGGCACCGAATTCGATGCCGCTGCCGTATGGCTTGGCTGGATCGCCGTTGTTGAACTTCACCGCGCGCAAGTCGTGCTGGTAACCGCCTTGCAGGTGCACCAGTTCGCCGAACAGGCCGGAGCGCACCATCTGCAGCACCGCCATCACGTCGCGGCGGTAGCACACGTTCTCCAGCAGCATGTACGGCGTGCCGGTCTTGAGCTGGGTGTCCAGCACGTCCCAGTGATCTTTCAGCGTCACACCCGCCACCACTTCGCAGCCTACCGGCACCTTGGCCTGCATGGCGTCGATCGCCATTTGCGCGTGCCATTCCCATGGGGTGGCGATGATCACGCCGTCGAGCTGCTTCGAGTCCAGCATGCGGCGGTAGGCGTGCTTGTCGCCATCCTCGCCGAAGGTGCGCGGCTTCGGCTTGCCGGCTTTTTCGAACTGCGCCAGCGCCTTGCCCAGCATGATCGGTTCGATATCGCACAACGCAGCAACTTCCACGTCATCGCGGCGCACCAGTTCGCGCAGCAGCACCTGGCCGCGCATGCCGGTGCCGATCATGCCGAGCCGGAGCTTTTCGCGGCCGCCGGCCGCAAAGGCCGTCGGCAGCAGCAGGCTGCCCGCCAGCGCGGCGCCGGCGGTGAGGAAGTGTCGTCGATTGAATTGCTTGTCCATCTAGTCTTTACCTCTTTGGTTGGATCGCAGGTTACCAGAACTTGTAGCTGGCCGAGAGAGCGAAGACGCGTCCGAACAGGTTTTGCTGGTGGTTGTAGCCTTCCCAGCCGTTCGGGTCGTAGTACGGCTTCTTGTTGGTCACGTTCTTGATATTCAGGCCCAGCTCCAGGTTCTTGACAGGCTTCCAGTTGAAGCCCAGGTTGACCGTGTAGTACGAAGGCTGGCCGCCGCACAGGTTGTCCGGCAGTGCCACGCCGCCGGCAGTGCAGTTTTCCGGAGCGTTGTCGGTGTCGTACGCGCCGTATGCCCACTTGGCCTTGCCGGTGTAGTTGACGAACAGGCTGGTGACCAGGTTCTGGTAGGTCCAGTCGGCATTGAAGGTGGCGCGCAGGCGCGGCGAATCGTAGTAGCCCACGTAGTTGCCGGAGAAACCGCTGCCGTCTTCGTAATTGTAGGTTTCGCGCTTGCGAATCGTGAAGGCGGCTCCGGTATTCAGCTTGCCGTATTCGCCCAGCGAGAAGCGGGTGCGCGCATCGATGTCGAAGCCGTCCATCAGAGTGCGGCCGCGGTTCGAATAGGAGTTGATCAGGCCACCCAGGTTGCCAACCGAGTATTTCGGCATGCCAGCTGCAACGCAGGCCGGCAGGTTGGCCAGGTTGTTGCACATGGTGACCACGGCCGCCATATTGGCGCGGTCGGCATCGGTCAGGTCGTTGCGGATTGCCTGGTTGGTGCCGGCCAGGCTCGGGCCATGATTGGCAACCAGGTCGGTGAACAACTGGTTGAAGTCCTGGCGCACGATCTCGTTGCGGCGGTACACGAACCAGTAGTCCAGCGAGATGCTGACGTCCTTGGTCGGCTGCAGCACCAGGCCAAGGGTCGAAATCTTGGCCTTTTCCGGCTTCAGGTCAGGGTTCGGCGGAGTCAGGCCGCCCACCGTGGTCGAGCAATTGGAGTTCAGCAGTGTCTTGCCCAGGTCCTGGTCGGTGCCGGTGACGGACTTCATCAGCAGCCTGGCGATGGCATTGGTTTCATCGCAGCGCACGGTGTCGCGGATGCCGCCCACCTGCGCGAACACGCCGCCGCTGCCCGATTCAGCCAGGTTCGGCGCACGGAAGCCTTCCGAATAGGTGCCGCGGACCATGATTTCAGGGCGTGCACGCCATTGGACGCCGATCTTCGGCGCCAGGTTGGCGGAAAAGTGCGGGTATTTGTCCACGCGGGCCGCGGCATTGATTTCCAGCGTATCGGTCACCGGCACCACCACTTCGCCGAACAGCGCGCTGACGGTGCGCTTGCCGTCGAACCAGGACCCGCCCTGCTGCGTGATCAGGCCATTGGCCGCATCGGCATTGCCGGGAGTATCGAAGCTTTCGCGCATCAGGTTGGTGCCAATGGCTGCACGCACTTCACGCTCGCCCAGCTTGAACAGCGTGCCTTCCACCTTGGCGTCGAAGCTAATCAGCTTGGTCCAGGACTGGATGTCGAAAGTCGGGAAGGCTTCACGGATCAGGGCCGCATTGGCTTCGCTGACCTCGCCGAACTTGAAGGCCGGGTTGTCGGCTATGTAGACGCGGCCGGTGATCGGGTCCCTGGTGGTCGGGCCGAAGGCTTTCTCGAAGCCTTTGGTGTTGATATTGGTGGTCTGGTACAGCGTGGAATGGCTGCCCGCGACACCCAGCGCGGTTTCGAAATCCCAGCTGCCGGCGAGGTGGCCGCGCAGGCCGGCCAGCACGCGGTAGTTGTCGTCCAGGTTCTTCTGTCCGAAGTGGCCGACCGCATCCTGCATGATGTAGTTCAGACCCGCCGCGCCGCCCATCTTGGCTGCCATGTCGGGATCCAGCTTGCCCTGCAGGTAGACGTTGTTCGGGCCCAGGTAAGGATTGACGAAGGTATTCAGCCTGGTGCCGGTATTGCGCGAGAACCAGTTGCTGGTGGTGCCGCTGTTGAAGCTGCGCGGGCCATTTTCACCGCGCAGCTTGATATGGGTGAAAGCGGCTTCGGCAAAGGCTTCCAGGTCTTCGCCCAGCTTCATGCGGCCGGACAGGAAACCGGTGGCGCGGTCGGAAGTCGGCCCGGTGTCCAGCGAATACGGCAGGTTGTTCCACACGCAGCGGGTGCCCGACGCTTCGGTAATCATGGTGGAGCAACCGCTCACCGCACGCTGGGTGCGCGCGTTGTTCTTGGCCGGGTCGAACACGAAGAAGGTGCCCGGGTTGGGCTGTCCAGGTTCGCTGCCGACACCGATGCGGAAGTTGGGAATGAAGTTGGGGTTGTTGACGTAGAAGTAGTCCGGGCGCTTGTCATAAGTGTCGGACAGTGCTATACGGTCGCGCTGGTACACGTTCAGGGAAGCCATGAAGTTGTAGCCATCGTTGGCAAAGTCGCCCTTGCCGTACACCACGCTGGCCTGGTGCTCGCCGTAAGCCGAGACTTTCTGGGAATGATCGGTGCTGACTTTCGCTTCCAGGCCCTGGTAATTCTTCTTCGTGATCACGTTGATTACGCCTGCCACCGCATCGGAGCCGTACACTGCGGAGGCGCCGTCGGTCAGGATTTCCATGCGCTCGATTGCCGCTGCCGGAATCGAGTCGATATTGACGAACATGGTCTGGAAGCCTGCCGGCGCGCCGTAGAACGACAGGCGGCGGCCATTCAGCAGCACCAGCGTGCCTTGCGCGCCAAGACCGCGCAGGTTGGCTTGCGAGGCGCCGTCGGAGCCGGTGAACATGGAGCGGAAGTCCTGCTGCGCCGGGCGTGCAGCTGGCAGGTTGTCCAGCACTTGCATCAGGGTCCGGGCGCCCATGTTTTCAATCTGCCTGGCGTCGATCACCTGCACTGGCGATGCGGTTTCCGCGTTGATGCGTTTCAGGCTGGAGCCGGTCACTTCGACGCGGTGGATCTTCTCGCCTTTCTCGCCTTTCTCGTCCTTCTTGTCATCCGCTCCATCGGCTGCCAAGGCGCCGCCGGCAAATCCAATAGCTGCCAGCGCAGCGATCAATTTCTTCAGTTCCACTTGCATCTCCTTTTTTTAGTTTGCAAAACGCCCTCCCCGGTCCGAAGAGGGGTTCGTTCTTAGCGACGAAAAATGTGCGGTCAGCGCGTTCGGACGGTGGCGCCCTCTGTGCCTATGAGTACGGCGTTGGCCCAGTTGCCGCAAACCTGGGCGGGTTGGGCGCCGCGCGCACCCAGGGTCCGCAGGCTGAGTTGCCTCAACCCGCGCAGATCGATTTCCGGCTTGACCACGGCCGGCGCAGTTACCAGGCCGCTGTCATACAGCAGGCGTTCCCCGCTCCAGACCTGGAACTGCAGGCCGCCGGCGCTACGGCAGCTATCGTCCACGCCAAGGTCGGCGCGCAGCAGGTTCCAGCTGCCCTCCAGATGCAGGTCGATGCGGCTGGAAGGTCCGACGCCCAGGCCTTTGCGGAACCACAGGCCGTTCATGCGCATTTCCTTGCCTTTGCCGGCAGGACGATCACGGTTCACGCCTTTCGGCTGTGGCAGGTCGGACAGGAAGCTTTGCTGTTCGGCGCCTTCCTTCGTTCGATGTTCGAGGATGCGGAAGGTGGACAGCGCGATCGGTCCCACTTCGGCCGGCTGCATGGCGTTGATTGCCTTGGCTGGTGCTTGCGCTGCTGCGGTGACCATCGGGTCGGTGGCGGCCGCGCCCTCGCCTTCCGGGTTCTGCGTGCTGAGCACGCGGAAGCGCAGCAGGCGGCCTGCGCTGGCCGGGAAGTTGATGGTTTGCGTTTCCTGCTGCAGCTTCAAGCGGCCGCTGAAGCTTGGCTTGCCCCATTCGCCGTTGGTATCCGCAATGTAGATTTCATAGTCGCGCACCTGGCCGTGCTTCCAGTGCTCGTCGTTGCGCGGCGCAATTTCGATGCCGTCCACCAGGCGGCGCTCCGTGAAGCCGATGGTCCATTCATGCGCACCGGTGCGGATCGACTGGTTGCGGGTGGTGCGGAACCAGGTGCCGGCCTTGTCGTCGAAGGCGTTCTCCAGCGGATGGCCGGGTTCTTCGGCCGGACGGCTCACCACCAGCAGGGCGTCGGGCGGCAGCGCGCGGCCCGGTTCCGGCGCCTGCGGGAAATCGTCGTCTTGCGCGGCCAGCGTCTGCGCGCCCTGCACGGCGATTTGCAGCGCCTGGCGGATATCCTGCCTGGCGGTCTTGACGAGCAGGGTTCCCGTCCGGTCTTGCGGGTCGTAGAACCAGCCTTCCGCTGCCGCCTCATATGCCGCGCGGTCCGTGTGGGCCGGCAAACCGCGGCTCGCCGCGGTGACCGCCGCCGGCCGCTGGCGGGTCAGCATGCGCAGCGCGTAGCTGCGGCGTGCCTCCTGGCCTTCGTAGCTGCCTTCCACCGCAGCGATGTCGACGCTGACGATGCCGCTCGATTCGCGCATGCGCAGCACTTGCTGGCTGAACGCGCCCTTCTGGTACTCGCGCGTGTTGCCATCGTCTTCATACAGCGTGAACGAGGACTCGCCGTGCGGATACAGGTCCAGCGTCAGCACATCTTTCGGCTTCTCGCCGTCATACAACACTTCGGGATACATCGGCAGGATCGCGCCGGCGCGGACGAAGACCGGCAGCTTGTCGAGCGTGACCTGCAGGTCGAGGTCGCGCCCCGCAGCGCCGGCAGTCGCCTGGCGCCCATCCCAGTACTCGATCCAGGTGCCTTGCGGCAGGTGGATACCCTTGCGCCAGCCTTGCGATACCGCCTGGCTGCGATACACCGGCGCCACCAGCATGTCGCGGCCGAGAAGGAATTGGTACTTGTGCGCTTCGGTGAAAGCAGCAGGGTCCGACGGGTAATCCCACATCAGGCCACGCACCAGCGGCGCACCGCTCTGCTCCGCTTCGCGCCCCAGTGTGTACATGTAGGGCGTCAGGCGCAGCTTCAGTTTCAGGTAGCGCCGGTTGATGCTGCGGTAAGGTTCATCGAACCACCATGGATGCTTGCGCGCATTGGCCGACCAGCCCGACATCCCCATCAGCACCGGCGTGAACGCCTTCCATTGCAGGTCGCGGGTATAGGTCTCGGGGCTGCCGCCGAAAATCGCATCGACGTCGCCAGTCGCATAGGCCTGGCCGGACAGGCCGGAACCCACCAGCGTCGGCACATGCCAGCGGATGTAGTCCCAGCTCGCGCTCTGGTCGCCGGTCCACGCCACGGCATAGCGCTGCGTACCGGCCCAGCCCATCACGGTCCAGATGAAAGGACGGCTGTCGGAGTTGTCCAGGATGCCGTCGTAAGCGGACTTGTTGGCGTCCAGCGAAAACTGGTAGCCCTTGCCGGTCCACGCCACGTCCAGTTTCTGCACGCGGCTGCCGGCAGTGCCGACTTCCCACTTGATCTTGTCGACGCCGTTCTCGGTCCACAGCCCGGTGCGGAAACCATACTTGGCCAGGCCTTGCACCGTCTCAGGCAAACTGCTGTAGCCGCAGCCGTAGCCGTCGTTCGGCAGGATCCAGCCGCCGGGCATATCGTTCTCGCGATATTGGCGCGCCACCGCATCGACAACGTCCGGCGTCTTGCCGGTCGGGCCGTCGCTCCAGCCTTTCGGCACGGTGCCCGGCTTCTTCACATTGTCGCCATCGTTGTAGCAATCGGCATCGCCGTATTCCAGCGCCCAGCGCGGCAGCATGCGCGCACGGCCGGTCCATTCGGTGTAGCGCGCCAGCACATCGCGCACGTCCTTGCCGACGAAGTAGTAGGCATCGAAGCGCGGCTCGGCGTGCTGCAAGGCCACCACGTCCTGCTGGCGCAAATCGTAGCTGCCATCCGACCAGGTGTTGCGCAGCATGCCCCAGCCGCGGGAGCTCATGAGGAAAGGCGCCGGGCTTGGGCGGTCGCCCTCTTCCCAGCCGCCCGAATAGGACACTTCAAGCTGGCGGCCCTTGAACTCGAAACGGCCATTCTGCTGGCCGCCGCCGAAGAAGCGCTCCGCCTTGTCGCTGGACAGGGTCTGCACGCTGGCCTTATCGCCCAACTCCAGCGGCTGCACTTCGCGCCACAGCGCTTGCGTTTCGCCGGCGCGGAACAGGGTGAAGCGCACCGGGTTGCGGTCGATGCGCAAGGCCAGTTTGGACGTGCGCAGCAAAACATGATCGGGCTGCTCGCTTACGCTATGCTCAATGCGTGCAGCCGGCTTGCCGACCACGATGGCCGCGGCCTTGTCGCCGGCATCGGTCAGCTTGCCCTTGGGGCCGGCCCAGATGCGCAGTACATCGTCCTGCAGCAGGCCGACACGCACGATGGCGCCGGATTCGGTCGCCAGGTCCCAGTACAGGCCCTCGGCGGGGCCGGCCGGCGCGGCGGTGATGCTGCGCAGCTTTCCCAGTGGCGCGGCCAAGGCGGCACCTGTAGTGGCCAAGCCCATGACGGCAGCGGCGATTGCAGTGCGGGTGAGTCTCTTCATAAGCCTGCCTAAGGTGCAAGTTTTTTCGTTTTGATGGTCGTACTTTAGGAATAAAAGCAAAAAAGGTCAACAAAAAGAAAGGAAACTGCACTTTTTCCTGGGTTTACAGTCTATTTTTCTTTCGTTTTAGCCGATATTGCAGTGCAATAGCTTTCATTTAGTAGCGGATACGCAACGCGACAGGCTGGAATGTGGTGGCTGGCCGTACAGTTCCGCCTACCGCGCCGGCAGGATCATCTTTCGTTTATCTTTCGTATTTGACTTTTCGAAATACTTTATTTATGCTTTAAGTCAACTTACAACTTTTCTTTTTTCGATGACTACCCTCCTCCAGCGTGACCCGCAAGCCTGGCGCGACATCAGCGGCCTCGATACCGCCGAAGAGATTGCGCAGCAGCCGGCCCTGTGGCGCGAACTGGGCGCCAGCCTGCAAAGCCGCGCCGCCGACGTCGCAGCCTTCCTCGGCAGCTGCCTGCACAATCCGCAGCAGCGCGTGATCCTGACCGGCGCCGGTAGTTCTTGCTATGTGGGCGAAATCATCGCCGATGAGCTGAATGCGGCCTGGCCAGCGCAAGTGCGCGCCGTGGCGACCACCAGCCTGCTGACCCACCCGGAGCTGTACCTCGATCCGAATGCGCCGACCCTGCTGGTCTCCTTCGCCCGCAGCGGCAGCAGCCCGGAAAGCCTGGCCGCCGTGGAACTGGTGCGCGAGCTGGCGGCCGATGCACGCTTCATGAATATCACCTGCAATGCGCAAGGCCAGTTGGCGCGCAATGGCGATACCGATGCGCGCACGTTCAACCTGTTGATGCCTGCCGCCAGCTGCGACCGCGGCTTCGCCATGACCAGCAGCTTCACCTGCATGCTGCTGGCCGCCTTGTGCGTGCTGGGTAAAGGCGAATGGCAGCAACACCTGCCAGCGCTGGCGCAAGCCGGCGACGCCGCACTGCGCGACTGGGCGGCGCCGCTAGCCTCGTTGGCCGCGCTGCCGGTCGAGCGCGTGGTCTACCTGGGCAGCGGCCCGCTGGAAGCGCTGGCCAAGGAATCCGCGCTGAAGATCCTGGAACTGACCGGCGGCCGCGTGCTTGCCATGTCGAACACTGCGCTTGGTTTCCGCCACGGCCCGAAGTCTGCGCTGAACCAGCAATCGCTGGTGGTGCTGTTCCGCAGCAGCAAAGCGCTGTCGCGCCGCTATGAAGAAGACCTGCTGCAGGAGCTGCGCCGCGATGGCGTGGCCGGCTCGCTGGTCACCGTCGGCACCGGCTCCGACATTTCGGTCGCTGCACCGGACTTGCCTGACGCCTGGCTGGCGCCATTGTGGCTGCTGATGGCGCAGCAATACGCCCTGCACCAATCGGCGACGCTGGGCCTGACGCCCGACAATCCCTTTGCCGACGGCACCGTCAACCGCGTGGTGCAAGGCGTCACCATCTACCGCCATGACCAGTTCTGAGCAAACCGGCTATCACGGCATCGACATCGGCGGCACCAAGATCGAACTGGTGTCGTGGATCGACGCCGGCAGCGAGCTGCAGGAGATGTTCCGCGAACGCATCGCGACGCCAGGCACCGACTTCAATGAATTCGTCGCAGCGATCATTGGCCTGGTAGCGCGCGGCGACGCGGCGCTCGGCCCGCAAGGATCGCCTGCAGCGGTCGGTATCGGCCTGCCCGGCGTCATCGACAGCGCCACCGGCCGCCAGCTCAGTTCCAATGTGCCGGCCCTCAACGGCCGCCTGGTCGCAGCCGCATTGCAGGAGGCTCTGGCGCGCCCGGTCATCATCGGCAACGACTGCCAGTGCTTCGCCCTGTCGGAAGCGCAAGGCGGCGCAGCAGCGGGCTTGCCGACCATGTTCGGCGCCATCATCGGCACCGGCGCCGGCGGCGGCTACTGCGTCGAAGGACGCCTGCTGCGCGGCTTCAATGCCATTGCCGGCGAATGGGGGCATTGGACCGTGCCCGCGTCGCTGCTGGCCCTCTACCAGCTGCCAATCCTGGATTGCCCATGCGGCAAGAAGGGCTGCATGGAGCGCTATGTCTCCGGTCCCGGCCTGTCGAAACTGCACGCCCACATCGGCGGCGACGGCGCGCAGCCGCTGGCCATCACGGCCCGCGCCAGCAACGGCGACGCACTGGCCGCGCAGGCGCTGGCAATCCACCTCGACCTGCTGGGCCATGCCCTGGCCGGCCTGGTGCTGGCCTACGACCCGCACGCTATCGTGCTGGGTGGCGGCCTGTCCAAGCTGTCGCACCTGTACCAGCAGCTGCCGGCAGCCATGCGCCGCCACCTGTTCCGCGGCGTGCAAACGCCGCCTGTGCTGCCGCCGCGCTTCGGCGATGCCGGCGGTGCGCGCGGCGCCGCCCTGCTGGCGCGCCAACAAACGACGTAAATGACCATGAACCAGACTGCCCAACTTTCCCCAGTCCTGCAAATCGTCCAGGCGCACCGCGCCGGCGAAGCGGTCGGCCTGTACAGCGTTTGCTGCAGCCATCCCATCGTGCTGCGCGCCGCCATGCAGGTGGCCGCACAGTACGGCACGCCGCTGCTGGTGGAAGCCACCTCGAACCAGGTGGACCAGTTTGGCGGCTACACCGGCATGCAGCCGGCCGGGTTCCGCGATTACGTGCACCGCCTGGCGCACGAGCAAGGCTTCCCGGTCGGCCGCCTGGTACTGGGCGGCGACCATCTCGGCCCCAATGCCTGGCAATCGCAGGATGCCGCTAGCGCGATGGCGCACGCCGAAGTGCTGATCGACGCCTACGTGTCGGCCGGCTTCCACAAGATCCACCTTGATTGCAGCATGCGCTGCGCCGACGACGCGCCGGTGCTGAGCGACGAGACCGTGGCCGCACGCGCGGTGCGCCTGGCCGCCGTCGCCGAACAGGCGGCAGGCCGCGCCGGCCTGCCGCCGCCGGTCTACGTGATCGGCACCGAAGTGCCGGTGCCGGGCGGCGAGGCATCGCTGGAGCAGGCGCTTGCCGTCACCGCAGCGCCCGCCGCCGCACGCACGCTGGAAGTACACCGCAGCGCCTTCGCCGCAGCCGGCCTGCAAGAGGCGTGGCAGCGCGTGATCGCCATGGTGGTGCAGCCCGGCGTGGATTTCGACCAGGCCAATGTGCAGCACTACGACGCGGCAGCCGCGCAGGAATTGTCAGGCTTCGTGGCCGGCCAGCCTGGCCTGGTGTTCGAAGCCCACTCCACCGACTACCAGCGCGAGTCGGGCCTGCACGACATGGTGCGCGACCACTATGCCATCCTCAAGGTCGGCCCGGCTGCCACCTTCGCCCTGCGCGAAGGGTTCCTGGCGCTGTGCCTGATCGAAGAAGCCCTGCTGGGCAAGGAAAAGGCTTCGCGCCTGATGGACGTGCTGGAGCAAGCCATGCTGGCCAAGCCCAGGCACTGGCAGCAGCATTACCTTGGCAGCGAAAGCGAACAGCGCCTGATGCGCCGCTACGGCCTGTCCGACCGCTGCCGCTACTACTGGGGCGAGCCGCAAGTTGCCGCCGCCGTCGGCCAACTGTTCGCCAACCTGGCCGGGCGCAGCATCCCGCTGCCTTTGCTGAGCCAATACCTGCCGCAGCAGTTCCAGTCCGTGCTGCAGGGCGAACTGGCCGCCGCGCCGCAAGCCCTGCTTGAACACAAGGTCGGCTGCCTGCTGGCGCAGTATGCGCGGGCCTGCAGCGCCAACGCCGCTGCCAGGCACACGGCTGCCGCCATCTGTTAAGCTCGACGTTTTTACACCCAGCGACACAAGACATGCGAAATACCAGCCAACGCCGCGAAACCATCCTGCAGGCAATCGTTCAACATGGTTCGGTCCAGGTAGCCGACCTGGTGGACAAGCTTGGCGTCTCCGCCGTCACCATCCGCAGCGACCTCAGCGTGCTTGAATCGCAAGGCCTGGTGCAGCGCAGCCACGGCGGCGCCCTGCTGGCGCGCACGCCGCCAACCGAGCACACCATCCGCCAGAAGGATTCCCTGAACCAGGCGCAGAAAGAACAAATCGGCCTGCTGGCCGCGCGCATGGTGCAACCGGGCGACAACGTCATCATCGACTCCGGCACCACCACCATCTCGCTGGCGCGCCAGCTGCGCGACGCCAGCGATGTCACGGTGCTGACCAACGGCCTGAACATCGCCTGGGAACTGGCCGACGCGCCGGGCGTGGACCTGATCCTGACCGGCGGCCGCCTGCGCAAGCAATCGCTGTCGCTGCAAGGCGCCCAGGCCGAAGCCTGCCTGTCGGCCTATAACTTCGACAAGCTGTTCCTCGGCGTCGACGGTTTCGACCTGCAGTTCGGCATCACCACCCACCACGAGGCGGAAGCAAACCTGAACCACAAGATGGTGGAACGCGCCAAGAAAGTCATCGTGCTGACCGACGCCTCCAAGTTCGGCCGCGTCTCGCTGCACCGCATCGTGCAGCTGGACCGCGTGCATACCGTCATCACCGACGCCAGCATCAGCACCGAGTATCGCGAGGGGCTGGAGAAGCGCGGCATTGAAGTGATCATCGCGGAGTAAAAATGCTGCAAGGCCGTATCCTCACTCCCGACGGCTGGATCACTGGCGCCATCGCCTTCGACCAGCGCATCGCCAGCATCACCGAAGGCCCCGCCGCCGAAGGCTTGACCATCATCCCCGGCTTCGTCGACCTGCACGTGCACGGCGCCTCCGGCGTCGACATCATGGAAGGCGGCAATGCGGGAGCCGTGGTGGCGCGCAGCCACGCGCGGCACGGCACCACCGCGCTGCTCGGCACCACGCTGACTGCCAAAGAGGATTCGATCCGCCACGCCCTGCAAGGCCTGGCCGGCGCCATCGCACAGCGCCCGCAGCACGGCGCGCGCATGCTGGGCGTGCACCTGGAGGGCCCGTTCCTGAACCGGCGCCGCCTGGGCGCCCAGCCGCCCGACGTGGTGACCGGCAGCCGCGCCCTGGTGGAAAGCTACAACGCCATCGCACCGATCCGCGTGCTGACCATGGCGCCCGAAGTGACGGGCCACCTGGAACTGATCCCGCACTTGAAGAACATGGGCATCCGGGTCCAGATCGGCCACAGCGCCGGCAGCTACGACGACGGCGTGGCCGCCATGCGCGCCGGCGCCGCCGGCTTCACCCACCTGTTCAACGGCATGACCGGCATGAGCCACAAGGAGCCGGGCATGGTGGACGTGGCCATGGCGCACGCCGAATACGCCGAAATCATTCCCGACCTGCTGCACGTGCACCCGGGCGCCATGCGCGCCGCGCTGCGCGCCATCCCGCGCCTGTACGGCGTGACCGACGCCACTTCCGCCACCGGCATGCCGGACGGCGAATATGCGCTGGGCACCCAGCGCGTGTTCAAGTGCATGGGCTGCGTGCGCCTTGCCACCGGTTCGCTGGCCGGCTCGGTGCTGACCATGGACCAGGCGCTGCGCAACTTCGTCAGCCTGGGCATGGACGTGGCGGAAGCTTCCCGGCGCCTGTCGCTCTTCCCTGCCGACTACCTGGGCGAGTCGCAGCGCGGCCGCCTGGCGCCCGGAGCGTGGGCCGACATCGTCGTGCTGGACCAGTCTTTACACCCTGTGGCCGTCTTCGTTGAAGGCGAGGCCATTCCACTCTCATAAAAATATCAGGAGATCCGATGCAGGCCTTATCCATGCGCTATTTACTGTTTATCGCCGGGATGGGCGGCCTGCTGTACGGGATCGACGTCGGCATCATTGCCGGCGCCCTGCCTTACCTGGAGTCCACCGCTTCCGTTGCCTGGAAGCTGAGCGCGCAGCAACTGAGCTTCATCGTTGCCGCCGTGCTGCTTGGCTCGGTGCTGTCTTCCCTGTTTGCCGGCGCCATTGCCGATGCCATCGGCCGCCGCTGGGCGATGGTGCTGGCCGGCGCCCTGTTCACCATCAGCATCCCCTTGATCGCGCTGTCCGACGGCTACACCCCGCTGCTGCTCGGGCGCCTGCTGCAAGGCATCAGCGGCGGCTTGATCGGCGTCGTCGTGCCGCTCTATCTCGCCGAGTGCCTGGGCGCGCAACAGCGCGGCCGAGGCGCCGCCCTGTTCCAGCTCCTGCTGACCATCGGCCTGGTCGCCGCCGCCGTGATCGGCCTGCTGCAGGCACAGAACGTCGAGGCCGCAACCCAGGCCGCGCAAGCCTTGCCGGACACCGCGCGCGCCGCCGCCGTATTCGACGCCAAGGACCACGCCTGGCGCAGCATCTTCTGGATGTGCCTTGCGCCCGGCCTGGTATTCACTTTCGGCAGCGGGCTGCTGGCTGAATCGCCGCGCTGGCTGGTACAGCGCGGCCGCATCGAACAGGCGCGCAGCGCCCTGCTGCGCAGCCGTGCCGCTGCCGCAGCGGACGCCGAACTGCGCGACATGCAGGCCGCTGCCGGGGTAGTCGTGCAGCACGCCGCGCCCGGCGGGCCGAGCGAAGGCGACATCGCCGCCGCGCGCGGCGTCGTGGCCGGCAGGGGCGGCGCGCCTGCAGCGCGCAGCCCGGCCGGCGCCGCCGCGGCCGACGATCGCCTGCTGAGCCGCCGCTACATGCTGCCATTCCTGCTGGCCTGCCTGGTGCTGGCCTGCACCCAGGCCACCGGCATCAACTCGGTGCTGGCCTACGTGGTCAATATCCTGAACCAGGCCGGCCTGCCCGGCGCCAGCGCCAACATGGCCGACGTCGGCCTCAAGCTGCTGAACGCCGTCATGACCGTGGTGGCGGTGCTGCTGGTCGACCGCAAGGGCCGTAAATTCCTGCTGATGCTGGGCAGCGGCGGCATCGTGATCGCCCTGCTGAGCGCCGGCCTGCTGTTCCGCAGCGTCGAGAGCGAGCGGCGCGACGTCGGCGCCATCGTGGCGGCGCAAGCCAAAGGCGATACCCTGTCGCTGCGCCTCGATGCAAAAACCCTCAAGGCGCTGGGCGCGCAAGCCGGCCAGGACGCAGCGCCGCAGCTGCTGACCGTGTCCTACTCCTACGGCCCGTTCACCAACGTGCAGACGCGCCGCAGCGACGATCCGGCGCTGGCGCCCATGGTGTTGTCGCGCGACGACACCGTGCAGCCGGACAGTGTGATCGGCGCCTTCTTCCGCCGCCTGCACCTGAATCCATTCGCCGATCCGGCCGCAGGGCGCAACGCGCCTTTGACAATCGAACAGGCGCAAATCGGCGCCCTGCCTTCGGCAGCCCATGGCTGGCAGGTGACGCTGGCAATCTGCCTGTTCGTGGCCAGCTTCGCGGTGGGCCCCGGAGTCTGCGTGTGGCTCGCGCTGTCGGAACTGATGCCAACCCGCATCCGCTCCAACGGCATGAGCATTGCGCTGCTGGTCAACCAGTTTGTCTCGACCACGATTGCAGCAGTGTTCCTGCCGACCGTGGGCCGGCATGGCTACGCTGCGATGTTCTTCTTCTGGGCCGGATGCACGGTGGTGTACTTCCTGGCTGCGGCTTTCCTGCTGCCGGAGACGAAAGGGAAAACGCTGGAGGAAATTGAAGCGCACTTCGCGCGCTAGCGCAGTGGCTGGACTGCTTCCGCCGGCAGTACGCGGCGGAAGCAGGAGGGGGAGCTTAAGGCTTGTTGTAGTTGGCCGAACGCGGGCCGTACAGCAGGCCGCGCTGGCCGCCGGTGGCCAGCATGCGGTTGCTTGCCACGCCAGCGATCGGGTACGAGGCATCGGTCGCGGTATTGATGATCTGCTTGACCGCAGCAGCCACCAGGGCGCCGATCAGGCCGCCGCCGCTGTTGTTGTTCTGCTCTGCGCTGGAAGCAGTCGCCTTGCCTTCCCACAGCAGCGCGCCGCTCTTCAGGTCCACCAGCTTGGCTTCCGCCGCCACCACGACTTCGCTGTTGATCACGGTATACACCGAACCGTACTTGGTCACCGTCACGTACAGGGCGGCGTCGGCGCCGAAGATTTCCTGCAGCTTCTTGGTGCTGACGTTATGCACGTCGACCGCGTTGGCCAGGCCGTTCTGCTTGAAGGTCTCGTCCACCGCCGTTACCGGCAGCACGTAGTAGCCGGCTTCCGCCAGCGGGTAAGTCATTTGCGACAGCATGCCGTAGGTCGCCTTGACTTCAGGCGAGTTGTTCAGCGGTGGCAGCACCACGATCGACTTCGGCTTGCTGGCCTTGAATGCGGAGTAATCGTATGGTTCCTGGTGCGTGGCGCAACCCACGGCAAACATCGCAGGCAGCAGGCAAGCCGCCAGTTTCATGCACTTCTTGATCATTGGGCGGCCTTCTTAGTATTCTTGAGCAAAAAGTCCATATACGCTGCGGACTCAGGGAACAGCTGCTTCTCAGCCTCGAATTGGGCGGCCATCAGGTCGCCACGGCCGATCACCGAATACAGCACGCCGAGGTGGGCATGGTAGCCCGGTGGCGGCGTCTTGCCTTGCGCATTGATCTTCAGCAGGTCCTTTTCCAGCACCTCGATCTGGGCGATCGGGCTCTCGCCCTTGAAGTACTGGTACACCTGCGGCTGGTAGCTCTCCCACTGGTAAATCGTTGCCGGCTGGTGCTGGCAGCCGGCCAGCGCCAGCGTTACGCCAAGGGCCAGGGTCAAACGGCGCATCATGGGCGCGCCTCGCGGAATGCGCCGGCTTCCATGCCCGCTACCAGGCGCTCAACTGCTTCGCGCATGGCCAGGTCCAGCACCTTGCCGTTCAGGGTAGCGTCATAGCTGGCGGTACCGCCAAAGCCCAGGATCTCGCGGTTGGACAGGCTGTATTCGCCTGCGCCGGCTGCCGAGTACACCACTTCCGAAGTAGCGATATTCACCACGTTCAGGGTGATCTTGGCGTAGGCGACCTGCGTCTTGCCGCGGCCGGCGAGGCCGAACAGCTGGTGGTCGCCCACTTCCTTGCGGCCGAATTCGGTCACGTCGCCGGTCACCACGAAGTCAGCGCCCTTGATGTTCTGGCCCTGCTTTTTGTAGGCGGCTTCCTGCTGCAGTTCCGCCATATTGTCGCGGTCCAGCACGTTGAAGCGGTTGGTCTGCTGCATGTGCGAAATCAGGATGGTCTTGGCTTGGGCGCCGAGGCGGTCGACGCCGTCGGTGAACACGCCGCGCATGAAGCTGGAACGGTTGTCGAATTTGCCGACCGCTACCAGGGTGCGCGGGCCGACGTATGGACGCGAGGCGCTGGCGACTTTTTCCACTTGCAGTGCCTGGTGGCTTTCGGTTGCGCAGCCCGCCAGTGCGGCGACAGCGAAGACAGAGGCGAGGATTTTCTTCATATCAATTTCTAAATTAAGTTTCGATTATTGAATTATATGGTGCCTTGCGGCAATGCGCAAATTGTGTTATGGGAAACATCACGTTGCGAAAAAATCATTTAGGCTCATCTGCCCGATAAGTGTTGGTGCTAGGATGCTGCTGTGTTGCCACATCCCACACTCACACGCGATGAATATTCTTGCCCTGCTGTTTGCTACTGCATTAGCCGCCGCGCCTGCCGATGGCATGTTTGAACCGGGCCTGGTGTCCGACAACGGCGTGTTCGGCTTCACCTTGTCGCCCGATGGCCAGCACGCGCTGTGGGTGCAGTCGGGCGGCGCCCGCACCCGGCTGCTGATCGTGGAATCGCACAAGGTGGACGGCAAGTGGCAAAAGCCGGCGCCGGTGCCATTCTCCGCCACCGACGGCTCGCGCGACATCGACCCGGCCTTCGCACCGGACGGCAAGTCGATCATCTTCCAATCCAATCGCCCGCTGCCGGACAGGCCGGGCCGCAAAGGCTTCGATATCTATTCGGTAGCGCTGCAGGACGGCCGCTGGGGGCCGCTGCAACACCTGGGCCACGACATCAACAGCGACGAATCCGAATCATCCGGCTCGATCGCTGCCGATGGCACCATCTACTTCATGAAGAACGGCGCCGAAGGCAAGTCGGACCTGTGGCGTTCACGCCACGTCGACGGCAAGTACATCGCGCCGGAGCGCATGCCGGAGCCGGTCAACACCGGTCCATGGCGCGAATCGAATCCCTACATCGCCGCCGACCAGAGCTACCTGCTGTACTTCTCCGACGCGCCCGGCGGCGCCGGCGACATGGACCTGTACATCAGCTTCAATGGCAAGAACGGCTGGAGCACGCCGAAAAATATCGGCGCCCCATTCAACACCGCGCAGGCCGAATTCACGCCCTTCGTGCACGGCAAGCGCCTTTACCTGGCACGCCAGGTAAAAGAAGGCGAACGCTTCATCGAGAATATTTACAGCTACCCGTTCGAGCCGGGCAGCTATCGTTAATTGGGGCGATGGCCGTAACTGAGGACGCGGGTAATCAGCCAGTTGCCCGACTTATTGCTCCAGACAATGGCGAAGTCCGCCAAGCCTTCGCATTGTCCGCTGGCAAATTGGCAAAAGCGGTGCGAACCCGTTTCAATCGCGCCGAAGTCCTTGACCGCGGAGACTTTGAGCGTGCCCGGCACAATCTCACGCCGGAAATTGCCGCAGACGTATTTTTGCGTATTGGCGATCATTTCCTGGCGCGACCAGGTGACTCCGCCCGTGTCGTGGTAAAACTCCACGTCCGGCGCAAAAAAACCCGCGTGCTTTTGCAGCTGCTCCGGCGCGCTGCAGTGGTTGAAGGCGTCGAAAGCGGCGGCGTCGAGATCCGCAATGGTCTTGGCCAGCGGTTCGGCCGTGGCCGCCGACGCTGTCATGGCCGTCAAAGCGAACAGGGTTGCAAGCGGCATGCTGAGCTTTTTCATGAAAATGTCCAGGATTGGGAGTTGTCAATGTAACATGCGTGAGCTCTGGCGGCAGGACGCAATAAATTATTTGTGCACCGCACAAACCTATGCTATACTGCGTTCCGTGGTGAAGTCCTCGAGAACCTCACCCTGTAGCACCAAACATTGGTCACAGGCCGGCACCTTGCAGATAGCATTGGCTGACCGCTTCGCACCGCGCAGATAGCACGGGCTGTAGCAGCGATTGAAACATTGGCATTACATTGAAACGAAGCCCGCAACAACGCGGGCTTTTTTTTCGCTCCTCGCCCACCCAATCGCAAAGGAAAACACCATGGCAAAAGAAGAACTCATCGAAATGAATGGCGTGGTCACCGAGATCCTGCCGGAGCAGCGCTTCCGCGTCGACCTGGACAACGGTCATAAGCTGATTGCCTACACCGGTGGCCGCATGAAGAAGAACTTCATCCGCATTATTGCCGGCGACAAGGTCACGCTGGAACTGTCGCCGTACGACCTGAACAAAGGCCGCATCGTATTCCGCCACATCGAACAGCGCGGCACATCCGGCCCACGTCCGGCACCGCGTCGCCGCTAATTTAAAAGTCGGGGTCAGGTCTGGCAATCGGACATTTCGCGCAGCGAAATGTCCGATTGCCAGACCTGACCCCGACTTTTATGCTGGAAGGCGTTCCGGGGTGAGGCGGGCGGCGGCGGTGGCGAGGTGGCGCGCTGCGCCGGGCTGGCCGTTGCGCTCGGCCAGCGAGAGCCAGCGCCAGGCCTGTTCGGCGTCGGCTTCGGTGCCCTGGCCGGTCAGGAACATCAGGCCGGCATTAAGCTGGGCCCGGCCGTGGCCCTGGCGCGCGGCGGCCAGGTACCAGGACAGCGCTTGCTGGAAGTCGCGCGGCATGCCCTGGCCGTTGTCGCAGCGCAGGCCAAGCGTGAAGCATGCCAGTATGTGGCCTTGCTCGGCGGCCTTGCGGTACCAGGCGTTTGCTTGCAGCAGGTCGGGCGCGGGACCGTCGTCGCGGTCGTGGATCTGGCCCAGCATGAATTGCGCGGCCACGTAATCCTGTTCGGCGGCGCGGCGATACCAGGCCAGCGCCTTGCGCGCATCCTGCGGCACGCCCTGCCCGCTTTCATAGCGCAGGCCGAGGTCGAATTGGGCCCGTAAATGGCCCTGGTCGGCCGCCTTGCGGTACCAGAAAATCGCTTCCTGCTGGTCGCGCGCCACGCCGAGGCCTTGCTCATATAACTGCGCCAGGTGGTATTGCGCGGCCGGGTGGCCCGCTTCGGCGGCCTTGCGGTACCAGTGCGCGGCTGCGCGATGGTCTTGCGCCACGCCCTGCCCCTGCTCGTAGCGCTGGCCCAGGTTGTTCTGCGCGCCGGCGTGCCCCAGTTCGGCGGCGCGCCGGTACCACTGCAGCGCCAGCGCTTCGTCGCGCGGCACGCCGTTGCCGTTGTCGTAGATCAGGCCCAGGTTGAACTGCGAGCTGACGTGGTCCTGCTGCGCCGCCAGCGTGTACCACTTGATGGCGCGCGCGGCGTCGGCCGCCACATCCTGCCCCTTGTCATAGCGCAGCGCGAGATTGAACTGGGCCGCGGCATAGCCTTGCTCGGCGGCCTTGCGGAACCAGCCCAGCGCCTGCTTGCCGTCCTGCGCCACGCCTTGCCCGTTGTCGTAGCGCAGGCCGAGGTTGAACTGGGCCCGGGCATAGCCCTGTTCGGCGGCCTTGCGGTACCACATGATCGCTTGCGCGAAGTCCTGCGGCACGCCCCGGCCAGTGTCGTACATCATCCCGAGATTGTTCTGCGCGCCGGCGTCGCCCTGGTCGGCGGCCCTGGCGAACCAGTGGCGCGCCTGCTCGGTGTCGTGCGGCACGCCCTGGCCCTTGGCATACAGCCAGCCCAGGTTGTACTGCGCGGCGGCATAGCCTTGCTCGGCCGCGAGCTGGTACCAGTGCGCCGCTTCGGCGAAGTCGGTATCGACGCCCTGCCCTTTCTGGAACATCACGCCCAGGTTGTATTGGGCGTGCTCCAGGCCGGCGTTGGCCGCCTGGCGGTACCAGGCCACGGCCAGCTCATAGCTCTGCGCTACACCCTGGCCGTTGAAGTACATGAAGCCCAGGCTGTGCTGGGCATTGGCCACGCCGCGCTCGGCCAGTTGGCGCAGGCGCAGGAATTCGGCCACTTCAGCCGGGGCTTGGCTCTGCATCGATGCTTACGCCTGGCTTGCCAGCCGCAGTCCGGCCGGGGCCACGGCGACAGGGGCGTCGGCCTGGTTCTGCGCCGCCAGCACCTGCATGAAACCGGTCAGCGCGATCGGGCGGTAATACAGGTAGCCTTGCATGGTGGCGCAGCCGTTGGCAGCCAGGTAGCGCGCCTGCACTTCGGTCTCCACCCCTTCCGCCACCAGGTGCAGGCCGAGGCCGCGCGCGATCGAGATGATGGCCAGGATCACAGGATAGTGGCCATGCTCGTCGTGGATCTCCTTGACGAAGCTCTGGTCGATCTTGATGGTGTGGATCGGGAAGCGGTGCAGGTAGGACAGCGAGGAATAGCCGGTGCCGAAATCGTCGATGGCAACCGACACGCCCAGCTGGCACAGCTTGTTCAGCTGCTCGATCGCGTATTGCGGGTTGCGGATGCAGATGTTCTCGGTGATCTCGACTTCGATCTGCGACGGCGAAATCTGGTAGCGCGCCAGCGCATTGCGCATCTTCTCGAAGAAGTCGCCGCGGTCCAGGTATTGCGGCGACAGGTTCAGCGACAGGCGGATATTGTCGGCGCCGGCAGCATTCCACAGCAGCAGGTCGCGGCACAGCGCGCCGATCATCCAGTCCGAGATCGGCAGCATCAGGCCGTTCTCTTCGGCGAACGGCAGGAACTCGCCGGCCGACAGCAGGCCGCGCGCCGGGTGGTTCCAGCGCATCAGGCCTTCGGCGCCGATGATGCGGCCGCTGGCCATGTCGACCTGCGGCTGGTAGTACATCTCCAGTTCGTTGTTTTCCAGCGCCTTGCGCAGCGACTGCTCCAGCGCGATCTTCTGGTGCGACATGTCCTGCATCGACGGGTGGTAGAAGCTGTGGCCGTTCTTGCCCTGCGCCTTGACCTGGTACATGGCGATGTCGGCGTGGCGCAGCAGCTCTTCGATCGAGTCGCCGTCGCTGGGGTAGACCGCGATGCCGATCGAGGCCGAAATGTGCGCCACGTGGCCGTCCAGGTCGAACGGCTGCTGCAGCACTTCCTGGAACTTGTCGGCAATGGCCTTGGCATCGCCGCGGTCGCGCAGTTCGGGCAGCACGATGGTGAATTCGTCGCCGCTGTGGCGCGCCAGCGTGTCGCCCTTGCGCAGGCACTCCTTCAGGCGCCGCGCGGCCTGCTGCAGCAGCTCGTCGCCCTTGACGTGGCCCAGCGTGTCGTTGACCAGCTTGAAGCGGTCCAAGTCGATGAACATCACGGCCAGCTCGGCCAGCTTGCGCTTGGCCTGGATCACGGCCAGCCCCAGGCGGTCCTTGAACAGGATGCGGTTCGGCAGGTCGGTCAGGATGTCGTGGTAGGCCTGGTAGGAAATCATCTCCTCGGCCCTCTTGCGGTCGGTGATGTCGCGCGCCACGCCGTAGGTGCCGAAGAATTCGTGCCGCGCCACCTCCTCGCCCGGCACGTGCATGCCGATCGCGTTCAGCGAGATCGTCATCAGGGTGTTGCTGAAGGTGCGGTCGCCGGCGGCGCTGTTGTTGCACTTCAGGCGCAGCTCCACATTGCGCGAGGCGCGTTCGTCGACGCGGCGCTCGTTGAACACGTAGCGCGCGCGCTCCTGGTCTTCTTCGTGCACCAGCAGCGAGTAGTGGCGGCCGATCAGCTCTTCGCGCGAATAGCCCAGCAGCTGGTAGGCGCGGTCGTTGACGAAAGTGAAGCAGCCTTCGTGGTTCAGGGTGTAGATGATGTCGGGCGAGCTGTCCACCAGGTAGCGGTACATCTTCTCCGAATTTTCCAGGCGCTGCGCGATGCGCGTGTTCTCCACCGCCAGGCGGCGCTTTTGCAGCGCGTTTTCCACCGTCTTGAGCAGCTCGGGCGGATTGTACGGCTTGCGCAGGTAATCGTAGGCGCCGCGCTTCAGGGCGCCGATGGCGGCCTCGATGCCGGCCTCGCCGCTCATCACGATCACGTCGCAGTCGATCTCGCGCGCGTTCACGAAGTCCATGATGTCGTGGCCGCTCATATCGGGCAGGCGCAGGTCCAGCAGCAGCAGGTCGAACTGCTGGCGGCTCAGGTGCGCCAGCGCTTCGGCGCCGCTGGCGGCGGTGACCAGCTGGTAGCTGCCCTGCACGCGCAGCAGCTCATACAGGGAAGACAGCAGGCGCGCTTCGTCGTCAACCAGCAGCAGGCGTGGCTGGAATTCCGGTGCCGCGGCCGCGGGCGTCGGGATCATCTGGTTCATGCGGGCCTTATACGGAATCCACCGCGCCGCGCGCCTGCACCGGGGCGAGCTGGCTGGTGCTGCCGCGGGCCGGCAGCAGGAGTTCAAACGAGGTGCCGTTGGCGCCGCTGCGGCAGCTGATCATGCCGTTCATCTTCTTCACCAGGCTGTGCACGATGGACAGGCCCAGGCCGTGGTGCTTGCCTTGCTTGCTGCTCTGCACGGCGGTAAACAAGTTGGCCAGCACTTCCTGCGACAGGCCGGGGCCGGCGTCGCCCACCGCCAGCTCCACGTACAGCCGGCGTTCGCGGTTGACCAGGCCGCGGTTGGCGATCTCGATGCGGCCGCCATCGGGCTGCGCTTCGATCGCATTCTTGACCAGGTTGACCAGGATTTGCTTGAGCAGGTCGGCGTCGCCGTCGATCTCCTGCGGGCCGTCCTGCATGCGCGTGATCACCTGCACCGAGGCGGGCAGGAAGTCGGTGGCGCGGAACAGGCGCAGCACGTCTTCTACCACGCGCGCCACATTGGCCAGGCAGGCGCCGTCGCTGGGCTGCAGGTCGGCCAGGCCGTTGATCAGGTGGCCGACGCGGTCGATCTCCTCGTTCAGGATCGACATTTCAGACACCACCGGCTCGCGCCGCGCCAGCTTGGCGTCCAGCACCGACAGGTAGTTCTTGATGATCGACAGCGGGTTGTTCACCTCGTGCACCACGCGCCGCGAGGCCTCCCTGTATTCCTCGGCCACGTGCGCCAGCTGGCGCCGGGCGTGGCCGCGCTCCGACAGCGCAGTCTCCAGCGCATTGGCGGCCTGGCTGCCGTAGGCCTGCAGGAAGCGCTGCTTCTTTTGCAGCAGCGGCAGCTGCCAGGCCGGCACGCCGCCCACGATCATGCCCAGGCAGCGCTGGCCGGCCACCAGCGGCAGGCATACCAGCGCTTCGCTGCCGACGATGCGCAGCAGCTGTTCTTCGGCGATGCCCAGGCCGGCGCCGGCGCGCGCGGCAAAGGCCGGCTGGCGCTGGTTGGCGGCATCGGCCAGCAAGCCGGGCTTGTTCAGCGGCACGGTGAACTCGGCCAGGCGCTGCTGCGCTTCGCCGCTGCCGGCGCCTTGCAGCGCGTGACCGGTCGGGCTCTCCAGCAGGATCACCGTGGTCCCGAGGTCGAACAGCATGCGCGCCGAACGCGTCATGGCGTCCAGCATGCCGGCTTCGCCCTGCTGGCGCGCGAAGCACTGGCCCATCTCCTGCACCAGCACCATATTGCGCACTTCTTCCGACAAGCGCGCCTGCACCGGGTCCACCGGCGCCGGCAGCTCGCCGGCGCCGGCCAGGTCGATGCCCAGCGCTTCGGCGGCGCGCGCCACTTGCCGCGCAGCCGACTTGACGAAGGCGTCCAGCTTGTCTTCTTCGACGCCGCACAGCGCGGCCGCGGCGGCAGCCGCCTGCGGCGCATCGGCGTGATAGCACAGCTGGTGCGCCAGGCGCACGATGCGGATCAATGGGTGCGCCGCTTCCAGGCGCGGCAGCGGCTCGTGGTGGTACAGCACCGAGTCGGCCAGGAAGGAATCGAGGTTCCAGCGCTCGATCAGCCAGGCGCCCGCCTCGGCGTGGGTGATTTCCAGCGTGCGCAGCTCCACTGCGCACAGCTCTTCGTCGTCGCGCGCGCTGAAGTTGTAGGCGTATTCCTTGGGCGCGGTGGCCAGCAGCGCCAGGCGGCCGACATTGTGCAGCAGGCCGGCCAGGTAGGCTTCTTCCACGTGCGGGTAAGCGAGCGCGCGCGCGATGTCGCGCGCGATGACGGCGGTGCTCAGCGAGCCTTTCCAGAAGGCGCGCAGGTCGGTGCTGCCGCTGTGCGGGAAACTGCTGAAGGTCTGGAATACCGATTCGGAGATCACCAGCGTCTTGATGGTGTCGGTGCCGAGCGCAACCAGGGCCTGCTCCAGGCCCACCGTGCGCTGGTGGCGCTGGTAGGCCGAACTGTTGGCCACGGCCAGGATCTTGCTGGCCATCCCGGCATCCTTGGCGATCAGCGCGGCCAGCTCCGGCATGCCGGCGTCGTCGGCTTGCAGGAGCTCGATCAGCTTGATCAGGATCTGCGGCATGGCGGGGAGCCGCGCGATCAGCAAGCGATTGCGGATGTCTTGTTCGGGATGTTGCATGGGGTCTTAGCGGCTGTCTTCCGGCTTGCAATCCACTACGCAAATTGGCATAAATATACTATAACTTGATAGCAATACAAATTTCTGGCGGCAATAAGCTGCATTTGTGTAGAAAGAACGACACTATTGGTATTAATTTACCAAATGCCAACAATATTTTCAAACAGGCACTATCTTGCGCCGGAGTGAGCGCGCCGTCAACCATAAGCCCAGCGCCGTCAGCGCCAGCGCCAGCTGGCCGGCCGCCAGCCACAGGAAGGAGTGCGATGCCAGCGGCGCCAGCACGCCGGCCACCAGGGCGCCCAGCAGCGTGGTGGCGAACGATTGCACCGAGGCTACCGTGCCGCGGATGTGCGGGAACAGGTCGAGCGCCAGCAGGGTGGCGGCCGGCGCCGCCATCGACATGCCGAAGGTGTAGAAGAACAGCGGCAGCACGCTCCACGGCAGCGCCGGCCCGGCCAGGAGGTGGTAGCCGAGGTTGACCGTGGCGGCCGTGATCAGGAAGCAGAAGCCGATGCCGATCTGGCGCATGAAGCTGGTCTTGCCGGCGATGCGGTTGGCGGCCAGGGCGCCGAGGAAGATGCCGGACACTGCCGGCACGAACAGCCAGGCGAATTGGTCGGGCCCCAGGTGCAGCTGCGCCGGCAGCGCCACCGGCGCCGCTGTGATGTACAGGAACAGGCCGGCGAAGTTGAAGGCCACCACCCCGGTCTTCAGGTGGAACAGCGGCGAGGACAGGATGGCCTTGTAGTTGCGCCACAGGTAGCGCGGGTTGAACGGCTGCCGCTGGTCGCGCGGCAGCGTGTCGGGCAGGCGCCGGTAGCAGACGATGAACAGCAGCACCGTGTAGCCGGCCAGCGCCAGGAAGATGGTGCGCCAGTCGGAATACTTGACGATGAAGCCGCCCAGCACCGGCGCCACGGCCGGCGCGATGGCAAAGATCATGGTCACCAGCGACAGCAGGCGCGCGGCGGCGGCATCGGCATACAGGTCGCGGATGATGGCGCGCCCCACCACCACGCCGGCGCCGGCCGACACCCCCTGCAGCACGCGGAAGAACCACAGGTATTGTACCGAGTGCGCAGCGGCGCAGCCCACGGTGCCCAGCAGGAAGGCCACCAGCGATACCAGGATCACGTTGCGGCGGCCGAAGGCGTCCGACAGCGCGCCATGCCACAGCACCATGCCGGCAAAGGCCAGCATATAGGCCGTCAGCGATTGCTGGACTTCGATCGGCGTCGCATGCAGCGTGGCCTGGATATTGGGAAATGCGGGGAGGTAGGCGTCGATCGAGAAAGGGCCCAGCATCGACAGGCTGGCCAGCACCGCCGCCAGCGCGCCCGGTCCCAGCGGCTTGCGCTGCGCTGCCTCCGGCTCAGGGATGCGGGCGGGGGCGTCGTTTGGAGGCGGAGGAGTAGGCGTCGAAAGCATCAAATGTCCACTTCGGGGTCAGGAACGGAAGTGGACATTTTCGCAGGAAATGTCCACTTTGGTTCCTGACCCCGAAGTGGACATTTTGCGGGCCTGCGATTACTCGGCTGGCGCGTCGCCGGCTGCCTTGCGGTTGAAGCCGGCCACCATGTCGAAACGGAACAGGCGGCATTCGAGCGCGCCGTTGAAGAATGGCGTCTTGCGCGATTCTTTCAGGCGCAGCATCTTCGGCAGGCCCAGGTCGGCGGTGAACAGGTAGGCGGTCCAGCCCGGGAAGCGCTGCTTGAGCGTGGTGGAGAAGGCGCTGTAGAAGCTCTTCGCCAGTTCGTCTTCTTCCAGGCTGGCGTCGCCGCGCACGCCGATCCGCTCGCCGTACGGCGGGTTGGTCAGCAGGATGCCCGCTTCCTTGCTCGGCGCCTGCACCTGCTGCGCTTCGATCTGCTTGAGGGGCACCTCGAACTGGATGCCGGCGCTCTTCAGGTTGTGGCGCGCCATGGCCACCATGTCGCCGGAAATGTCGGAGCCGAAAATGGTCGGCTCGGCCGGCAGCGGGTTGGGCTTGAAGTCGGTCTTCATCTTCTGCCACGGCTCCGGGTCGAAGTCGTGGAATTTCTCGAACGCGAAGCGGCGCCGCGCGCCCGGCGGGATGCCCTGCACCATCTGCGCCGCTTCGCACAGGATGGTGCCGGAACCGCACATCGGGTCGAACAGCGGCACGCCCGGCTTCCAGCCCGATACGCGCAGCAGGCCGGCGGCCAGGTTTTCGCGCAGCGGGGCGTCGCCGGTTTCTTCACGCCAGCCGCGCTTGAACAGCGCTTCGCCCGAGGTGTCGAGGTAGACCATGAACTGGCGCTGGTCGAGGAAACCGAAGATGCGCATGTCCGGCTCGCGCGTGTTGACCGACGGCCGCTTGTTGTACATGTCGCGGAAGCGGTCGCACACGGCGTCCTTGATCTTCAACGTGGTGAATTCCAGCGACTTCAAAGGCGACTTGATGGCGGTGACGTCGACCCGGATGGTGTGCTGCACGCCGAACCATTCTTCCCACGGCTGTCCCAGCACCAGGTCGTAGATGTCGTTTTCGTTCTGGTAGTGGCACACGCCCATGCGCATCAAGACGCGCGAGGCGATGCGCGAGTGCAGGTTGATGCGGTAGGCGTCGTACAGGTCGCCAGAGGCGTGCACGCCGCCGGGAACCTGGTTGTGGACCTTCATGGTCGGGCTCATGGCCGCGATTTCGGTCAGTTCTTCCGCCAGGGCGGCTTCCAGGCCGCGCGGGCATGGGCAGAAATATGATGGCATTTGGGGGACCCTTTATCCGTTAAAAAGGCTTGACGACCACCAGGATCACGATCGCCAGCAACATCAGCACCGGTACTTCATTGAACCACCGGTAAAACACATGACCGCGGGTATTGACGCCGCGTTCAAATTTCTTCAAGAGCGCGCCGCAGGCGTGGTGGTAGCCAATCAGCAGGAACACCAGCAGCAGCTTGCCATGCAGCCAGCCCGGCATCCTGGCGCCGTACTGCAGCACCGCCAGCCAGATCCCGAACACCAGCGCCGGCAGCGCCAGCATGGTGGTGAAGCGGTACAGCTTGCGCGCCATCGTCAGCAGCCGCTCGGTCGTCGGGCCCGGCGCTTCCATGGCCAGGTTGACGAAGATGCGCGGCAGGTAAAACAGGCCGGACATCCACGATACGATGAAGACGATATGCAGCGCTTTGATCCACAGCATTGGGCTTACTTTCTGATCTCGCCGTGGCCGAACACCACGTATTTAAGGGAAGTCAGCCCTTCCAGGCCGACCGGGCCGCGCGCGTGCAGCTTGTCGTTGGAGATGCCGATCTCGGCGCCCAAGCCGTACTCGAAGCCGTCGGCGAAACGGGTCGAGGCGTTGATCATCACCGACGAGGAATCGACTTCGCGCAGGAAGCGCATGGCGGCCGAGTAGTCTTCGGTGACGATCGCCTCGGTGTGCTTGGACGACCAGGTGTTGCAATGCTCGATGGCGGCGTCCAGCCCGTCCACCACGCGCACCGCCAGGATCGGCGCCAGGTATTCCGTGGCCCAGTCTTCTTCCGTGGCGTGCGCCAGGTGCGGGTAGGCGCAGGCGGCCAGGATGGCGTACGCTTCGGCGTCGGCGCGCAGCTCGACCGATTCGGCCAGGTAGCGCGCGGCCAGCTGCGGCAGCACTGCGGCGGCGACGGGGCGCGCCACCAGCAGCGTTTCCATGGTGTTGCAGGTGCCGTAGCGGTGGCACTTGGCGTTGAAGCCGATGTCCAGCGCCTTGGCCAGGTCGGCCTTGGCGTCGATATACACATGGCAGATGCCGTCCAGGTGCTTGATCATCGGTACCGTGGCTTCTTCCATCAGGCGCGCGATCAGGCCCTTGCCGCCGCGCGGCACGATCACGTCCACGAACTGCGGCATGGTGATCAGGGCGCCGACGGCGGCGCGGTCGGTGGTGTCGACCACCTGCACGCCGTCGGCCGGCAAGCCGGCGCCGCGCAAGCCTTCGGCCACCAGGCGCGCCAGCGCGCGGTTGCAGTGGATCGCTTCCGAACCGCCGCGCAGGATGGTGGCGTTGCCGCTCTTGATGCACAGGCCGGCCGCATCCACGGTGACATTCGGGCGCGCTTCGTAGATGATGCCGATCACGCCCAGCGGCACGCGCATCTGGCCCACCTGGATGCCGGACGGGCGGATTTTCACGTTCGAGATTTCGCCCACCGGGTCCGGCAGGGCGACGATCTGGCGCAAGCCTTCCACCATGGTGGCGATGGCCTTGTCGGTCAATGCCAGGCGCTCCAGCATGGCCGGCGCCAGGCCGGCGGCGCGCGCGGCGGCCAGGTCCTGCTCGTTGGCCGCGCGCAGGGCCGGCGCTTCGCGCTCGATCGCCTCGGCGATCAGCTGCAACGCGCGGTTGCGGGTGGCGCTGTCGGCGCGCGCCATGGCGCGCGATGCGGCGCGGGCGCGCCGGCCGATGTCTTGCATGTACTGCTTGATGTCCATTTATTTACCCTCTTGCGACGCGTAAAGCCAATTGCAGCATGGCGTCCCACTGGTCGCCGGCGAACGCCTTGGCGCGCAGCCCTTTGACCATGCGGTCGACCTGGGCAGCCTGCTGCAGCGCCGCTTCCAGCGTGGGCAGCGAGATGCGGCGCAGCGCCGGCTCCATCAGCCGTTCGCGCGGGCCCCAGATGCGGTATTCCTTCAGGAGCGCCGGCAGCGGACGGCCCTGGGCCATGCCTGCCTTTAATTTTAGCAGCGTGCGGATTTCTTCGGAGACGGCCCACAAAACCAGCGGCAGCGCTTCGCCTTCGCCCTTCAAGCCTTCCAGCATGCGCATCAGGCGCGCGGTGTCGCCGGAGAGCATGGCTTCGGACAGCTTGAACACGTCGTAGCGCGCTACATTGAGCACGGCGTCCTGCACCTGCTCGTGGGCCAGCTTGCCCGGCTCGTGCAGCAAGCCGAGTTTCTGGATTTCCTGGTGTGCCGCCAGCAGGTTGCCTTCGACGCGGTCGGCGATGAAGTCCAGGCTGGCGCGCTCCGCGCTCTGCCCTTGTGCGGCGAGCCGGTTGGCAATCCATCCCGGCAGCGCATTGCGCTCGATGTTCGGGATGTCGATGTATACGGCGGCCTGCTGCAAGGCCGCCACCCATGCCGCTTTCTGCGTCTGCCAGTCCAGCTTGGGCAGGGTGATCAGCGTCAGGTTGTCGGGCGACAGGTCTTTGGCATAGGCCTGCAGGGCGGCGCCGCCATCCTTGCCCGGCTTGCCGGACGGGATGCGCAATTCGATCAGCTTCTTGTCGCCGAACAGGCTCATGGCCTGGTTCGCCGCCAGCAGCTCGCCCCATTTGAAGTTGCGTTCGACCGACAGCACCTCGCGCTCGGAATAGCCTTGCGCGCGCGCGGCGCGGCGGATCTTGTCGGCCGCCTCCAGCGCCAGCAAATGTTCGTCGCTGGTGATTACGTATAGCGGGGCCAGCGTCTTGGCGACGTGGCCGTCCAGGGCGTCGGCGCGCAACTGCATACGGCGCCTTTAGCGCACCGGCGGCGCGGCCGGCGCGGTAGGGGCGGTCACGTCGGGCGCCGACAGCACGCCTGGCAGCACGCCGGAAGGGGTGGGTGCCGGTGCCGGCTTGCCCGGCTTGATGGCGGCCATGCGGCGCATCATCTGCTGCACCAGGTCGGCCTGCATGTCCTTGTACAGCAAGGCTTCCTCCTGCTCTTTGGCCAGGAGCTGGGTTTCGCTGAAGGTGATCGGGCGGCCCAGCACGATATTGGTCGGCGCCAGCAGTTCGTTGCCGGCCTTGTCGGTCACGCGGAACAGGATGTTGTAGCTCAGCAGGTATTCACGCACGCGGCCATTGCTGTTCAAGGACAGGATCGACTTGGTGCGGGTCTTTTCCGGGTTGGTCAGCACTTCGATCACGCCGTCCGCCTCGGCCTTGCTCGCGGCCACGCTGGTGTGGCCGTTGACGCGGATATTGCGTTTGAGTTCAATCGCCAGCGGCGACGACTCCGGCAAGCCCACGTACATGGCGTTGAACGGCAGCGTATACGTGCCGCCGGAGCCGCGCAGGTGGAAGCCGCAGCCGCTGGCCACGGCAGCTACGCCCAGCGCAGCCAGCGCCAGCATGCTGCGGCGCAGGGCGCCGCGGGATTTCAGAGTCGTCGTCATCTTTGCCTTACACCACGATATTGACCAATTTGCCCGGTACCACGATGACCTTCTTCGGCGCGCCTTCCAGGAACTTCTGCACGCTTTCCTCGGCCAGTGCGGCCGCTTCGATGGCGGCCTTGTCGGCGCCCTTCGGCACCTTGACCGCACCGCGCAGCTTGCCGTTCACCTGGATCATCAGCTCGATCTCGGACTGCTCCAGCGCGGCCGGGTCGACCTGCGGCCAGGCGGCGTCCAGGATGTCCCCCGCGTAGCCCATTTCCTGCCACAGCACGTGGGTAATATGCGGCGCCACGGGATTGAGCAGGCGCAGGAAGATGGCGTAGCCTTCAGCCAGCACCGCCGGCTCCACCGCCTTGGCCGACTCCAGCGTGTTGAGCATCTTCATGCAGGCGGAAACCACGGTGTTGTACTGGATGCGCTTGATGTCGTAGTCGGCCTGCTGCAGCACCTTGTGCATTTCGCGGCGCAGGGTCTTGCCTTCTTCGGTAGCGGCGCTGACGGCCAGCGGCGAACCGGCGGCGCGGATCGCGTCGCGCTGGGCGTAGCCGAAGTTCCACACCCGCTTCAGGAAGCGGTTGGAGCCTTCCACGCCGGAGCCGGACCATTCCAGGGTCTGCTCAGGCGGCGAGGCGAACATGGTGAACAGGCGCGCGGTGTCGGCGCCGTACTGTTCGATCTGGCCCTGCGGGTCGATGCCATTGAGCTTGGACTTGGACATCTTTTCGGTGCCACCCAGGATCACGGGTTGACCGTCCGTCTTCAGGACTGCAGACACAGGCCGGCCGCGATCATCATGGCTGACCTCTACGTCATCCGGGTTGATCCAGGTCTTCTTGCCGCCTTCTTCACGGTAGTAGGTCTCGTTCAGCACCATGCCCTGGGTCAGCAGGTTGGTGAACGGCTCGTCGAACTTCACCAGGCCGAAGTCGCGCATCACCTTGGTCCAGAAGCGCGCGTACAGCAGGTGCAGCACGGCGTGCTCGATGCCGCCGATGTACTGGTCCATCGGCATCCAGTAGTCGTTGCGGGCGTCGACCATGGCGGCGTCGCTGCCCGGCGAGGTGTACCGCATGTAGTACCAGCACGAGTCGACGAAGGTATCCATGGTGTCGGTCTCGCGGCGCGCCGGCTTGCCGCATTGCGGGCAGTCGCACTTGAGGAAGGCTTCATGCTTGTTCAGCGGATTGCCGGTGCCGTCCGGCACGCAGTCTTCCGGCAGCACCACCGGCAGGTCCTTTTCGGGCACCGGCACCGCGCCGCAGGACGCGCAGTGGATCATCGGGATCGGGGTGCCCCAGTAGCGCTGGCGCGAAATGCCCCAGTCGCGCAGGCGGAAGGTGGTCTTCTTCTCGCCCAGGCCTTTTTCGGCCAGGTCGGCGGCGATGGCTTCCAGCGCTTCGCTGTAGCGCAGGCCGTCGTACTTGCCGGAGTTGGTGACCACGGCGACGTTCTTGTCGCCGTACCATTCCTGCCAGGCTTCGTCGCTGAAGCCCTGGCCTTCGGCGGCGATCACCTGCCTGATCGGCAGATGGTATTTTTTCGCGAAGGCGAAGTCGCGCTCATCGTGCGCCGGCACGCCCATCACGGCGCCGTCGCCGTAGGTCATCAGGACGTAGTTGCCGATCCAGACTTCGACTTGTGCGCCGGTCAGCGGGTGGGTCACGAACAGGCCGGTCGGCATGCCCTTCTTCTCCATCGTCGCCATGTCGGCTTCGATCACGGAGCCCATCTTGCATTCGGCGATGAAGGCTTGCAGTTCCGGCTTGCCTTGCGCGGCGTGGGCGGCCAGCGGGTGCTCGGCGGCCACGGCGCAGAAGGTCACGCCCATCACGGTGTCGGGGCGGGTGGTGAACACGTACAGCTTGCCGTCGTTGATCAACTGGCCGTCGGCGCCGGCGATGGTGTGCGGGAAGGCGAAGCGCACGCCGGTCGACTTGCCGATCCAGTTCGACTGCATGATGCGCACGCGCTCAGGCCAGCCTGGCAGCTTGTGGTCGACGTAGTCCAGCAGCTCGTCGGCGTAGTCGGTGATGCGCACGTAGTACATCGGGATTTCGCGCTTCTCGATCAGCGCGCCCGAACGCCAGCCGCGGCCATCGACCACCTGCTCGTTGGCCAGCACGGTCTGGTCGATCGGGTCCCAGTTCACGGTACCGGTTTTCTGGTAGATGATGCCTTTTTCCAGCATCTTCAGGAACATCCACTGGTTCCACTTGTAGTATTCGGGCTTGCAGGCGGCCATCTCGCGCGACCAGTCGATCGCCAGGCCCATCGACTCCATCTGCTCTTTCATGTGGTCGATGTTGGAATAGGTCCATTTGGCTGGCGGCACATTGTTGGCCATTGCCGCGTTTTCCGCCGGCATGCCGAAGGCGTCCCAGCCCATCGGCATCAGCACGTTGTAGCCGTTCATCCGCAGGTAGCGGTACATCACGTCATTGATCGTATAGTTGCGCACGTGGCCCATGTGCAGCTTGCCCGATGGGTAAGGCAGCATCGAGCAAGCGTAGTACTTGCCTTTAGGGAAGCGCGGGTCGTTTTCGACCGCTTTGTAGGCGTCGATCGCCTTCCAGTGCGATTGGGCGGCTTTTTCAACGTCTGCTGGACTATATTTTTCTTGCATGATGGAGCGCACTAAAATGAGAGGATATGAACCGGACATTATAACAATGCATTGGTGCGGCGCGTCAGAATGAGATATCAGGAATTTCCTCCCCCGCCGGGGCTGGCCGGGCTGGTGGACTGCTTATGGCTGTCCGAGGCCCCTGCCGCCCCCCCTGCGGCCGCCGCGCCGCGCCCTGTCTTGCATCGCGTATTGCCGGATAATTGCACCGATATCCTGTGGCAGGACAGCGGCGACGCGTTCTTTGTCGGCATGATGAGCACCTGGTTCGATGTGCCGGCTGCGCGCCCCTTGCGCACGGTGGCGGTGCGCTTCCGGCCGGGCGCGGCCAGCCTGTTCTTGCGGCCAGGTCCGGGCCAAACTCCCATTGCGCTGGCGGGGCTGATGGACCAGCGGGCGGGCCTGGACCTGCTGTGGGGCCGCTCGGCGGCCGACCGGCTCGGCGACGCGCTGTGGTCGGCGGCCCGCAGCGATGCCGAACGCCTGGCACTGCTGACGGAGGCACTTTACACCCGCCTTTCTGTCGCTCCCGGCGGTGCCCGTGCCGCTACCGCCCTCGCCTCGCGCGTGACAGCGGCGGCTCCCGCCGGCCAGGCGTTGGCCCTGCGCGCGGTGGCCGAACTGGAGGCCCACGGCGGCGCCCTGCGCGTCGAAACGCTGGCTGCTGCGTTGGGTGTCTCGCGCCAGTATCTCGCCAACCAGTTCCGCGACCATATCGGCCTGTCGCCCAAGCTGTTCGCGCGCATCTGCCGATTCCGGGCCGCCCGCGCTTCCGCCCTTGCCCTTGAAGCCGGCCAGCACGGCCACGATTGGGCCACGCTCGCCCTCGACAGCGGCTACTTCGACCAGTCCCACCTGATCCGTGACTTCCAGGACTTCAGCGGCGCATCGCCCGATGTCCATTTAGGCAATCGGTAAGCCGCTTCCCTCTGTCGCGAGAAAGTGCGATTTTGGGCCGAAATTGGCCTGACCAAACCGCTATTTTCTGCGATTTTCGGGAACTTTCCGTGATTTCGCATGTCCAAAGGAAAAAATCACGGAAAAGACCTGAAAATCGCACGAAATAGCGGTTTGGTCAGGCCAATTTAGGGCAAAAATCGCACTTTCTCGCGACGGAGAAGAACATGAAACAGAACCTTTGTATCGCCATTTCCGCGCCCACGCTGCGCGCCCTGCTCGAATTTCAAAGCGAGCACGACGATGAAATCGATCCGGCGGACCTGGCCGACCTCGCAATCCGCGACTGGCTGCAGCGCCAAAGAGAACTCGCCAAACCGGCTGGCCAGCGCGGCTACTTCTGGAAGAAGCTATTCCTGCCGGAAGGCACCCGCCTGAGGGTTTCCAATCATATGACAACGCGCTATGCCGCTGTCGCTGGCGACGACCTTGTCTACGAGACGATGACGATATCCCCGAACCAGTTGGCGCAGATGACGCTTGGTTCAGCACGGAACGCCTGGGAGGTTGTCTACATCCAGATGCCGGGCCAGCGCGAATGGAAGTTGGCGCTCCGCCTGCGCCATGCCCTTGAAGCCGATGCTCGCCGGGCAGCCAACCGCTCCGCCAAGCCGGTGCCAGTCCCAGCAGCCGTGCCGCAGCAGGCTTCACCGTTACCGGCCTTACCTCGCAACTTACCGGTCGGAAACTTGCTTGCGCCCCAATTGCGGTCCGACTGCGAGGAGCGGCGCAAGGTGTATCGCCGCGCAGAAGACCTCTTGCTGGACTAGTTTCCATTTTTCCAATCGGCGCCGGCGACGGCATGGCAAGATGCAGCCATCACCACACCAATAGAGGAGAAACACCATGATCAAAGGCCTGCGCACCGCGATTTACCCCACCCCCGACCTGGAAGCCGGCAAAGCCTGGTACAGCAAAGTTTTCCAGAAAGAGCCCTATTTCGACCAGCCCTTCTACGTCGGCTTTGAAATCGGCGGCTTCGAGCTGGGCCTGGTGCCGGATGGCGAACCCGTCAAAGCCGGCGTGCAAGCCTACTGGGGCGTGGATGACATTGCCAAAGAAGTCAAACGCATCGTCAAACTGGGAGCAAGCACTCACTCGGAAATTCAGGAAGTAGGCGAAAACATCAAGGTGGCCGAACTGGCCGATCCCTTCGGCAACTTGCTGGGCTTGATTGAAAACCCGCATTTCGACAGGGCCAGGGTCGCGTGATACCATGCTCCCCCTATGCGCAAACGCAATAACAAATCCATCCTGATCAAGACGCCCGACCAGGTCGAGCTGGCCCGCGTGGCCGGCCAGCTGGCGGCCGACGTGCTGACCTTCATCGCGCCGCACGTCAAGCCGGGCGTCACGACCGCCCAGCTGGACCAGCTGTGCAACGACTACATCGTCAACACCCAGAAAGTCATCCCGGCCAACGTCGGCTATGGCGGCTTCACCGGCACCGTCTGCACCTCGGTCAACGAAGTGGTGTGCCACGGCATCCCGTCCGACAAGAAGATGCTGAAGGATGGCGACATCATCAACATCGACGTCGCCGTCATCAAGGACGAATGGTTTGGCGACACCAGCCGCATGTACTACGTCGGCACGCCGTCGAAAGCGGCGCAGAAGCTGTGCGAAGTAACGTATGACGCGATGTGGGCCGGCATCCGCGCCGTCAAGCCGGGCAAGCGCCTGGGCGACGTCGGGCACGCGATCCAGAAGCTGGCCGAAGCGGCCGGCTACAGCGTCGTGCGCGATTACTGCGGGCATGGCATCGGCATGGTGTACCACGAAGACCCGCAGGTGCTGCACTACGGGCGGCCGGACACTGGCCTGCTGCTGGAGCCGGGCATGGTATTTACGATTGAGCCTATGATCAACGCAGGCAAGCACGCCACGCGCGCGCTGCCGGACGGCTGGACCGTCGTCACGGCCGACCGGTCGCTGTCGGCGCAGTGGGAGCATATGGTGGCGGTGACCGAGACCGGGTTCGACGTGTTGACTCTCGCACCGGGCGAGCAAAACCGGTAAACCAGGGTCCGACCCAAGGGTCGGACCCGATTCGCGGCGGCCGCATGTCCGGGTCTGACCCTTGGGTCTGACCCAGGTTTACCGGTTTTAGCGCAAAGTCAGCTTCAACGCCGGCTTCTCGCCATAATCGTCATAGCGCTCATTGATGCCGCCGACGCAATAGCCAATCTCTTCCAGCAAATCCGCCGGCATTTTCGAAGCGTCGGTAATGACGATCTCCAGCACCTCGTTCGGTTTCAGCCGGAACTTCGTCATATTGTCCTCATCGCGCAGGTAGGACAGGCAATCCACCCAGGCATCGATAGTCGCGCCATAGCCCGAAGGGAACCCAAGTTCCGCCTGGCAGGCAGCGTGGAAAGCAGCTTCATCGCCGATCGCGGCGCCGTTTAACGTGGCAATAGCCATTATTTCTTTTCCTTCGGATCGGTGACAAACCCAATGCGGGTCAGGCCATGCGACTGCGCCGCCGCCATCACCTGCGCCACCACTTCATAGCGGGTATCCTTGTCCGCCCGCAGCTGCAACTCCGGCTGCTGCGGCAAGTCCGCCGCCCCGGCCAGACGCTGTTCCAGCTCCCCGGCCTGCAAGGCATCATTGTTCCAGTAGACCGTGCCGGCGGCATCGATGGCCAGCGTCACGGTGTCGGCTTCCTGCGGCAGCGCCCTGGCCTGCGCCTTGGGCAGCTCCAGCTGCACCGCATTGGTAAACATCGGCGCGCTGATGATGAAGATCACCAGCAGCACCAGCATCACGTCCACCATCGGCGTGACGTTGATGTCCGCCATGGATTCCTTCTGCCGGTGGTGGTTGAAGGAGCCAAATGCCATCAGTTCAGTCCCTGGCCAGGTAAGCGTGCAAGTCGTGCGCGAAAGCGTCCAGCTCGGACAGCGTGATGCGGTTGATGCGGTTAAAGCCGTTATATGCCAGCACCGCCGGAATCGCCACCGTCAGGCCGACGCCGGTCATGATCAAGGCCTCGCCCACCGGCCCGGCCACTTTGTCGATCTGCACCGTGCCTTGCGCCGACACTGCCGCCAGCGCATGGTAGATGCCCCACACTGTGCCCAGCAGCCCGACAAAGGGCGCCGTGGAAGCGATCGACGCCAGCAGCGTCAAGCCCGATTCCAGCCGCGTGGTCGAGACGTGGATCGCGTCGCGCAGCACGCGCGTCACCTGCTCGGCGCGCCCCATCTCGGCGGCGATGCTGCCATTCCTGGCATGCGCCAGCTGGTGCGCGCCGGCCTGCGCCACGGCCGCGAAAATACCTTCCCGGTCGCGCGCCGCCATCAGCGCCACGCCATCGGCCACCGACGGCGCGTCCCAGAACGCCTGCACCGCCGGCGCCGCGCGCCGCACGCGCCACGCGGCCCAGCCCTTCCACAGGATGAAGAACCAGGACGCCAGCGACATCGCCAGCAGCAGGTAAGCCACGGCGTGGCTGATCGCATCGCCGCGCTGCCAGTAGCTGGCGAAGGTAAAGTGCTCCATCAGCCGTTCAGGCCCAGCACGTCATACATATCGTACAAGCCGGTCTTCTTGTCGGCCAGGAACCGGGCCGCGCGCAGCGAGCCGTTGGCGTAGTGCTGGCGCGAAGAGGACTTGTGGCTGATTTCAATGCGCTCGCCCTCGGTGGCAAACATCACGGTATGGTCGCCGATGATGTCGCCGCCGCGCACGGTGGCAAAGCCGATCGAGGACGGGTCGCGCGGGCCGGTCACGCCTTCGCGCGCGAACACGCCGCACTCCTTCAGGTCGCGCCCCAGCGCGTCGGCAATCACCTCGCCCATTTTCAGCGCGGTGCCGGACGGCGCGTCGACCTTGTGGCGGTGGTGCGCCTCGATGATCTCGATGTCGTAGCCGAGGTCGAACTGCTTGGCCGCAAACTCCAGCAGCTTCAGGGTCACGTTCACGCCCACGCTCATATTCGGTGCGAACACGATGGCGGTTTTTTGCGCCGCGGCCGCGATGGCGGCCTTGCCCGCTTCATCGAAGCCGGTGGTGCCGATCACCATCTTCACGCCGTGCTCGGCGCAGTAAGCCAGGTGGGCCAGGGTGCCTTCCGGGCGGGTGAAGTCGATCAGCACGTCGGCGCCGGCCAGACCGCTCGCCAGCTCGGCAGTGATGGCCACGCCCGCCGGCTGGCCGGTAAAGGCGGCAGCGTCGCTGCCCAGGGCAGGCGCGCCCTCGCGGTCCAGCGCACCTGCCAGGCGGGCGTCGGGCGCTTTCTGCACCGCCTCGATCAACATATGGCCCATGCGGCCGCTGGCGCCGGCGATGGCGATCTTCAGTTGCGTCATCTTGCTGGTTCCTTATTGCTTGGTGCCCGATTCCTGGCCGCCCGGCAGCGGCGCCTTGCCCGGCGCCAGGTTGCCCTTGGCCGCCTCGGCCTTCTTGAAGTCCTTGATCGGGCCGGCGATGCGCGCGATGTATTCCTGTTCGGTCGGCAGGTTGCCGCCCTCGAAGCTGGCCACCTTGTCATCCTTGTCGAACACCACCACCACGGTGCTGGTAGTCAGCTCGCCATTGCCCTTGGCCAGGCGGAACGGGTAATCCCAGCGCTTGCCATGGAAGGCGTCGGCCATCAGCGGCGTGCCGAGCAGGAACTTGACCTGGTCCTTGCTCATGCCTTCCTTGAGCTGGGCCAGCATTTCCCTGGACACGAAATTGCCCTGCTGGATGTCGGGGCGGTAGGGCGAGAAGAACCACAGGAACTTCTGCGTCTTGGTGATCTGGGTGGTCTGGGCCCCCTGCGAGGCTTCCACCGGAGCCACGGTGGCCGGCTTGCTGGCGCAGGCAGCCAACAGGGCGGCGGCCAGCAGCGGAGTGCTACGTTGCAACAAAGACAGCGGGGTCAAACGCATGGTATGCATACCTCAATTCCGTGAGCAGAAGTGCCTAAAACGCTATATCATAAAGCACTTCCCGCAACTGACGTTAGCAAACATGAGTAACAGCCCTACCGACCTGAAGGCGTCCGGCCTGAAGGCTACCCTGCCGCGCCTGAAGATCCTCGATATTTTCCAGAGCAGCCCCGTGCGCCATCTGACGGCGGAAGACGTGTACAAGCTGCTGCTGGCCGAGAACATGGACGTCGGCCTGGCCACCGTGTACCGCGTGCTGACCCAGTTCGAGCAGGCCGGCCTGCTCAACCGCAACCATTTCGAGAGCGGCAAGGCGATTTTCGAGCTCAACGAAGGCTCGCACCACGACCACCTGGTCTGCCTCGATTGCGGCCGGGTGGAAGAATTCGTCGACGAAGAGATTGAAAAGCGCCAGCAAAGCATCGCCGCCGAGCGCGGCTTCAAGATCGCCGAGCATGCGCTGGCCATCTACGGCACCTGCACCAAGGACAAGTGCCCGCACAGGCATTAAGGCCTACTGGTTGCTGAGCGCGTTCGACAGCAGCCGCGACGTGATATCGACAATCGGGATGACCCGCTCGTAGGCCATGCGGGTCGGCCCGATCACCCCCAGCGTCCCCACGATCTTGCCGTTCGCCTCATAGGGCGCGGTCACCACGCTCATCGCATCCATCGGCACCAGCTGCGACTCGCCGCCGATGAAAATCTGCACGCCGGAAGCCTTGGACGAGACGTCCAGCAGCTGCATCAGGCCGGTCTTCTGTTCGAACAGGTCGAACATCGCACGCAGCGAACTCATATTCGAGGACAGCTCGGCCACCGACAGCAAATTGCGCTCGCCGGCGATCACCATGTCGTCGGCCGATTCGGCCATCGCCGCGCTGCCCGCCTCCACTGCGGCCTGCATCAGGCGCCCCATATCGTCGCGCAACTGGCGCAGCTCGTGCTGCAGGCGCCCGCGCACGTCTTCGAACGAGAGCCCGGAATAATGCTGGTTGATGAAATTGGCCGACTGCTGCAACTGCGCCGGCGTGTAGTCGACATCGGTCAGCAGGATGCGGTTTTGCACGTCGCCGCCGGGCAGCACGATCACCAGCAGCACGCGCTTGTCGCCCAGGCGCAGGAACTCGATCTGCTGGAACACCGACTCGTGGCGCGGCGCCACCACCACGCCGGCAAACTGGGTCAGCGAGGACAGCATCTGGGCCGCGTTGGCAATCAGCTTTTGCGGCTGCGGCGAGGTCACCTGCAAGCCGGCCTGCACCGCGCGCTCGTCGATGTGCTGCACCGTCAGCAGGGTGTCGACAAAGATGCGGTAGCCGCGCGGGGTCGGCACCCGTCCCGCCGAAGTATGCGGGCTGGCCACATAGCCCTGCTCTTCCAGGTCGGCCATGATGTTGCGGATGGTGGCCGGCGACAGCTCCAGCCCGGAAATTTTGGACAGCGAACGCGAGCCCACCGGCTGGCCGTCGGCGATGTAGCGCTCGACCAGGGCTTTGAGCAGGGTTTGGGCACGGATATCGAGATGCATAGCGCTATTCTGCCAACTGTTGTTCCAGCCACGCAAGCAATTCATCGAGCGTGGCGCAAATCGCATCGGGCTGCGGCGCGCCAGCGGGCAGGACGGCGCCGCGCCGGTTCATCCACACCGCGCGCAGGCCGGCTGCCTGCGCCCCGGCCACATCCAGCGCCAGGTCGTCGCCCACGTACACCGCATCGTGCGGCGCCACGCCCAGCGCTGCGCAGGCGGCGCGGAAAATGTCCGGCGCCGGCTTGGCCGCGCCGAAATGGGCCGCTGCCAGCGAGACCCCGAAATGGTGGGCCAGGCCGATCACTTCGAGGTCGGCATTGCCGTTGGAAATCGTACCCAGCTGCACGTGCCGGCGCAGCTTGAGCAAGCCCGGCAGCACGTCGTCATACGGCGTCACCGCATTGCGCGCGGCAAAGAAGTGGCGCATGGCGCCATCGACGTGGGCCGCATCCTCGCCGGCGGCGGCAAAGGCGGCCTGCAGGCTGGCGCGGCGCAGCCGGCCCAGGTCGATCAGCAGCTCCGGCCGGGCCGCCGCCAGTTCGGCGCGGTGCGCGCGCAAGGCCTCGATCGACCACTGCGCCGCCACTTTCGGCGCATGGGCCGCCAGCCAGGCGTGCAGCGTGAGTTCCGCCTCGGCAATCACGGGCGCGATCGGCCACAGGGTGTCGTCCAGGTCGAACAGGATGGCTTGGGGCTTCATGGGCGCATTGTACCGCGCCGCGGTTGCAAGCTGTTACAAGGGAAAAGCTGGTCAAATCGGCTAAAGAAGTGGCAAATGCACTAAAATAGGCGCCGATTTGTCCGCGCAATGCGCGCAACCGAATGGAGAACGTGGAATGAAGAGTAAGTATCTGTCTGCCGCCGCCGCGCTGCTGTGCGTCGCCGGACTGGCCGCCTGTGGCGGCAAGGGCAATGGCAGCATCGCCCTGGTAGTCCAGGTCGTGGGCCTGGACCGCGGCGGCCTGGTGCTGCAAAACAATGGCGGCGACGACCTGACCATCAGCGCCGCCGGCAGCGCCAGTTATTCCTTCGCCACCCTGATGGCCCCGGACTCCCAGTTCAACGTCACGCTCAAGACCGTCCCGGCGAATGTGACCTGCAAGCTGGCCAATAACACCGGCAAGATCAATTACTACACCTACAACCAGACCGTCGTGAACTGCGCCGCCGACCCGTACACCCTGGGCGGCACCATCCGCAGCGTGGCCGCAGACGGCACCGGGGCGGAACCGCTGAGCGCCGACGGCCTGGTGCTGGCCAACGGCGCCCAAACCCTGGCCGTGGCCAGGGGCGCCAGCACCTGGCAGTTCGCAACCCCGATTGGCAACCAGAATGTCTACGGCGTGACGGTGCTGACGCAGCCGGCCGGCCAGCAGTGCGAAGTGAGCATGGGCACCGGCACCATGCCAGCGCGGAACGTGGTCGATGTGGCCGTCACCTGCAAGAAACCCCAATAAGGACAACAGATGAAAATACAAGTCATTGGCGCGGCCCTGCTGGCCGCAGCGCTGGCCGCTTGCGGCGGCAAGGCCGACTTCGTGGTCGGCGGCCCGATCACCGGCCTCAGCAACCCGAACCTGGTGCTGGTGAATAACGGCGAAGAACTCAAGGTGGCCAGCGGCGCCACCAGTTTCAGCTTCCCCAACAGCATCAGCTACGGCACCGAATACAACGTCACCATCAAGACCCAGCCGGACCACATGAACTGCGAGGTGGTGGGCGGCAAAGGCTCGGCCGGCCACACCACCACGATTTCCATCGGCATCGCCTGCGCCCTGAAGCAGTACACGGTGGGCGGCAAGGTAGTCAGCATCGCCAAGGACAACACCTCGGGTCCGCTGAGCGCCGACAAGCTGGTCCTGGTCAACGGCAGCTCGAGCGGCCAGATTGCCATCGCCAAGGGCGCCACCAGCTTCGTCATCCCAGGCTTCCTGCCGTACGGCACCGCTTACGGCCTGTCCGTGTTTACCCAGGCCGAAGGCCAGGATTGCAAGATCACCAACGGCAGCGGCGTGGTGGGCGATGCCGACCGCACGGATGTGGTGGTCACCTGCACAGTGTTATAAGCAGGAGGAATGACTGGGATTCCAAAAATAAATTGGAACAATATGCCGCGACGCAGCATAATTACACCTGTCTCCTCCACTTCTTAACAGAAATGGATTCAGCCCGCTCCCTGAGCGGGTTTTTTTTTGCCCCCATGCCGGGCTCGCCGCAAACGCAGCGGTCTTGATGGGTGCGCCGTTTGTAGGCTATAGTCGGCTACTGTTTCAAGAGCCAAGCGGCAGCGCTGGAAAATTTATGACATTAGACGGCGCCCAGGGCCAACCGGTAAAACTGCTGAATGCAACGCAAAAAGCCTACGCGCTAGCGTTTTTCTTCCTCCCCCTTTCCAAGGCACTGCTGTTCATCTCGCTGGCGATCGCCTTCATGCTGTTTGTGGCAGGCGGCGGATTTGCCCGGGCGCTGCGCTCCTGGCGCACACTGCCATGGACAGTGCCGGCGGCGATTCTCGCCATCCTGCCCGGACTATCCCTGCTGATTCACCCAGCCAGCACCAGGCTGATTGTTCATTCCGAGGCCAGCTACTACTGGATCATTGCTGTCATGACCTTCCTGGCAGCGAGCCAGATGCGCATCCTGCCCTGGCTGCGCGCGCTGGTGGGCGGGATCTTCATCGGCTTCCTGTACGCACAATTGCCATACAAAGCTTGGTGGCCGCTCGATCCGCCTTCCCTGATCGCCAATTACATCCTGTACTCGCAATTCCTGGCCATTGGCGTGGTCATGCTCTCGATCCTGTTCAAATATGAAACCAACAAGGGGATCCGGACCGCCTATGCAGCAGCCATGGCCTTGTTCTTCATTGGACTGACGTCCGGCATGGGACGTACCGGGATGTGGGTGGTGCTGGTCTTGCTGCCTTTTATTATTACCAACCTGTTCGCCAAGCAGAACCGGGCCAAGGCCGCCCTGCTCTGCGTGGCAGCCTGCGCAGCGCTGCTGATGGCTCCGACGGTCCAGAAAAGGATCAAGGACGCGGCCAGCGATGTGCAGCTGTTGCAGCAGAACGTCACCCAAACCTCGCTCGGTTACCGCATGGAGATGTGGAAGACAGCCTGGGGCGTGTTCCGTGCGCATCCCATGCTGGGCGGCGGGGCGGCAGGTTTTGAAGACGCCTGGAGCCGCCAGCCGCGCGCCGAAGAAGCCAAGGCCTTCGTCGAGCCGCATAATGCCTTCCTGTTCTACGCCTCGTTTTACGGGATTTTCGGGCTGCTGGCGCTGGTCTGGCTATACGCCGCACTGCTGCTGACGGGTTGGCGGCGGCGCCAGTCGCTCGAGGGCCGCATCGTGCTGGCGTTCGCCCTGGTCCTGGTGCTGTGCAGCTTTACCAATACCGTTTTCATGGGCTCTGTCAGCCGCGCCTGGGTCATGCTGTTCCTCGGCCTGCAGGGCGCCCTGTTGTTCACCTCCGCGCAGCCGGCCACGGCCCGCAATTGAAGGCAGGTACCACGTGAACCAGGAAAAACCACGGCTGCTGTTCATCTGCCCCACCGTTGCCGCGTATATCGGCGGCACGGAAACCGTGGTCAGCCAGTTCAGCGAGCGCCTCAAGGACCAGGTGCAGCTGACGCTGTTAAGCGGCGATCCCGGCAGCGGTCACACGCGCCTGGTCGACATCGCTGGCGTCGAGTTGCTGACCTTGCCATTTATCGCCCGCGATTCGACGCTGAACCATGTGCTGAGCAAGATCCTGATGACCAGCCGCTTCAAGATCGAGAGCTACAGCTTCTTCCGCGCGCTCAAGAAATCCGGCATCGACTTGGCGCGCTACGATTACATCGTGACGTTTTATGAAGCCGACGCCTACCTGCTGTCCCGGCGCTACCCCGCGCTGCGCGGGCGCTTCCGCCACTTTCTGCCGGGGGTCTCGATCAGGGGCTTCTACAAGCATGTGCCGGCGCGCGACGTGTTTTACCTGGGATACCGGGCAGCCGAACGCACCAGGCGCAAATGGGGCCTGGATATCCAGTCGCTGCCGCTGGGCGTCGACGACGGCTTCTTCCCGCCCAGTCCGCCGCCCTACCCGCGCGACAAGCGCCTGCTGTATATCGGCCGCCTCGATGGCAGCAAGAATGTCGACTGGCTGGCTGATTTCTTCATGCAGAGCGACCTGCCGCAAAAAGGCTACCACCTCGACATCGTCGGCGACGGCCCCTTGCTGGACAGCCTGCTGGCCAAATATGGCCAGGCGCCAAGCATGAGCTTCCATGGCCGCAAGCGCCAGGACGAAGTGCTAGGCATCCTGCGCCAGGCCTTCCTGCTGCTGCACCCGACCGACCTCGAGAGTTTTGGCCTGACCATCCTGGAAGGGATGGCGGCCGGGATCCCCGTCCTGACGCACGAACTGGACAGCATCAAGATCTGGGCCAAGGACCACCCGCGCTACCCGGCGCACCTGGACGCCGCCGCCTGGCGCAGCGAGATCCTGAAATTCGAACAAGCCGCCTACTGGAGCGAGGCCAGCGCCGGCAGCCTGGAGCACGCCAAATCCTTCACCTGGGACCGCGTCGCCGGCCAAGTGCTGCAACTGATCACCAACCGCTAAATCATTCAGACAGGCAGGTTGGCCAGCGCGACGTAGGCTTCCACCGGCACGGCTTCCGGCCGGTCTTGCGGGTTGATGCCGGCTGCTACCAGCTGCTCTGCGGTGAACATGCCGGCCACGCAGTTGCGGATTACCTTGCGCCGCTGCGAGAAGGCTTTCTGCACCACCGCTTCCAGGCGCGCCTGGTCGCAGGCCAGCGGCTTTTCGATCGGGATCATGCGCACGATGGCCGAATCGACTTTCGGCGGCGGGTCGAAGGCGTCCGGCGGCACGATGAACAGCATGGCCATGCGGTAGCGCCACTGCAGCATCACCGACAGCCGGCTGTAGGCCTTGGTGCCGGGCTCGGCCACCATGCGCTCCACCACTTCCTTTTGCAGCATGAAATGCTGGTCCTGCACGATGGGCGCGAATTCGGCCAGGTGGAACAGCAGCGGCGAGGAGATGTTGTACGGCAGGTTGCCCACCACGCGCAGCTTTTTCCCTTGCTCTACCGGGATGTAGCTGAAGTCGAACTTCAGCGCATCGCCGGCGTGGATGGTGAGTTTTTCGCGCGGGTAGCGCTGTTCCAGGCGCGCCACCAGGTCGCGGTCCAGTTCCACCACGTGCATATGCGGCAGCGATTTGAGCAGCAGGTCGGTCATGGCGGCCAGGCCGGGGCCGATTTCCACCATGGTGTCGCCGGCGGCCGGCGCGATGGAATCGATGATGTCGCCGAGGACGCGGTCGTCCTGCAGGAAGTTCTGGCCAAAGCGTTTACGGGCAATGTGTTTCATGTTTTTTCTTTCTACTTATTGGCTGGCCGGGTTGGCCCGGACCATTTGCAGCGCCGCTTCCAGTGCGGCCTGCATGCTGGAGCAGTCGGCGCGGCCCAGGCCTTGCGCCGCCAGGTCGAGCGCGGTGCCGTGGTCGACCGAGGTGCGGATCAGCGGCAGGCCGAGCGTGATGTTGACGCCGTGGCCGAAGGTGGCGTATTTCAGCACCGGCAAGCCCTGGTCGTGGTACATGGCCAGCACGCAGTCCGCCTCCATCAGGTATTTCGGCTGGAACAGGGTGTCGGCCGGGTACGGGCCGCGCGCATCGATGCCGCGCGCGCGCGCCGCTTGCAGCGCCGGGCTAATGGTGTCGATTTCCTCGCGCCCCAGGTAGCCGTTTTCGCCGGCGTGGGGATTGAGGCCCGCCACCAGGATGCGCGGGGCGGCGATGCCGAATTTGCCGCGCAGGTCAGCCTGGATGATGTCCAGCGTTTGCGCCAGGCTCTCCTGCGTGAGCGCGCCACTGACGTCTTTCAGCGGCAGGTGGGTGGTCGCCAGCGCCACGCGCAAGGGCGTGCCGCTGGCATCGCCCGCCAGCATCATCACCACGCGCGCGGTGCCGGTCTGCTCGGCAAAATATTCGGTGTGGCCGGAGAACGGCACGCCGGCATCGTTGATGGTGGATTTCTGCACCGGCGCCGTGGCCACCGCTTCGAACCAGCCGGCGCGCACGCCTTCGATGGCGGCGTCCAGCGTGGCCAGCACGTAGCGCCCGTTCTCCTTGTCCAGCAGGCCCGGCTGCACGTGGGCGCCGAGCGGGATATCCAGCGCGCACAGGCGGTCGGCGCCGAAGTGCGGCAGGCCGGCATTGCGCGCCGCCATGGTGGTGACTGCGCTGATGCGGATCCCCGGATCGATGGCCGATGCGGTCATGGCCAGGAAGGCGGCATCGCCCACCAGCACCGCATTGACCTGGTGCCGCATGGCCCATGCCGCGCGGATGGCGATTTCCGGCCCGATGCCGGCCGGCTCGCCGGTGGTGATGGCAACGACGGGGCGCACACCCGGGCGCCTTGCTTGCAGGTTGGCGCTCATGGTGTCCCCCGCCTGCTTATTTCAGCGATTCGTCGCGGAATTCGACGTAGGCGCGGTCGCGCACCTGGCGCTGCCAGTCTTCCACCGCTTCTACCAGCTTGCGCTCGCGCAGGGCGTTGCGGGCGGCGGCGCGCTGCTTCTCTTTCGAGACGTCGTCGGATTTACGTTCCAGCACTTCGATCAGGTGGAAGCCGAAGGACGATGCCACCGGCTCGGACACCTGGCCCACTTTCAGCGCGTTCATGGCTTCTTCAAATTCCGGCACGGTGTCGCCCGGGTACAGCCAGCCCATGTCGCCGCCCTTGCTGGCCGAGCTGTCGTTGGAGAACAGGCGCGCCAGCTCCTCGAACTTGGCGGCCTTGTTATCCAGGCGTTCCTTCAGCTCCTGCAGCTTGCGCTTGGCGTCGGCCGCGCTCATGGTCGGCGTGACTTTCAGCAGGATGTGGCGGGCGTGGGTCTGCTGCACGGTTTCCTGCGCGGCCGCATCGGCCATGCTGCGCTTGTCGACCAGCTTCAGGATGTGGAAGCCGGCCGCGCTCTTGATGATCTGGGTGTTCTGGCCCGGTTTCAGCTTGTTCAGCGCTTCGGCGAAGATCGGCGGCAGCGCGCTGCCCGGGCGCCAGCCCACGGCGCCGCCTTGCAGCGCGTCGGACGCGTCGGAATAGGTCGCTGCCATCTTGGCGAAGTCGGCGCCGGTGCGCAGCTGGCGCAGCACTTCCTCGGCGCGCTTCTGGCGCTGGCCGATCACTTCCGGCGAAGCGTTTTCCGGGATGCGCACCATGATCTGCGAGATGTTCAGCTCGGACTGCTCGGACGCCGCCGCTTTCTCGGTGGCGATGAAGCTGTCCACTTCCGCTTCGGCGATATTGATCTTGTTGTCGACCTCATACTCGCGCAGGCGCTGCATGACGATCTCTTCGCGGATCTCCTCGCGGAAGGAGGCGAAGGTGGTGCCTTCCTTCTCCATCTGGTTGCGCAGCTGCTGCACCGTCATCTTCTGCTGCTCGGCGATGCGGGCAATGGCGCGGTCCAGCATATTGTCGTCGACCCGCACGCCCATCTCCTTGGCCAGCTGCAGCTGCGCGCGTTCCACGATCATGCGCTCGAGCACCTGCTTGCGCAGTTCGGCGCTGTCGGGCAGCGCCAGTTTCTGCTGCTGCATGCGGGCCACGATGGTGGCCACGCGTTCATTCAGTTCGCGCTGGGTGATCACTTCATCGTTGACGATGACGGCGATGGCGTCGATCGGCGCATTGGCCGACTGGCCAGGCGGCGTGAAGCCCTTCGATGGCGCCGCCTTGGCAGCGGCGGCCGGGACTGCCGGCTTGGCAGTCTTGGCGTCCTGCGCCAGGGCCGGGACGGCAAGGGAAGCACACAGCAGGGCAACAGCTAGTTTGATCGGGTGCATATCTGAAACGCTCATGTATCAGTGTTGAGGAAATCGAAAGCTTAACGCACGCCTTCGTTGACGCGGCGGTAGCCGGGGATGCTGTTTTTCAGCACCTCCAGCGGGTTGCCGAAACCAAGCTTGGACAGGCCGTTCAGCTCCAGCTGGAAGAAGAACTGGGTCGAGTTTTTCTTGGCGGTGGTGACGAAACGCTGCGCGCCCATGCGGAACACCCAGCAATCGCAGTTGTATTCCAGCCCCACCACGCTTTCCAGCATCTTGTGCTCGCGCAGCGAGTACGAGACGCGGCCCACGCCGAACCACCTGTCGGAGATCGGCCACTGGGCCGACAGGTCGGCATTCTTGAAATTGTCGCGCACATAGCGGTAGCCGGCGTTGATCACCTTGTAGGTGCCCGGCGTGTACTGCAGCGACATATTCGAGGTGGTGACCTTGCTGGTGCTCGGGTTGTACTGCACCAGGCTGTCGATGCCCCAGGAATTGGAAATGCGGCCGGTGGCTGCCAGCAGCATGTCGGAACGGGTGGTGTTGACCGGCGTCGTATTGTCGATCTGCACGCGCTGGTCGGCAAAGTAGAAGCGCTGGCCGAACGCCAGGCGCAGCCGCTCGGCGCCGGAAGATTCCAGGAAGCGCGACACCACGGCCGCCGTTACCTGGTTGGCGTCGCCGATGCGGTCGGAGCCGACGAAGCGGTTCTCGCTGAAAATCTGCGAGAAGCTGAAGTCGGCGCGCGCCGTGTCGAAGTTCGGGAACTGGTCCTGCTTGCGGTACGGCGTGTAGACGTAGAACAGGCGCGGCTCCAGGGTCTGGGTCAGCTTCTTGCCGCCAAGCTTGGTGTCGCGCTCGAACACCAGGCCCGAGTCGAGCGAGAAGGTCGGCACGGCGCGCTGCAGCGAGCGCGATGGATCCGTGCCAAATTCGTCAAGCTGGTAGGCGCTGGCGTTCAGCATCACTTTCGGCGTCACGAAGTAGGCGGGGCCGATGATCGGGTAGCTGACCTGCGGCACCACCACCATGCGGTTGCCCTTGATCAGGTCCGGGTGCCAGAAGCGGGTCAGCTCCGAATCGAGCTGCCAGTCGAAACCGCCGACGTCATAGCGCGCTGCGTGCAGGTTGATGGCCGGCAGGCGGTCGTATGGGCGCGACACGAACAGCGACGGGTCGGCTGGCCAGCCCGGGTCCTGCAGCACATGGTATTTCTGGGCACGCGCGGTCAGGCTCCAGAATTCGCCGCCGTAATCGGTGCGCAGCTCCTTGAGCAGCTGGCGCTCGGCCGACGAGGACACGGTCTTGGAGAAGTCGCTCGGGTAGTTGTTGTCCGAGGCGGCGCGCAGGTTCCAGCCGTAGGTCCAGTCCTTGGCCAGGTGCTGGGTATGCACGGTATGCAGCTGCCAGCGGTCGCGGTCGGCTTCCTTGTCGTTCGGCAGGTACTCGACGAGCGTCCTGCCCTCGTAGTCGTTGCCGGCGTCGGTCTCGCCGATATAGCGCGCCACCGCGCCCAGTTGCAGGCCGCGGCGCGAGATATAGCGCGGGTACAGCGTCAGGTCGCGGTTGGGCGCGATATTGAAGTAATACGGCACCAGCAGTTCGGCCCCGCCGCGCGAAGAATAGGACGGGGTCGGCGGCAGCCAGCCGGAACGGCGCGCGCCCGACAGCGAGAACGACATGGCCGGCGTGCCCAGGATCGGCACGTCCTTGAAGTAGACCAGTGTCGCGCCGGCGGTGCCGACGTCGCGCCCCTGGTCCAGGTTCAGCGAGCGCGCCTTCACGTACCAGTCCGGGTTCGGGCCCTGGCAGGTGCTGTAGGTGCCGTCCACCACCTGGGCTTCATCCTCGTTCAGGAAATTGATGCGCTGCGCCTTGCCCTGGGCATTATTGGTTTCCAGCTGATAGGTCGGCTGCAGCGCATAGCCGCGCGCCGTTTCCATGTTCAGCTTCAGTTCATCGGCGGTGTAATAGTCGCCGAAACGCCAGAGACGCACATTGCCCTTGGCCTCAAGTTCCTGTTCCACCTGCTGGAAGCTGGCCGCATCGGCGGTCACGCGCGTCTTGTCGTGCACCACTTCCACGTCGCGCAGCAGGCGCAGGTCGCGCTCCGGGCGGCCGGTCATGTCTTCCGCGCGCACGGTGGTCGGTGCATTCTTGTCTTCCACGTGCGGCGGGCGTTTGGCGGCAGGATGCGACTGCGCATGGGCAGACATCGCCGTGGTGGCGGCGGCAATGGCGGTCAAGGCGAACGCCCAGCGCTTGGAGTTGGGGAGTGCCAGGAACCGGGTCATGGGTGGGGCGCGTGAAACACCATAAAGGCGATTTTTTAATGTGAATCCCTTATTATATGGGAATCTTTACCACTCACTCGATTTCGCAGGCTGCTTTAATGTCTTTATTATCTAATTCACCATCCCCGGCCGCCGATCCGCGCCTTGCCGAGCTCACCGAATGGCTGCAAAGTACCGGCCTGGTGGACGTCGCTTCGGCGCGCCCGGCCTCCGAGGACGCCAGCTTCCGCCGCTATTTCCGCCTCGACGTGCTGCCAGCGCAGCGCGCCTTGCACGGCGCCACCCTGGTCGCCATGGACGCCCCGCCGCAGCGCGAAAACGTGCCGGCCTATGTCAAAGTCCAGGGTTTGCTGGAAGCTGCCGGCGTGTCGGTGCCGAAAATCGCCGCCGAAAACATCGCGCAGGGCTTCCTGCTGCTGTCCGACCTCGGCACCACCACCTACCTGCAGGCCCTTGACCATGATTCGGCCGCCACCCTGTACGCCGAAGCGCTGTCGGCCCTGGTCAGGATCCAGCAGGCGAGCCAGCCCGGCGTGCTGCCGGAATTCGACCGCGCCTTCATGCTGCGGGAACTGAATATTTTCCCCGAGTGGTACATCGGCAAGCACCTGGCCACCACCCTGGACGAAAAGCAGCAGCAGGAACTGGACAAGGTATTCGAGGCGATCCTGGCCAACTGCCTGGCCCAGCCCCAGGTCTTCATGCACCGCGACTACCACTCGCGCAACCTGATGTGGATGGACGAGGGCAACCCCGGCATCCTCGACTTCCAGGACGCGGTATGGGGCCCGGTCACCTACGACTGCGCCTCGCTGCTGCGCGACGCCTACGTGTCGTGGGACGAGGAACTGGTGCTGGACTGGCTGATCCGCTACTGGCAGCACGCGCGCAGCGCCGGCCTGCCGGTGAAAAAGGACTTCGACGATTTCTACAAGGACTTCGAATACATGGCCCTGCAGCGCCACCTGAAGATCCTCGGCATTTTCTGCCGCCTGAACTACCGCGACGGCAAACCGCACTACCTGGGCGACCTGCCGACCGTGATGGAGTACGTGCGCAAGACCGCCAACCGCTACCGCGACCTCAAGCCGCTGATCAAGCTGCTCGATACGCTGGAAGGCTCCGCGCCGCAAGTCGGCTACACCTTCTAAGGGGCGACGCATGAAAGCCATGATCCTCGCCGCCGGCCGCGGCGAACGCATGCGGCCCCTGACCGACACCTGCCCCAAGCCGCTGCTGAAGGTGCGCGGCCGCCCGCTGATCGTCTGGCACATCATGAACCTGGTGCGTGCCGGGATCACGGAGATTGTCATCAACCACGCCCACCTCGGCCACATGGTCGAGGAAGCGCTGGGCGACGGCGCGCAGTTCGGCGCCAGGATCCAGTATTCGCCGGAAGCGGAAGCGCTGGAAACGGCGGGCGGCGTTGCCAACGCGCTGCACCTGTTGGGGGATGAGCCCTTCCTGGTGCTGTCGGGCGACATCTACTGCCCGCACTTCGATTTTTCCGAAGCGCTGGACGTACTGAAGGACAATGACCACCGCGGCGACCCGTACCCCGCCCATGTGCGCGACATTGCCTGGATCTGGCTGACGCCCAATCCCTGGCACAATCCGGAAGGCGACTTCGCGCTGAAGCTGTACACCGTTTCCGGCCAGGGTACGCCGAAGTGGAACTTCGCCAATATCGGCGTGTACCGCCCCGAAATGTTCGCCGGCATTAAACCGGGCCAGAAGGCAGGCCTGGGCAAGCTGCTGTTCGAGTATGCCGACCAGGGCCGCATCGGCGGCGAGATCTACCAGGATGAATGGATCAACGTCGGCACCGTGCGCCAACTGGAAGAACTCAACGCATGAAACCCTACTCCGACCGCCGTGCGCGCCTGCTGGCCCAGATGGAACCGGGCAGCGTGGCGGTCGTCGGCACCGCGCCCGAAGCCACGCGCAATGCCGACACCGAATACCCCTACCGCCACGACAGCTCCTTTTATTACCTGACCGGCTTTAGCGAGCCGGAAGCGGTGCTGGTGCTGGCGGCGCCGCGCGGCAACGCTGCCGCGCAAGCGCTGCTGTTCTGCCGCGAGAAGCACCTGGAATCGGAAATCTGGGACGGCTACCGCTACGGCCCCGACGCTGCGCGCGATGCATTCGGCTTCGACTTGGCCTTCCCGGCCGGCGCACTGGACGAACATATGGTGCGCCTGCTGTCCAACGCCAGCGCGCTGTACGCCCCGCTGGCACGCGGCGGCGAAGAGCAGCAGCGGCGCTGGTTCGACGGCGTGCGCAGGCTTTCGCGCAGCGGCACCACTGCGCCGCCCGTGCTGCGCGACCTGCCGCCGCTGGTCGACGAAATGCGCCTGTTCAAGGACGAGCACGAAAGCGCCATCATGCTGCGCGCCGGCGAAATCTCCGCGGGCGCCCACGCCCGCGCCATGCGCTTCGCCGGCACCCGCGGCGCAGGCGTGTTCGAATACGAGCTGGAAGCCGAATTGCTGCACGAATTCCGCCGCCACGGCGCCCAGTTCCCGGCCTATACGCCGATCGTGGCCTCCGGACCCAACGCCTGCGTCCTGCATTACAACGCCAATAACCGCCGCACCCGGGATGGCGACCTGGTGCTGATCGATGCCGGTTGCGAGCTCGATGGCTATGCCTCCGACATCACCCGCACCTTCCCGGTCAACGGCCGCTTCAGTCCCGCCCAGCGCGAGCTGTATGAACTTGTGCTGGCTGCGCAGCAGGCTGCCTTCGACGCCATCGGGCCGGGCCGCAAATACCACGACGCCCACGACGCCGCAGTGCAGGTACTGGCGCAGGGCATGCTGGACTTCGGCCTGCTGCAAGGCACGCTGGATGAAGTGCTGGCCGAAAAGACATACACGCAGTTCTACATGCACGGCACCGGACACTGGATCGGCATGGACGTGCATGACGTCGGCCGGTACCGCGACGTGGCGCGCGAAGACAAGCCGTCGCGCCTGCTGCAAGCCGGCATGGCGATGACGGTGGAACCCGGCATCTACGTGCGGCCGGCCGAAGGCGTGCCGGAAAAATACTGGAATATCGGCATCCGCATCGAGGACGACGTGATCGTCCGTGACGGCGGCTTCCAACTGCTGACAGGCGGCGCACCCAGGACGGTGGCCGAGATTGAAGCCTTGATGAAATGATCGATTACGATATCGCCATTTGCGGCGCCGGCCCGGCCGGCATGGCGCTGGCGGCGCTGCTGGTGAACCGCGGCGCCGATGCCGCCCGCATCGTGCTGGTGGACGCCAAGCCGCTGGAACACGCCATGCAGGACCCGCGCACCCTGGCCTTGTCCTACGGCAGCCGCCAGATCCTCGAGCAGGTCGGCGCCTGGCCGATCCACGCCACCGCCATCCACGACATCCACGTCTCGCGGCGCGGGCAGTTCGGCCGCAGCATGATCACGCGCGACGAACACAGGCTGCCGGCGCTAGGCTACGTCACCCGCTACGGCGCCATCGTCGAAGCGCTGGGCGCCGTGTGCAACCGGCTCGGCATCGGCGCCCTGCGCCCGGTGCGCGTCAGCGGCAGCGACGAAGCGGCCGACAGCGTCGCCCTGCACCTCGAAAGCGAAGGCCAGGCTGCGCGCGTGCTGCGCGCAGCCGTAGTGGTGCAGGCCGAGGGCGGCCTGTTCGGCGAGCAGGCCGACAAGGCCGAAACGCGCGACTACCGGCAAACCGCCATCATCGCCCAGGTCAACACCAGCGCCCCGGTGGCGCACCGCGCCTATGAACGCTTCACCAATGAAGGCCCGCTGGCCCTGCTGCCACAGGACGACGGCTACTCCCTGGTCTGGTGCGCCCGCCCCGCCAGCGCGCAAGCGCTCCTCGCCTTGGACGATGCCGCCTTCCTCACCAAGCTGGGCGAAACCTTCGGCGAGCGCCTCGGCAAGTTCACACACGCCACGCGCCGCCTGGCCTTCCCGCTCGGCCTGAACGCCGGCGTCACGGGCAGCGCGCGCAGCGTGGCCATCGGCAACGCCGCCCAGACCCTGCACCCGGTGGCCGGCCAGGGCCTGAACCTGGGCCTGCGCGACGCCGCCGAACTGGCGCGCGTACTGGCACGCGGCGCCACGCCGCAAGCACTGGAGCAGTTCGCCGCCCAGCGCCGCCAGGACCGCAAGCTGACCGTGCGCCTGACCGACACCATGGCGCGCATCTTCGCCAATGAATCGGCGCTGCAGCCGCTGCTCGGCCTCGGCCTGGCAGCCATCGACGTCGCCGCCCCGGCGCGCGCCGTGCTGGCCGAGCTGATGATGTACGGCCGCCGTTAAGCAGGCACCCTGAACATGCCCGCGCTGCGCCCCCTGCTCGCCGCCTTGTTGCTGGCCCACCTGCAGCAGGCGGCTGCGACTCCGCCGCCACGGCCGCCGCCGTGCCCGGATATCGGCGCCGATAGCGCTTCCGTTACCAGCCTGCTGCACGCCATGACCGACGCCGGCGACCAGCATGTCCGCGAATGCGCGGTATCAGCCCTGGCCGCGCGCGGCAAGCCTGCCATGAATGCCTGGGTTGCGCTGCTGGGCAGCGGGGCGCCGGACTTGCGTGCAACTGGATGGTGGCAGGTGTACCGGGAACAGGGTTCGGACGCCTACGGCGGCGGCAGCCGCACGCTGGCCCACCTCGGCTTTCCTTCGTCAGCCCTCGCCAGCCTGCTGCCCGCGCCGGCTGCCGGCGCGTCGCCGCCGTGCGGCCCCGGCCGAACTGGCTATGCCGCCGACGCCGCCGCCAGCGCGCTGCCGGCCCTGCAGGCGGCCCTGGCAGGCGGCGCTGAACTCCAGGCCCGGACGGCAGCCATATGCGTAGGCGAGATGGGTGACTACGCACAGGCGCTGGCACCGCAGCTGATGGACGGCGGGCACTGGGAAATACTGCCACAGGTAGGCATTGGCATGGCCGAGCAGTTCGAGCGCTATATCTATCAGGGCGCAGGCAAGGGCAACTCCGGGGTGCCCCGGGTCGACGCCGAAAAGGTTGAAGCGCTCGGCGCCTTGCCGCCTTCGCTGGTGCCGCGGCTGGTCGTCCTGGCAGACGAAGCGGGTCCGTTGGCGCAGTATGCGGCGGGGCCTGTGCCATTTTTCGAGCACGGCAGCTACCGCTGGATTGCCGCCGCCCTGGCCGGTACCGGCAGCCCCGAAGCCGCGGCGTTCCTGGTGCGCAGCAAAGCGTTTGGCTACGCGGCCCGCATGGGCAATGTCGCCCTGCCGCTGTTGCTGGCGCTGCAGCCGTCCAACCTGGACGAACAGGTGCAGTGGATCAAGGCACTGGACGCCATCGGCACGCCCGCTGCCCGTCAGGCGGCGGCGCAGCAACTGGAGCGCAGCATGCCCGCACTGGTGGCAGCCCTGCATGACAGCAGCTGGGACTCCAGCGAGATCATCGGCAGGCGCAGTGCCTTCTCCCCGCCAGCCATCAAGCGCTTTATCGACCTCGGCGTGCTGGCCCGTGGCGGCAGCCCGCGCGTGCTGCCCCTGCTGCAGCACGAAAACGAGGCGGTGCGCGCCAAGGCTGCGGCGGTGCTGGCACATATGCAGGCGCTGGAAGCAGAGCCGCAGGTCGTGGCACTGTATCGGGCCAGCCGCACTGCAGGGCGCCCGGCAGGCGCGCCAGGCATCGAGCGCGGCGACCTTACGCGGGCCTACGGATCCGCGCTGGAAGCGCTACACCGGGCGCCCGGCTTCATCGCCACCCTGCCAACGGAAAGGCTTGCGGCACTGGCGATGCAGCCCCCCGGTTACGCCGATCCCGCGCTGAGCTACATCGGCGATACGGTGCCGGAACTGGCCCGGCGCCGCGCCCTGCCGGAATTGCTGCAGCTGCTGCCAACAGCCCCCGACAGGGCTTTGGCCGCCTTGCTGGGCTTGGGCGAAGCCGCGCGTCCCGCCCTGCCACAGCTACTGCAACTCCTGGACGACAAGCGCTTCGCCTATATGCTGGGCGACCCGGGCGGCCGCTACTTCCTGGGGCGCTGGGGGCTGCAATCGGAAGCGGACACGCGCCTGCTGGCGCGCCATGTGCTGGAAACCGCCAGCCCCGGCGGCCGCTATTACGGCGCCGAAGTGCTGGCCCATGCCGGCAATATTCCGGCCGATTCGCAAGCAGCGCTGCGCCAGGCATTACAGCAGCCCGCGCTGTGGGAATATGGCGGCGGACCGCCCGCCACGCTGCGCTTTGTGCTCACCGGCAAGCGCCACGGCGATGGCCCGCTGCTGGCGCCGACAGTACTGGCCCAGGAGCTGGCGAAGCAAAAGCACTGCCTCCAGAATTCCCCCGCAATGCAGCCCGAAGCATGCACCAGCCTGCGCCAGCTCGATGACGCCGGTGTAGCGGCGGTCGCGCCGCTGCTGGCCCACGCGGATCCGGCTGTGCGCCAGGGCGCCAGCGACTATCTGGGCGACGTCGGCGCCCGCGCCCGGCCCGCGCTGCCCCATATGGCGAAGCAGTTAGGCGATCCGATGCCCCTGGTACGCCGCGTTGCGGCCGACAATATCGCTCGTGTGCATGGCTATCAGGCGCCACCGCCGGCATTGGCCGAATACCTGGCGGGCGCGCTGCAAGGCAAGGACCCGGAGGAAAAGCAGGCCGCCGTCATGCTGCTGTCGCGCTTTCGGCAACTGCCGGCGAAAAGCGACAAGGCCCTGCTCGAGGCGCTAAGCGACCCCACGCTCCAGCGCTGGCGCAGCACCCTGCTCGCCGCACTGGGCAGGACCGGCAGCCAGCGTGCCGCGGCCTGGCTGTGCGCGCGCCTGGAAGAAGCTGCCACCCAGGCCGAACGTGACGATATCGCAGCAGCGCTGGCCGGCGCCGGCCCGGCAGCCGGCGCTGTACTGCAGCAGTACAGCGGTAAAGCCAGCGATCCCGATTTGCTGGCGGCGTATGCGCAGGCCATGGCAACGCATGATGCGGCGAGGTCCGCCGCCCTGGCGGAGGCTCTGCTGGCGCAACTGCAGGGCCAATTGGCCCTGCAGGACACGGAACAAGCGTCCCACGCAGCAGCCCGCCGCCGCGCCGCGCGCCGCCTCGGTGTCCTGATGCGTTTCAGCCGCAAGGCCGGTGACCTTGCCCAAAGCGCACTGGCGCAGCAAGACCGCCACGTCCGCGCACCGCTCATTTCCGCCCTGGCCCACAGCGGCGGGCCGGAAGCCGTGTCCATGCTGGAGCGCCTGGCGCAAGCCCACGAGGAAGACACGGGGGCAGTGAGGCAGGCCATCGACCAGATCAAATGGCGCCATCCCGATCCCGTGCAGCGCTGGCAGCGCTGCATTGAGGGGGACTGGGACCGATTGCGCGCCTTTGAGCGCTGCCGCGCCGGCCCGGCGGAAGGCTAGTCCAGTATGACGCATCCTGCCGCCATCGCCGCACGCCTTGCCCTGCTTGCCTCGCTGCTGCCGGCAACAGGCCAGGCGCGCGACAGGATGTCCTGGCTGATGCCCGACGTGCCGCCCGCCTCGATGCCGGTGGACGGCAAGCCCACCACCGGCATTGCCGACCAGATAGTGCTGTATATCGCGGCCCGCTGGCCCGACGCCGACCACCGCTTCATCTACGCCAATCCGAAGCGCACCTGGCTGATGATCGAGCGCGGCGAGCAAGCTTGCGTAGTGGCGGCCTTGCGCAATGCCGAAAGGGACAAGCTGGCCTACTTCGTCAACACCAACCTGGTGCCGCCGCTGCAGCTCGTGGTGCAGGAAAGGACCTTGCCGCGCCTGCCGTTGAACGCGCATGGCGAAACCGATTTGCAGAAATTGCTGACCGATCCCGTCTTGCGCGGCATCGTGGTGGAACGCCGCAGCTATGGTGCGGCAGTGGATGAATTGCTGGCGAAGCGCCCCGCCAATTCAAGGCTGGAGACCACCTCGGTGGGCGATTACGGGCGCAATGTGCTGAAGCTGGTGATGCATGGCCGCGCCGACTACACCCTCGACTACGACTACGCACTGCAATACGCCAGCAAATCGGAACCGGAGATCGGCCTGCTGAAAACCGTGCCGATCGCCCAAAACAACAAGCCCATGCTGGGCGGCATCGCCTGCCCGCGCAACGCCTGGGGCATGGCAACGGTGAAACGCATCGACCAGATCGTCGGCACACCCGAAGGCGCCGCCGCCATGATCAGAGCGCAGAACAGCTGGCACACCCAAGCCTCGCAGCAACGCTACGCCGCACAGATCAACGAATTCCAGCGCCAGCGCGCCAAACCCGCCCACTAAAGCAGAAGAGCCCGTGTCACACCTTGGGGTCACACCCCAAGGTGTGACACGGGCTGGGCTGTGGTTATTCGACGGCTTTCACCATGTCTTCCAGGACCTTCTTGGCGTCGCCGAACACCATCATGGTCTTGTCCATGTAGAACAGCTCGTTGTCCAGGCCTGCATAGCCGGATGCCATCGAGCGTTTGTTGACGATGATGGTCTTGGCCTTGTAGGCCTCGAGAATCGGCATGCCGGCGATCGGGGATTTCGGATCCTTCGCCGCCGGGTTCACCACGTCGTTCGCACCCAGCACCAGTACCACGTCGGCCTGCGCGAATTCGCTGTTGATGTCTTCCATCTCGAACACCTGGTCATATGGCACTTCGGCTTCCGCCAGCAGCACGTTCATATGGCCCGGCATGCGGCCTGCGACCGGGTGGATCGCGTATTTCACCGTCACGCCGTGGTGGCCCAGCTTTTCGACCAGTTCTTTCAGCGCGTGCTGGGCGCGCGCCACCGCCAGGCCGTAGCCGGGAACGATGATCACGGTTTCGGCATTCTGCATCAGGAACACGGCGTCGTCGGAGGAGCCGGATTTCACGTTGCGCTGCGCCTGCGCGCCGCCTGCCGTTGCCGCGGAAGTGTCGCCACCGAAGCCGCCCAGGATCACGTTGAAGAACGAGCGGTTCATCGCCTTGCACATGATGTAGGACAGGATCGCCCCCGAAGAACCGACCAGCGAACCGGCGATGATCAGCATCGAGTTATTGAGCGAGAAGCCAATGCCCGCCGCTGCCCAGCCGGAGTACGAGTTCAGCATCGACACCACCACCGGCATGTCGGCGCCGCCGATCGGGATGATGATCAGCACGCCCAGCACGAAGGCAATCGCCGTCATGATGAGGAATGGGGTCCAGGCCGGCTCGCTGCCGCCGCTGAACACGAACACCAGGCCCAGGCCGACCATGACCAGCGCCAGCACCAGGTTCAGCATGTGCTGGCCGCTGAACACTACCGGCGCGCCCTGGAACAGGCGGAACTTGTACTTGCCCGCCAGCTTGCCGAAGGCGATCACCGAACCGCTGAAAGTGATGGCGCCGACAAAGGTGCCGATGAACAGCTCGATGCGGTTGCCGACCGGCAGCGCCTGGCCGCGCGCTGCGATGCCGAAGGCGTGCGGCTCGGCCACCGCCGCAATGGCGATGCAGACCGCCGCCATGCCGATCAGCGAGTGCATGGCTGCTACCAGCTCCGGCATCTTGGTCATCTCGACGCGCTTGGCGAGGAAGGCGCCAATGCCGCCGCCAACCACCACGCCCAGTGCAACCAGGCCGAGGCCCAGGCCGCCGGAGCCGGAACGCGCCTGCACGTCCATGCCGAGGGCGCGTGCCGCCGCAGCCACCGCTTCCGCACCTTCCGATGCGGCGGCGATATCCGCTTTAAGGCGCAGGATCAGCGCGATGGTGGTCGCGGCCGCAATCGCCATGCCGGCCATGCCGAAGGCATTGCCCTTGCGTGCCGTTGCCGGCGACGATAACCCTTTCAGCGCCTGGATGAAGCAGACAGACGCGATCAGGTACATCATCGTGACAAGGTTCATGGTGATGAAGCTCATGCCTTGGCCTCCTTCTCGGCGGCCGAAGCCGCAGCACCTGCCGCAGGCGCCTTTTTCTCCTTCTTCTTGAACATCTCCAGCATGCGCTGGGTGACCAGGAAGCCACCGAAGACATTGACCGCGGCCAGCGCTACGGCGACCGTGCCCATGATTTGTCCAACCAGGCCTTCGGTCAGCGCGGCCGCCAGCATGGCGCCCACGATGATGATGGCCGATACGGCATTGGTTACCGCCATCAGCGGCGTATGCAGCGCCGGCGTGACGGTCCAGACCACGTGGTAGCCCACATACACGGCCAGCACAAAGATGATCAGGTTGATGATGGTGTGACTGACTTCCATTCCCGCCTCCTATTTCCGCAACTGCTCGCCGCCGTGGCAGACCAGCGTTGCTTTGATGATTTCATCCTCGCGGTCGATGACCAGCTTGTCTTCTTTATCGAACACCAGCTTGAGGAAGTCGAGCACGTTGCGCGCATACAGGGCGGAGGCATCCGCCGCCACGTGGCAGGCCAGGTTCGGCTCGCCGACGATATGCACGCCATGCTTGATGACCGTTTTGCCCAGTTCGGACAAGGGGCAATTGCCGCCCTGCTCCACCGCCAGGTCGACGATGACTGAGCCGGGCTTCATGGCCTTCACGGTTTCTTCGGAGATCAGCACCGGCGCCGGGCGGCCCGGTATCAGTGCCGTGGTGATGATGATGTCGGCCTGCCTGGCGCGTTCATGCACCAGCTCCGCCTGGCGTTTCATCCATTCAGGCGGCATCGGGCGCGCATAGCCGCCGGCGCCTTTGGCGATTTCGCGCTCTTCGTCGGTCAGGTAGGGCACGTCGATGAATTTTGCGCCGAGCGATTCCACCTGCTCTTTCACGGGTGGACGCACGTCGGACGCTTCGATCACCGCGCCCAGGCGCTTGGCGGTCGCAATGGCTTGCAGCCCGGCCACGCCGACGCCCATGATCAGCACACGGGCAGCTTTCACGGTACCCGCTGCGGTCATCAGCATGGGCATGAAACGCTGGTAGGTATTCGCGCCAACCATCACGGCCTTGTAGCCCGCGATATTGGCCTGGGAGGACAATACGTCCATCGACTGCGCGCGCGTGATACGCGGCACAGCTTCCAATGCAAACGCGGACAGGCCGGAAGCCGCCATGGCCGCAATGTTTTCCCCGTCAAAAGGATTCAGCATGCCGACCAGCACCGCGCCCGATTGCATCAGGCCGCGCTCCCCGGCGGTCGGGGCGCGTACCTTCAGTACCATTTCCGCGCCCAGCGCCTCTGCGGCGGTGCCGATGGTGGCGCCGGCAGCTGCATATGCTTCATCCGTCACCGAGGCAGAAATGCCGGCTCCCGCCTGCACGATCACCTGGTGTTTGACTGCTAGTTTCTTGACCGTCTCGGGCGTTGCCGCCACCCTGGTCTCCCCCGGCCTTGACTCGGCCGGTACGCCAATCTTCATAATGCCTCCAATAGTGGGAAAAACTGACTAAAATCTAACATGAAATGTTCTACGGCCAACATTACCTGTGCCGAATTGTTGCAATGCACAAGCATTTAACACCCGGGCAACAACGAAGAGGCAAGATCAGGCTACAATGTCGGGTCTTCTGAGGATGGACTAACATGCCGCGTACCTGGAAACCGAATGTCACAGTCGCCGCCGTCATAGAGCGCGACGGGAAGTTTCTTCTGATTGAGGAAGAAACCAGTGACGGCATTCGCCTGAACCAGCCGGCCGGCCACCTCGATCCGCTGGAATCGCTGGAACAGGCCGTAGTCCGCGAAACCCTGGAAGAAACCGCCTACGATTTCACCCCGACCGCCCTGGTGGGCATGTATATGTCGCGCTACCGCTCGGCACGTACCAGGCAGCTGGTGACATTCCTGCGCTTCGCTTTCTGCGGCGAAGTTGGCGCATACTATCCGGATCGGCCGCTGGATGATGGCATCCTGCGTACGCACTGGATGACGCGCGATGAAATCGCGGCCTGCCGCGAACGCCACCGCAGCCCGCTGCTGCTCACCTGCGTGGACGAATATTTGGCGGGCAAGCGTGCCCCGCTGGAAATCCTGCACACCCACGTATCGGTATTCGAGGAAGTCTGAGGACTTCCTCTAAGTTTGGACGATTTACAACATGAGCAAGAAAAAAGTGGTCATCGGCATGTCCGGTGGCGTTGATTCCTCCGTTTCCGCTTGGTTACTGAAAGAGCAAGGCTATGAAGTTGTCGGCCTGTTCATGAAGAACTGGGAAGACGACGACGATTCCGAATTCTGTTCTTCGCGCCAGGACTGGATCGACGCGGCCAGCGTGGCCGACGTGGTGGGCGTGGACATTGAAGCCGTCAACTTCGCCGCCGAATACAAGGACCGCGTGTTCGCCGAATTCCTGCGCGAATACCAGGCCGGCCGCACGCCGAACCCGGACGTTTTGTGCAATGCGGAGATCAAATTCAAGGCCTTCCTCGACCACGCCATGCTGCTGGGCGCGGACCTGATCGCCACCGGCCACTATGCGCGCGTGCGCCACAACACCGTGAGCGGCCGCCACGAGCTGCTGAAGGCAGTCGACCATACCAAGGACCAGAGCTACTTCCTGCACCGCCTGAACCAGGCGCAGCTGTCGAAGACCCTGTTCCCGCTGGGCGAAATCCCGAAAACCGAAGTGCGCAAGATCGCTGAGAAACTGCAGTTGCCGAACGCGGCCAAGAAAGACTCCACCGGTATCTGCTTCATCGGCGAGCGCCCGTTCCGCGAATTCCTGAACCGCTACCTGTCCTACAAGGCCGGCCCGATCAAGACCCCGGACGGCAAGGTGGTGGGCGAGCACGTCGGCCTGTCCTTCTATACCCTGGGCCAGCGCAAGGGCATCGGCATCGGCGGCGTGAAGACTTACCAGAATGCCGACGGTTCGTCGGACGCCTGGTACGTGGCGCGCAAGGACGTTGAAAACAATACGCTGTGGGTGGTGCAGGGCCACGACCATCCATGGCTGCTGTCGGAAGCGCTGCATGCAGCCCAGGCCAGCTGGGTTGCCGGCGTGGCGCCGGAAGCGGGACGTATCAGCGCCAAGACCCGCTACCGCCAGGCCGACGTGCCTTGCGACGTCGCCGCCGATGGCGACAGCGAATTCGCGCTGAAATTCATGGATGCCCAATGGGCGGTCACCCCGGGCCAGTCGGCCGTGCTGTACGACGGCGACGTTTGCCTGGGCGGCGGCATCATCAACGGTTCAAACTTCGTCTGATCCCTCGGCCGGGCTGGCGCCTTGCGCGTCGGCCTGCGCCTTCTGCTGCCGCTTCACCATCGCAAGAATGGTATTGCGAATGGTCTTCAATACTGTACCGCCATTGAACGGCTTCACGATATAGCCGTTGATGCCCATGGTATGGGCTTTCTGGATCGTGGCCTGGTCGAATTCCGACGAAATCATGAAAATCATGGCTTTCGGCCAATCCTTGCGCATGGCCAGCATGGACGGTTCGTCGGCCTCGATGCAGTCGCGCGAGACGCAGATGATCTGGGGCTGGTGTTTGATCAGCAGCACATTGCCCGCCACGCAGGTATGCGCCTGGCCGACCACGTCGTAGCCGCCGTCGATCAGCACCGTGTTGAGCAGGCCTCGTGCAATGGCGCTGCTGTCGATTAGGACCGCTTTTAACATCAGGAGTTTAACGGTGGTCCCAGGCCAGCATGTTCCAGCTCACGCCGATCCGGACGTCCGTTTTTAGTTGGACCAATTGACGAGAAAGATACAACATCTCGCGCTCTTTTCGTAGGCTTTCGCCGACTTTGTCCTTCAGGATGCCTGCGCCGGCCATGATTGCGTCCAGAGTGCCGTAAGTTCGCAACAGTTTGGCGGCGGTCTTCACGCCGACGTTGGAGACGCCGGGGATCGAGTCGGTTTCGTCGCCCATCAGCGCCAGCAGGTCGGGCAGCATGCCGGGTGTGACGCCCCACTTCTGCTCAACCCAGGCGCGGTCGTGCCATTCGGACTTGAAATGGTCCCAGATGCGCGCGCCTTCGGCGATCAGGCAGTGCAGGTCCTTGTCGGTGGTAGCCACCACCGCCTCGCCGCGGTTTTCGCTGAGCCAGCGCGTGACCACGGTGCCGATCACGTCGTCGGCCTCCACGTCAGGAATGGCAATCGGGCACATGCCGATCCTGGTCAGCTGCATGTAGAAATCGGGCAGCGCCTCGCGCAGCACTTCCGGCATCGGCTGGCGCCCTTCGCGGTAGCCCTTGAACAGGGTATGGCGCCAGGTAGGGCCGCCGTAATCGAAGGCAGGAAGGATATGGGTCGGCTCGTGGCCGTTGACCAGGCGCTGGAAAGCGTTGAACGCATGGCGCATGGCTATCTCGGCTTTGAGGTCGGAGTCCGGCTCCGGACTGGCCTCATACACACGCCGCACAATATTCAAACCATCAATGGCCAACAATCTTCCCGTCATGCCGCCATTTTACCGCACAGCTAGCGGGTCCCTATCCTTGTGTTGTCCTATCGCAGGCGCGCGCGCACTTCCATCAAGGCAAAGCCGAGCAGGTTCATGCCAGTCCATTCGAACGGGTTCTCTGCATGCGGTGAATCCGCGGCAAAGCCGGTTCCCCACACGAAATCAACCGGGCTCGCTTCCACCAGCACTTGTTCTCCAGTAGCGAGCAGGAATTTCCGCAGCGCAGGGTTCTGGGAAAACTTCGCTTGGTTGGCCTTGACCACGATATCCCAGCGGTTCTCCGCCCAAACCTCCTCATCGAAGCCTTCCACTTCGCGGCCGGCAGCTTTGGCCACGGCGGGGTTGGGCGATTGCAGGATGCGGCCAAGCGCAACGGCATCGTTGAACAGGCGCGCCTTCTGCGCCATCATGAAGTGCTCGGCCGTCGGATAGCGGGTGCCATCGACAGCAAACGCCGCCTCGAACCATTGGCTGAAACACGTCTTCGTGACGCCCCCGTCCTTCGATGGCCGATGTCCCCAGAACAGGAGCATCTTGGGCTGCCCGTGGTTTTGAATGTGCTCGCACAGCTCGACGACATTTCTCATTTGAATTCTTCTCCAGTGAACTGCGCTTCAAAGGCGGCAGCTGCTGCGCCCTTTCGGTCCAGAACGGAAAACGTGACGTGCTCGAATGCGTCAATGCGGGCCAGCATGGCCGCCTCTAGTTCGCCAAGGCGCTGCGGTTCATTGCGTGCGACTGCGCCGCGATTGACCGCCGGCGCGGTTAGCATCGACGCCACAAACGGTTCGTCCAGCAGGCCGTAATCGTCATCGCGGAACACCGGCACCTTGGGCGAATAAATCATGTCGTCCAGGTAGATGCACGACTTGTGCGCGCGGTTCGCTTCATACATTTCGGACTTCTGCACAATGCATGGAGCGCGAGTCGCGAGCGGATTTCTCGATTGGTCATTGTGATGTTCCTTTCTTGTTATTGTTGTTTGGTATCAAGCAGGAACATCATAAATCACTTAGTGTTATTTCGCAACTAAGTTAGGTTAAATTTCACACTAAGTTTATTTCAGCAGTTCGTACGGGCCGCCGCGCTCCAGGGCGCGCTGGTAGGCGGGCCGAGCGTGGATGCGCTGCAGGAAGGCTTGCAGGCGTGGATGGCTGGCCCCGAGTCCGCCGCGTGCGGCCGCCGCTTCCAGCGGGAAGCTCATCTGGATATCGGCGGCGCTGAACTCGTTGCCGGCGAACCAGTCGCGATTGGCGAGTTCGGACTCCAGGTAAGCCAGGTGACGGTCGATGTTCGGCTGCACGAAGCTCGACATCACTTTCTGCGCAATGGCGCGCTTGATCGGCTTGACGAAGAGCGGCGCCGGCGACGATTCAACCTTGTCGAATACCAGCTTCATCAGCAACGGCGGCATCAGCGAGCCTTCTGCGTAATGCATGAAGTAACGCCAGCGCAGCTTGTCAGGCGTGCCGGCCGGCGGCACCAGCCGGTCATTGCCGTGCTTTTCCACCAGGTACTCGAGGATGGCGCCCGATTCGGCCACGATAGTGCCCTCATGCTCGATTACAGGGGACTTGCCGAGCGGATGCACCTTGCTCAGCTCCGGCGGCGCCAGCATGGTCTTCGGATCGCGCTGGTAATGCTTGATTTCGTAGGCCAGCCCCAGCTCTTCCAGCAACCACAGCACGCGCTGCGAACGAGAGTTATTGAGGTGGTGGACGATGATCATGTGCGCTCCGCAGGATTAAAATGGAGCCATGACTTTACCACTGACCCAAGAATCCATCGCAACCCTGGTCCATGAGTTCTACGGCGGCGTGCGCGCTGATCCGGAACTGGGTCCGGTGTTCGATGCTGCCATCGATGATTGGGAGCCGCACCTGGCGCGCATGGTCGAATTCTGGAGCACCACCATGCTGGGCACCAAGAGCTTCCAGGGCAATGTCTACGGCAAGCATATGGCCCTGCCGGGCGTGCAGCCGCAGCATTTCCAGCGCTGGCTGGCGCTGTTCCAGTCGACGGTGGACCGCTTGTTCGAGCCGCCCGTAGCGGAAGAATTCCGCATCGTGGCCAGCCGCATCGCGCAAAGCCTGCAATACGGCTTTTTCGGCCAGGTGCATTTCAGCTGAAGGCATCGGCGGCGCTCATCACCGAATAGCTGGCTTGCCAGCGGCGCAGCGCGGCAGGCAGGGCCTGCATTGGTTGCGGCGCGACGATGAAGTCGCCGGCGGCGCGCGCGCAACCCGCTTCGCACACCTGCAGCCAGTCGAGCAGGTTGGAGACTTTGCAGCATCCGGCTACCTCGGAACCCCGCACTACCAGGCGCTCGGGCGCCACACCGGCTTGCGCCAGCAAGCCCCCGATCTGCGCCGCCAGCGCCGGCATCAATTGCAGCGGCAGGCACAAATCCAGCGCCAGCGAGAAGCTGTCGGCTTCCCACATGCGCAGCGCTGCCAATGCATCGCATACCATGTGCAGCACGAATACCTGCTGCAGGCCGGCCGCAGCCAGTTCGCCTGCGAAAGCGGAAAACGGCAGCACGCCGCGCTGCGGATGACGCCAGCGCACCGACGCCTGGATGCGTGACACGCTGCCGTCGCGCGCCGTCACATGCGGCTGGCACCAGAGTTCAAACTGGCCCAGTTCGAGCGCGTTACCAATCAAATTTCACCTCGGCGGAATACGAGCGCTGGGGATACGGATGGAAGTTCCAGTATTTGTAGTTGTTGGCATTGTCGATGCCGAGGGCGGCACTCCAGTGCTTGTCGATGCGGTAGCGCAGGCGTGCATCGACCGTGAAATACTTGCTGGCGCCCTGGTAGGCGAAACCGTTGATGTCGGTGTTGTCCAGCGTTGAGTACTGCTTGCCGCTGTAGCGCGCAGCCAGCGTGGCGGACAGCTTGTCGCTCACCCGGTAAGTCGCCACCGCGCTGGCGCGCCATTCAGGAATGCGCGGCTGCCACTTGCCTTCACTGGCCGGGAATTTCTCGTTGCGCTTGATCCTGGAGTCGGTCCAGGTCAGGCTGGCCTGCATGTCCAGGCCCTCGATCCATACGTTCTCGTTCGACCAGGCGGTTTCCAGGCCATGGGTGCGGATCAGGTCCACGTTCTGCACATTGGTCACGTTCGGCGTGACAAGCACATTGGTTTGCGAGTACAGCGCGTCGCGGTTGCGCTCGAAGAACGCGGTGATACGCAGGGCGGAATTGCCGACCAGGCGTTCGGCGCCCAGTTCCGTGGTCCAGGAGCGCTCGGCCTTCAGGTTCGGGTCGTTGTTGATCAGGGTACCGGTATTGTTGATGCCGCCCTGGTACAACTCGGACACGGTTGGCATGCGGATCGCACGACCGGCAGACGCCTTCAGCGTCCAGTCCTCGTTGGCCTGGAAAGCCAGCGCCGCCTTGGGCGAAACATAATTGCCGCTGCGTTTGGCGTGGCTCACGACCCTGGTCGCATTGGCGGTTTCGCCGTCGCGTCCTTCCCAGTGTTCAAAGCGTGCCCCGAGCACGGTTTTCCAGTCCCGCGCCAGTTTCCAGGTGTCCTGCAGGTACAGGCTGTCGATGCTGGTGCGGCCCGAGAACGACTGGTTGCGCGCACCCGGCTCGCCATTCAGCCAGTCGGTGGTGGCGCGTTCGATGGTGGACAGTTTATAGGCCGCACGCTGGTAGCCAAAGTCGAAGATGTGCGCGCCGCGCATGCCATCCGGACGGTACACGCCTTTCAGCGACAGGGTATTCCAGCCGGTGCCGCCCTGGTCCACGATACGGCCGGCGCCGCCGCCTGCCGCTGCCGGGCGCGCGGTAGTTGGCGCGCGCAGGATGTCGCGGCTGTAGTCATACAGGCTCGCCGCCGCTTCCCAGTCGAACACGCCCTTGGTATTGCTCTTCACCGTCAGGCCATGCATCAGGTGGCGCAATTCTTCTTTGCTGGAGTTGAAATCGGAAGCTGCCAGTGTGAAGCCGCGGTCATTGATCGATACCGGGCCGCTGAACACAGCCTTGCCTGCCATATCGCGCAGGTAGGTATTGGGCGTGCCGCTCGAATCATTCTGCCACCAGCCCAGCGAGTAGCTGGCGCGCACGGTCGGCGAAAAGTCATATGCCACCTTGATCTTGGCGTGGTCCTGCACCGTACTGTATTGGGTGGCGGTGCCGAGTATGTAGATGTCGCGGTTGGTACGGTCCTTGTCGGCCACGGCACCTGTGACAGGAACGCCGTTGCCGCCCGCCGCGCCGCTCGATATTGAGCGCGTGGTGTAAGTCTGGGGCTGGCCGTCGCTGTCGGTCCGGTTCACGCTGACAAACCATGACCAGGCGCCGTGGCGGTCGCCGAGCGACATGCTGGACTGACGCGCGGTCGAAGTCATATTCGTGTTGTACAGCTCAAACGGCTGGCGCACATACGCCACGCGGGCATGCGCTTCGAATTGCTTCGGCATGCGCGTCACATAATCAACTACCGCGCCAACCGAGTTGCCGCCGTAAGCCGCCGAGAATGGGCCGTACAGCACGTCGACACGCTCAATCTCTTCCGGCGCCACCATGCCCCAGCGCGGCGCAAACGTAGCGCCGTTGCCAAGATAGTTCGACAGCAGCACGCCATCAGCATACACCGCCGAACGCGCACTGTTGCCGGTGCCGGAGGCGCGGGTAGACAGCACGGCGTGGTTGTAGTCGCCGATATAGCGTTTGCGTACCAGAAGGCTTGGCAGGTACTTCAGCGCATCTTCCGCATCGCTGGCGTTGACCTGCTCTTCGATCTGGGCGCGGGTGATGCCCTCGATGGTGGTCGGGATCTGGGTCGGCAGCGAAGTCGGGTGGCTGCCGGCAATGACCACGGTGCCCACCATCTTGAGCGGCGATTCCCCTTCGTGATCGGCAAATGCCGGGGCCGGGAGGCCAGCCAGCAAGGCGGCGGCCAGGGGGATGAGGCGGGTGTTCATGATGCTTCCTTTCTTGTTCTTGCGAGCGGAGGCCTTGCGACCGCGCCGCCAAAGGGCGCGTGCAATGCAAAGCCGGAGGTACTGCTGCGAAAGGTCAAGCGGAAGGCGGGGCGCGCGACGGCGGCGCATGGGATCCTTGCTGCGGCAGCGCTGCGGGAGCCTGCAATGCAGGCTCGGTGCGCGATGGCACCATCAGCGCCAGCATCACGCCGGCAGGTGGCGGCGGCACTGCGGGCAGGTCGGCCTGCACCATGCAGTAGCCGCATTTCTGCGCGACGTGGTGGGCTTTCGGCTGGGCGTGGCAGTGCGTGACTCTGCTACCGCCGCAAGCTACGGAGAGCAGTGTGGACAGCGTTGGCGCGGAGACGGCCAGCAGCATCGCAAACAGCGCGATCCTGACTATCCCGGCAATCCGTCTCCTGCTCCAGCCCATGGTGGCTCCCAAAATGCTAATCAATAGAGCGCATTGTAGGTACACGTTTCATGGGGCGATATGCCCTGGATCAAGTTTTCGCTTGCCCGCAGCGGACCGGCACTGATATCTTAAATCTTTCAGCCCTGACAACGCGCTATGGATCACCTAGTGGCTTTCGAGTTAGCAGGATTGTTGATCGGCCTCTCATGCCTGCCCAACTGGCTTATCGCTCGATGGTACGCGGCGCATGGCGCAAGGCCAGCGCTCAGGCGGGCCGCCGCCATCAATGGCGTCCTCGCCTTGATCGGTATCAGCCTGGTCGCCGGCTCGGTAGCGCTGGAATTAAGGCAAGCCAAACCCCTGCTCACTTATGCCTTCGGCTTGCTGGGAGTCGCGGGCTTGCTGGTCTCAGCGGCGCTTCACACTTTCGACGAGGAGTAGATCCTGATGACGCGGCGCACCGGGCCGCCTTCCGATGGCGGCGGCGGCGGCAGCGGCGAATCGCCGCAACCGCCGCAGGAACCGCAGCCGCTGCTGCAGCTCGATTCCGTGTTGAAGAAGCGCGCCAGCTTATCCTGCGGCAGGCCGCGGCGCGACAGGGCGTAGACGATCTGCTGGCGCCATGCGTCAGGCAGGTATTTCCTCGCCGCGTGCAGCGCGGCAGCGGCCACGATGATGCCGACGATGATCTCCTGCCACATGGTTCAGCCTCCGAGCGCCAGGGCGACGCGGTAAGTGATGAAAGTGGCGCTGTACGCCAGCACGAACATATAGCCCGCCATCAGCAGCGGATACTTCATCGAATTGGTTTCGCGCCGCACCACGGTCAGCGTGGACAGGCACTGCGGAGCGAACACGTACCAGGCCAGCAGCGCCAGCGCGGTCGGCAAGCCCCAGCTGGCCTGGATCACCGGCAGCAAGGTATTCGCCAGCTCGTCGCCGGTCTGCGACAGCGCATACACGGTGCCCAGCGCGCCGACAGCCACTTCACGCGCAGCCATGCCCGGCACCAGCGCAATGCAGATCTGCCAGTTGAAGCCGATTGGCGCGAAAATGAATTCCAGCGCGCGGCCCAGCATGCCGGCCACGCTGTAGTAGATCGGCGGATGGGTCGCGCCTTCCGGTGCGCCAGGGAAGCTGGACAGGGCCCACAGCAGCACCATCAGGGTCAGGATGGTGGTACCGACGCGCATCAGGAAAATCTTGGCGCGCTCGTACAGGCCGATCGCCAGGTTGCGCATATGCGGCCAGTGGTAGGCCGGCAGCTCCAGCATCAGCGGCTGGTTGCGTTTGGCGCGCATGGAGCGCTTCATGACCCAGGCCACCGCCATGGCGGAGATGATGCCGGCGAAGTAGAGGCAGAACAGCACCAGGCCCTGCAGATTGAACAGCCCCCACACTTCGCGGTCCGGGATGAAGGCGGCGATCACCAGCGCATACACAGGCAGGCGCGCCGAGCAGGTCATCAGCGGTGCGATCATGATGGTCACGATGCGGTCGCGCGGGTTCTGGATGGTACGCGCCGCCATGATGCCCGGAATCGCGCAGGCGAAAGAGGACAACAGCGGGATGAAGGCGCGGCCCGACAAGCCGACTCCGCCCATCAGGCGATCCAGCAGGAAGGCTGCGCGCGGCAGGTAGCCGCAATCTTCCAGCACCAGGATGAAGAAGAACAGGATCAGGATCTGCGGCAGGAATACCAGCACGGCGCCGACGCCGCCCAGCACGCCGTCCACCAGCAGGGAACGCAGCACGCCGTCCGCCATATGGGTCTTGAGCATCGCGCCGAGGTGTTCGACGCCGCCACTGATCATGTCCATCGGTACTGCGGCCCAGCTGAACACGGCCTGGAACACGCAGAACATCAGCACCGCCAGGATGATCGGGCCCATCAACGGATGCAGCACGAAATGGTCGATTTTCTCGGAGCGGTTGCCGCGGTCGTCGGCGTCTTTCACGGCGACCGACAGGATGCGGCGCACTTCGCGCTGGGTCTCTTCCACCGATACGGCGTCGATGGCGGACAGCGGGTTGGCCACGCTTTCATGGAACGGCCACAGGCCATCCAGCGCATCGACCAGGGCTTTCTCGCCGCCGCTCTTGACGGCTACGGTCTGCACCACCGGCATCCCGAGTTCCTGCGACAGCCTGGCCGCATCTACCACGATACCGCGCTTCCTGGCCACGTCGACCATGTTCAGGCACAGCACCATCGGCAGGCCGAGGCGCTTGATTTCAAGCACCAGGCGCAGGTTCAGGCGCAGGTTGGTGGCATCGACCACGCACACCACCACGTCGGGCGAGCGCTCGCCTTCGCGCAGCCCGGCGACCACGTCGCGCGTGATCATTTCATCGGGGGTATGGGCCGACAGGCTGTAGGCGCCCGGCAGGTCGAGCAGGCGGTACTGGTTGCCTGCTGCGGAAGTGAACTGGCCTTCCTTGCGCTCGATGGTCACGCCGGCATAGTTGGCGACCTTCTGGCGGGCGCCGGTCAGGCGGTTGAACAGTGCGGTCTTGCCGCAATTCGGGTTGCCCAGCAGGGCGACCATTGGCTGCTGCGCGACGACTGGCGCGGCCTTTTCTACTGCACCCATTGCATTTATTCCGGTTGGATCGAGATCAGCGCTGCTTCAAAGCGACGCAAGGCAAACGTGGCATTGCCTACTTTAATGGCGAGGGGCTCGCCGCCTGGCATGCCGCGCTTGAGCATGCGGATGCGCTCGCCAGGCACGAAGCCCAGCTCCATCAGGCGGCGCGCCAAGTCGGCGCCATCCTCGGTATCTTCTGGATTGCCCGGAGCGATATGGATCACCGTTCCGCTCTGCCCCACCGGCAGGGAATCAAGCTTGATCAAGGTAGGAGCAAGGGTCATGGCGAACTTTCCAGGGCGAAATACGACTTCGCCATTATAGATGAGAATTTAAATGAGAATTGTTCTTGAATAGGCTTGCATTGTAGCCCTGTTCGGGTAGAATGGAAACCGTAATGATAATGATTCTCATTGCGAGGATCGCAATCTTAGCCAGAAGGTAATTTTCGAAATGATCGTTTGTGTCTGCAACAACATCTCTGATCGAGAAATCCGTCAAGCCATAGATATGGGTATCAGCTCCATGGACGAGTTGCGCGAAGCGCTCGGCGTGGCCACCTGCTGCGGCAACTGCCTCAGCTATGCGGTGGAAGTGCTGGACGAACATCTGGGCAGCGGAATACAGGAGACTGTGCTCAAGCGCCCAACACTGACCGTGTAAGGAGCGCTTTATGCAATCGATGACTTTCCCGGCTGGCGGCGAGTTCGGCGCCGGCGTTGGCGGCGCCAAGCTGACCAAGATCGCAGCGGTTGTCGCCTTGCATGCAGTCCTCGGTTATGCCTTTATCAACGGCACGATGCACCGCCTGGTGGACCGTATCCCTGAAGTGGTCAACGTCACGTTTGTGGCGCCGCCGCCACCTCCCCCGCCAGCCTCGCAGCCAAAGACGGTAGAAATCGCGCAGAAAGCGCCTTCGATTACCCCGCCGCCGCTGCCGATGCTGCCGGTCGTGATCGAAAACACCATTACCCTGCCGCCTTCGCAGGCGCGCGTGACTGAGCCCGCTCCGGCAACACCGGTCGCCGTGGCGCCGGTTGCTGCTGCGCCGGCAGCACCTGCCGCAGCGGCTGGCCCGCGCGTGATCTCCTCGGTGGAATATATCCGCGCACCGCAGCCGGTGTACCCGTCGGTGTCGCGCCGCATGGGCGAGCAAGGTGTCGTTACCTTGCGCGTGCTGGTGAATGAGAAGGGTTATGCCGAGCAGGCTTCGGTACAGAAGTCGTCCGGCTCCAACAACCTGGACGAAGCCGGCCGCGCCGCCGTGATGCGCGCGCTGTTCAAGCCGTATGTGGAAGATGGCAAAGCGCAGTCGGTCTATGTAGTAGTGCCGATTAATTTCCAGATGTCTTAAGAACCGGTAAACCCGGGTCCGACCCAAGGGTCGGCCCCGCCTAAGCAAACGCCGCGGCTTCTTTCGAAGTCCGCGGCGTTTCCGCATCAGTGCCAGGCACTTGTGCCTGACACTGCCTTACCGGTTTTAGAGGTCAGCCCACATCCGCAACAGGTTGTGATAATGGCCGGCCAATCCAACGGTAGCCTCATCATCCCCATGCGCGCCGCGCAGCTTCTGGATATTCTGGTCCAGCTCAAACAGCATGGAACGCTTCCAGTCATCGCGCACCATCGACTGCGTCCACAGGAACGAAGCCACGCGCTCACCGGCAGTCACCGGATTCACGCGGTGCACACTGCTGGCCGGGTAGACGATCGCATCGCCCGCCGGCAGCTTGACCTCATGCGCCCCGTAACTGTCCATCACGGTCAGCTCGCCACCCTCATACTCATCCGGCTCCGACAGGAACACCGTGGTGGAGACGTCCGAACGCATCACATCCGACGAACCCGCCATATGGCGGATCGCACCGTCGATATGCAGGCCGTAATTCTCGCCGCCGGTGTAGCTGTTGAAGTACGGCGGCAGGATCCTCAGCGGCAGCACCGCCGAATAGAACAGCGGGTTCTTCGCCAGCGCCTTGATGATGATATCCCCGAGTTCCAGCGCCAGCGGCGTCCCTTCCGCGATCTGCCGGTTGCGCTTGACCTGCGCCCCCTGCGATCCCACGCTGGCGCGGCCGTCGATCCATTCGGCGGCGGCCAGGCGTTGGCGGAAGTGTTTCACTTGCTCCGGCGTCAGCACGCCGGGGATATGCAGCATCATATTAGTAGCGGAAGTTCGCAGTCAGGATTGCGGTACGGCCCACGCCCACACCGGCATAGTGGTTGGAGCCCACCTTGTCGTAGTACAGCTTGTCCGTCAGGTTCTGGATGTTCAACTGCAGGCTGATGTTCTTGTTTACATCATAGCTCGCCATCGCGTCGTAGCGGGTGTAGCCCGGCACGAATTTGGTGTTGTTGATGTTGCTCCATACCTTGGACACGGCATTCACGCCGCCGCCAATCACCAGGCCTTGCATCAGGGTGTAGGAAGTCCACAGCGAGGCGCTCTGCTTCGGCGTTGCCGGGAAGGCGTTGCCGTTGAACGGGGAAGCTGCCCACACTGGAGCCGCAGTCGTGCCAACGTTCACGAAGCCATTGTCGTCCACTTTGGAATCGAGCCAGGTATAACCACCGAAGACCTGCCAGTTGGCGGTCAGCGCGCCGCTCACGCCCAGTTCAATGCCTTTGACGGACTTCTTGCCGACGTTCTGGGTGGTGCCGTCCACGTTGGTTACGCGGGCGTTGTTCATCTTGCTGGAGAAGATGGCGCCGCTGATCGACAGTTTGCGCGCCAGGATTTCCCACTTGGTGCCGAGTTCGAAGTTCTTGCTGTCCTGCGGCTTCAGGTTCTGCACGGTGGTCGAAAGGGCGTCCACGCCGTCGCCGCCGTCATTGCCTGGCGGGGTGGAGGAAGTGCCGTACGAGACGTAGATGCTGCTGTTGGCAGCCGGCTTGTACACCAGGCCCGCCTGGTAGTTGGCGAAACTGGATTTGTTTTCCGCGTCAATCGCTGCCACTACCGGCGTTGCGGCAGTGTTGGCATTGGTGTGCAGTTTGGTGCGGAACTCGTCCCAGCGCACGCCCACGTTCAGCAGCCATTGCGGGTTGAATTCGATGGTGTCGAAGCCGTACACCGAGCGCGAGTTGCTGTGTACATTGGTGTTGTTCGGCGCCACGCTGCGCACCTGGCCGACAGTCCATGGATCGAACGGATTCGGGTTGGCCAGGGTGGTGCAGTTGTACAGGGTTGCCGCGCCTGCGGTTGGGCAGGTGGTGGTCTTGGTCAGCGGGTTGTTGGTGCCTGGGGTGAAGTTGTAGGTCGCGCGGTCGGTGACTTCGCGGCTCACTTCGACGCCGGTGGTGAAGCTGTGCTTGACGCCGGCAGCCACCAGCGAACCGGTCAGGCTGGACGCATTGGCCAGCGATTCGGTCTCCGCATTGCGGCTGTTATGGCGGCGCCATACGGTACCGTACAGCACCACGTTGCCCTTGGAGTCGTCCGGCAGCGTGTATACGTATTCGTTGCCGGTCTTGCCGTAACGGGTCACGTTGCGGAAGGTCAGGTTGTTGCCGAACTCGTGCTTGATGTCGATCGTGCCGATGTCCGACTTGGTGTCGCGGAAATCGCGGTCGACCAGGCCGTAGAAGGTTTCGCTCGGCACGTTGACCGGCTTGCCGACGCCGTTTTTGGCCACGTTGGGGCCGGTGGTGAACGGATTATCGAATGGCACGCCGGCGTCAGGCAGTTCGCTCGACTTGTAGTGGTAGTAGCTCAGGTTGACCTTGGTCGGACCGGCCAGGCCGAAAGCAACGCTCGGTGCGAAGCCCCAACGGTCGCCGTAAATTTCATCGTGGTGACCGGCGACATGGTTTTCGTGGCCCATCAGGTTCAGGCGCACGGCGGCGTTATCGCCGATGGTGCGGTTCACGTCGGCGGTAACACGGCGGTATTTCGCCGTGCCCAGGCCGACGCTGGCGTTGCTGAAGTTTTCGGCCTTGGCGGATTTGGACACCATATTGATGCCGCCGCCAGCGGAGGAACGGCCGCCGTAGGCGGAATTCGGGCCCTTCACGACTTCGATCTGCTCCAGCGCGAAGATCTCGCGCGACTGGGAGCCGCTGTCGCGGATGCCGTCGATATAAGTGTCGGTCTGGGCGTTGTAGCCACGGATGAACAGGTTGTCGCCCACCGGCTGGCCGCCTTCAGCAGCGCCGACGGTGATGCCTGGCACGGTGCGCAGGGCGTCGGTCAGGGAAGTGGCGCCGGTCTGGGAGATGACCTCGGCCGGGATCACGGTCACCGATTTCGGGGTATCCAGCAGCGGGGCGGTGAATTTGTCGGAGGCGGATTTCTTGACCTGGAAATCGCTGCCATTCTGGCCGGTGACGACCACTTCCTGCATTTTTTGCTCTGGGGCAGCGGTGTTGGTATCGGCTTGTGCTACTGGCATCACCAGGGAGGCGGCGATGGCGGCGAGCGTAGCTGGCGCGTGCTTGCGGCTCTTAATATAGGACATGGACAGCTCTGAATTGTTGGAGTAAAACGCAAATGATAATAGTTTTCATTTACATTAGCAATGTCGTTAGCAATCCTATGTTGCCCCCATGACTAGGTTGGCGCCCTGCTTCGTGGCAAAATGCCATTATTCCCAACCAAATAAGAAGGCAACCCCATGAAGGGCGACAAAGACGTTATCCGTCTGCTGAACGCACAGCTGACCAACGAGCTGACGGCAATTAACCAGTACTTCCTGCATGCACGCATGTACCGTCACTGGGGCTTCGACAAGCTGGGCAAGAAAGAGTACGAAGAGTCGATTGGCGAAATGAAGCATGCCGACCGCCTGATCGACCGCATCCTGATGCTGGATGGCCTGCCCAACCTGCAAGCCCTGCACAAGCTGCTGATCGGCGAAAACACCGAAGAAATGCTGGCCGCCGACCTGAAGCTGGAAAAAGGCGCGCATGTGACCATCAAGGAAGGCATTGCGCAATCGGAAAAAGTCGGCGATTACGTATCGCGCGACCTGCTACTCGATATCCTCAAGGATACCGAGGAGCACATCGAATGGCTGGAAACCCAGATCGACCTGATCGGCAAGATCGGCATCCAGAACTACCTGCAATCGCAGATGTCGGACGCTGAGTAATGCCAGGCCAGAGTCCGGAGTTGCTGCGCCGCCTGCTGCGCGCAAAAGACCGGATGGACGCCGCCTCGCACGAGGAATGGCCGGTAAGCCGCCTGGCGCAGGTGAGCTGCGTCTCTGCAACTCACTTCGCCCGCTCTTTCAAGGAGGCTTTCGGCCTGCCTCCCCATCGCTACCTGCTGACACGGCGCATCGAACGCGCGGTGACGCTGCTGCGTGAAACCGGCTTGCCCATCACCGACATCGCTTATTCCACCGGCTGGAACAGCATTGGCACCTTCGGGCGCACTTTCCGCGATATCACAGGCAAGAACCCGGGCGACATCCGGGAACAGGTGCGCGCCGAAGCAGAGCAGGCCGGCCGGGTTCCAGCCTGCGTGCTCAGCGCTGCGCACCGCCCCGACCTCACAATGGCAGTTTCGGAGAAGCGGCGCCAGGAAAGCGTCCCTACAATGGAGTCTCACTTAAAGGAGACCACCCCATGACCCAAGGTATTCAAACTGTAGGCTTGTATGTTCGTGACCAGGATGAAGCGCTGGCTTTCTATGTCGACAAGCTCGGCTTCAAGGTCCACACCGATGTGCGCAACGGCGACTACCGCTGGCTGACCGTGCAGCATCCTGACCAGCCTTCGTTCCAGCTCGGCCTCTACGTGCCAGGCGCACCAGTGCACGATGCGGCAACTGCGCAAGCACTGCATGCGCTGGTCGCCAAAGGCGCCATGCCGCCGATGGTGCTGGAAGTCGAGGATTGTTTCGCCGTCTACGACAAGCTGCACCAGAAAGGCGTGGAATTCACCCAGGAGCCGGTGGAACGCTACGGCACAGTGGATGCCGGCTTCCGCGACCCGTCCGGCAACGGCTGGAAAATGATCCAGACCCGCCGCAAGGTAGCCGCAGCTTAATCCAGGCCCCAGGCTGAGCGCCAGGGCGCGTAGAACGCCGGATCCGGCGATACCGCGCCCGCAATGCCGCACACTGCGCCGGCAAAGGCATTGGCGCGCGCCAGGACCAGCGGCGTCTCCCAGCCGCGCGCGCGGCCCGCCAGGAACACGGCGGCAAACGCATCACCCGCCCCCACCGAATCGACGAACTGCGCCGGCTTGCTGGTGCAGTGATCGACCACCCGCGTGCCATCGGCGCCGAAAAACATGGCGCCACGCTCACCCAGCGTGACCAGCAGGCCCTGGAGGGAAAAGTTGTGCATCATGGCGCGCGCTTCCGCCTCAACGGCGGCGCAGTCCATGTCGACCGTGTCGGGGCAGGTGTGGCAGTACCACGAGAACAGCGCCTGCAATTCGTCCTCATTGACTTTCACGATATCGGCTTGCTGCATCGAGTCAAACACCACAGATTCGTCCGCCCCGTCGCGCAGGTTCAGGTCGAGGAAATGTTCGGCATCGTCCGCGCCGGCCAGCACCGCATTGAGCGCAGCGCGCGAAGCAGCTTCGCGCTGGGCCAGGGTGCCAAAATAGACCGTGTTGGGAGAGAAGGCGCGCATCACATCGACTGCGGCCGCCGTCTCGATATGGTCATAAGCCTGCTCCGCCAGGATGTGGAAGCGGTGCCCGCCATTGCCATCGCGTTCGACCAGCACGCGGCCGGTCGGTTGCCGGCCATGCTGCAAGCCTTCGGCGCTCATGCCGAAGGCCGCAAACGCATCGCGCACCTGGTCGCCGTAAGCGTCATTGCCGACACGCGTCACCATCAGCGCAGGCAGGCCCAGGGCCGTAAGATTGCGCGCTACATTGAAGGGGGCGCCGCCTACTATCTGCTGGTCGCCAAAATCATCCAGGAGGGCTTCGCCAAATACCAGTACTCGCTCTGACATTGCTGCACTCCCCCATGTTGTTCGGCTCGGGCTATTTTAGCAAAACTGCCTCCTGGCGCGAGGAAGCTTCTGCCAGCGGGCGCGCCGCGCGCAGCTTGACAAACAGCACCGCCACGGCAGCACACAGCAGCAGCGCGCCCGCCAGGCGCACGACATTGGCGGGGTCGCCGTGCAGCAAGCTGCGGTAATACAGTGGCAAGGTGAAAATCTGGATGATCATGGGAATCACGATGAACATATTGAAGATGCCCATGTACACCCCGGTGCGCTCAGGCGGAATGCTGCCGGCAAGCATCACATAGGGATTACCCATGATGCTGGCCCAGGCCAGGCCGATGCCCAGCATTGGCCACAGCAATTGCAGGGGTTCTCGGATCAGCGGGATGCACAGCATGCCGGCGCCGGCTGCCGCCAGGCAAATGCTGTGCGTGATCTTCGGGCCGAAGCGGCGCGTGAACGGCACCAGCGCGAAGGCGGCAATGAAGGCGACAAAGTTGTAGAACGCTCCCACCTGCCCATTCAACAGGCCCGCTTCGCGGAAGCCTGCCGACGCCGGGTCGGACGTCTTATAGATGGAAGACGCCAGCGCCAGCATGATGTACTGCCAGTAGCAGAACATGGCGTACCACTGGAACAGCTTGACCACGGCCAGTTGCTTCATGGTCGGCGGCATGTCGCGCAGCGCCTGCGTGATTTCCTGCAAGGTATGGCGCCAGCCGGTCGGCTTCGCGCGCAACTCCGCTTCTTCCTGCGGCGACAGCGGCAATTCAGGCGTGGTCCGGCAACTCCAGAGTACCGAGGCAATCGAGATCACGGCACCCAGCAGGAAGGCGCCGATCACGGTATAAGGAATGTGGTGGCTGTTGACAGCGTCGCGGCTGGTGCCGAGGTAGACCAGGATCGAGGGCGTAAGGTAGGCCAGGGTCTGGCCCAGCCCCGTGAATGCGCTCTGGGTCAGGAAGCCGAGCGAATGCTGGCGCACGGCCAGGCGGTCGCTGACGAAGGCACGGTACGGCTCCATCGTCACGTTGTTGGCCGCATCAAGGATCCACAGCAGGCCGGCGGCCATCCACAGCACGGGGCTGAAGGGCATGGCCAGCAGGCCAAGGCTGCAAATCATGGCGCCAACCAGGAAGTAAGGCGTGCGGCGGCCCCAGCGCGTGACGGTACGGTCGCTCAGGGCGCCGATGACGGGCTGCACCAGCAGGCCGGTGACGGGGCCGGCCAGCCACAGGTAAGGCAGGCTGGCTTCATCGGCGCCCAGGTATTTGTAGATCGGGCTCATGCTGCTCTGCTGCAGCCCGAAGCTGAACTGGATGCCGAAGAAGCCGATGTTCATGTTGACGATCTGCCGGAACGACAGATGCGGTTTGTGCTGCATCATCGCGTCGCTCCTTCCGCTGCCGCCTGCCAGCGCTGGGTCCATGGTTCGTAAAACGCCAGGTCTTGCGGCACAGCGCCCGACAGGCTGCACACGGCGCCGGCGAAGGCGTTGGCGCGCGCCATGGTCAGCGCCAGGTCCCAGCCTTGCACATGGCCGTGCAGGAAGACGGCGGAGAAGGCGTCGCCGGCGCCTACCGTGTCGACCAGTTTGTACGGTTCCTCGTTGCCATGCTCGCGGATGATGCGGCCATCCGCAGCAATATACATCGCGCCGCGCGGCCCGAGGGTGACAACCATGGCCTGCAGCTTGAATTTTTCGATCAGCAGCGAACAGGCCGGAGGCAGTTCCGGGTCGTGGGCGCGCACCAGTTGCGGCCCGTTTGGCGCGTACCAGGACAACAGCGCCGCCAGTTCGTCCTCGTTGACTTTCAGGATGTCGGCGTGGCGCAGCGACTCATAGACACTGCGCTCGGTGTACTGGCCTTCGCGCAGGTTCAGGTCGAGGTAGCGCGTGGCCTGGCTGGCGTCCAGCAGTTCGATCAGTGCAGTGCGTGAAGTCAGGTGGCGTTGCGCCAGGGTGCCGAAGTACAGCACTTGCGGTTTGGCCGGGGCGAAGGCGGCGCGCGCGGATTCGGCCTCGATATGGTCATACGCCTGGCCGGGCAGGATGTGGAAGGCGTGGCCTTGCCGGCCGCGCTCCACCACCACCCGTCCGGTGGGCCAGGCGGGATCGGTTTGCAAGCCCCATTGCGGCATGCCGTAGCGCTCGAATTCCGCGCGCACGGCGGCGCCGTTGGCATCCTGCCCGATGCGGGTGATCATCAGGGCTGGCGTGCCGAGAGCGGCCAGGTTGCGCGCCGCGTTGAAGGGGGCGCCGCCGACTACCTGTTCGCTGCCGAAATCATCGACGAGGGCTTCGCCGAACATTGCCACACACATGGCTGTCTCCATCATTGTTGTCAGTTATCGCGTAGAAGCCATTGCATGGCCCATGGCGCCAAGGTGATTTCCCCGGACAGCGTGCGGCGCTCGATGGTATCGCTCCAGTGGCCCTGCAACGTGAACGGCTGCGGCTTGCCCGAAAAATTGTATAGCGCGAGGAAACCCGGGCCGCGCTGCAGCGCCAGCACTGGCGGTGCCGATGGCAGCAACGCGCGCGGTTCACCCGCCGCCAATGCCGGGATGCGCTGGCGGGCAGCCACCAGGGCTCGCAAGGCAGCGTAGACGCGGCCCGCTTGCGTGCTGCTGTCGTGGCGCTCGGAGAAGCGCTGTTCGTCCAGCAAGGGGCGTTGCAGCCAGCGGCTGTCCATCGCGCGATCCGGGCGCTGGCGGAAGCTGTAATCATTCGCCTGGCCCAACTCGTCGCCCATGTACAGTACCGGCAGCGCGCCAAAACCGAGCACCAGGCCATGCAGCAGCAGCAGGCGCCGCAAGGCCAGCGTTTCCGCCTCCACATCGCTCGCAACTTCCAGTCCGGCCAGGCTGGCTGCCATGCCGTTGCTGCCGTGCGCGGCGTGGGGATCGCTGCTCTGGAACGCTTCGCCGCGAGCGAAGCTGCCGTTCGCACCAGCGAAGAAACGCGAGATGGCGGCCAGGCGCGCCTGAGGGTCGCCCGCCTCCGATGCCTCCGCACGCAGTACGTTCCAGCCGATGTCATCGTGGCAGCGCACATAACTGAGCCAGCTCGCATTCGGCGGCAGCGGCGGCGTGCCGGCGACCACGCTGCGTACCAGTGCTGCATCCTGTTCAGCCAGCGCGCCCCAGGCGGCCGCCATCAGGCTGCTGTGATAGGCGATATGGCATTCCGGCTGCGCGGGCTGGCCAAAGTATGCAGGCAGTTCGCGCATCGGCACGATGGCCTCCGCCTTCAACAGCACGCCTGGTGCCGCAATGGAGGCCAGCGCACGCAGGGCTTGCAGGATCAGGTGCGCTTCCGGCTGGTTCATGCAATTTGTGCCCTCCCGCTTCCACAGGAATGCCGTGGAATCCAGGCGAAACACCTCTACTCCCCGGTTGGCCAGGCGCAGCAAGGTCGCTGCCATGGCGGCAAACACTTCCGGGTTCGACCAGTTCAAATCCCACTGGTAGGGATAGAACGTGGTCCACGCCCAGCCGTCCAGCGCCGGCACATGGGTGAAGTTGCCGGGCGCCGCCTGCGGGAACACCTGGCCCAGCGTGCGTTCGTAGGAATCAGCTTGCGAACGGCCCGGGAACACGTGGAAGAACTTGCGCAGGCGCTCGTCGCCTTCGCGTGCGCCGCGCGCCCAGTCATGATCGTCCGCCACATGGTTCAGGATGAAGTCCGCGCACAGGCTGATGCCCGCGCTGCGCAATTTTCCGGTCAGCGCCTCAAGGTCGGCATTGCTGCCGAAGCGTGGATCGACCTCTTCGAAACTGGCGACGGCAAAACCGCCGTCATTCTCCCCTTCCCGCATCTTCAGGAACGGCAGCAGGTGCAGGTAGCGCACACCCAGTTCCTGCAGGTGCGGTATGCGGGCTGCCACGCCGCGCAAGTCGCCGCCCAGCCGATCGACGTAACCGCAGTAGCCAAGCATCTGCTGCCCGAGGAACCAGTCCGGCTGCGCGGCGCGCGCCGTATCCAGCGCGGCCAGCTCCACGCCGCGCGCGCCATGCAATTCGCCGACGGCGGACAGCAGGCTGCCATACCATTGCTCGAATCCGTGCGCCTCGCCGTACAAGCGATGCAGGCAGCTGTGCAGCGCCGGACCGTGTGCCGCATAGCGGCGTGCAGCTTCCGGGCGCAGCGGCTCCGGCACGGCGCCGAGCAAATGGTGGATGGATGAAGACATCGGCATTGCGGTTTCCAAATCAGAAGGAGTAGTTCAGGCCCATCTTCACGGCACGGCCGCCGATCGAACGCGCGGCATGGCCATCGCCCTCAACCTCGGTGTAGCCGATCTTGTTGGACAGGTTGTTGACGCTCAGCGACAGGCTCAGTTGCGTATTGAACTGGTAGCGTGCGAACAGGTTCACTGTGTGGAAGGCTGGCATGTTGATGGTGTTCGCATCGTCCGCCCACGAACGGCCGGTGCCAACCACGCTGCCGCCCACGGTCAGCGGACCGGCGTTGTAGCTCGGCGCGACCTGGTAGGTAATACGGGCCTGGCGGCGCGGCGTGCGGCCGATGGTGGACTCCTGCCCTGCGGCTGCACCCACGATCTCGGCATCGGTCCAGGTCAGGCCGCCGTTGATGCGGAAGTCGCCAAGGCCCCACGCCGCTTCCAGCTCGGCGCCTTTGGCGTCGTAGCGGTTGGCAGTACTGATCTGGGTCGTGGCTTCGAAGTTCGATTCCGCAGTCTTGGCACGGAACAGGGTCAGGAAGGCGCTGGTACTGCCGGAGCGCCATTTCACCCCGCCCTCCACCTGCCGCACGGTGTTGATATTGATCGGCGCACTGCCATCGAGCGGAGTGCCGAACAGGATGCGGTCTGCGTTGAAAGCCACGCCATCGCTGACACGGGCAAACAGCGCCAGGTCGCGATTGAGCTGGTAATTGCCGCCCACCGAGTACGAAGTGTGGTGGATCTTGTAGTCGACCAGTTGTTCGTTGGCCGGCTCGTACGCCAGGCCATTGGCGGCGATATTGGCACTACCATTGGCACGCTGGCGATCCTGGCGCACGCTGGCGTCAAAGTTCAACGGCCCCTTTTCCCAGCCCACGTTCAGGTAGGGCGAGAGCAGCTTGTACTCCATGTCCACCGCGCGCATGCAGCAGCCGCCGAAAGCCGGGCCGACATAACCGGGGGTGGCCGACGCGGTCTGCAGCAAGGCAGGCTTGTCGCCCGTGAGCTGCATCAGGTACTCATTGAAGTTCCAGGTCAGGCCCAGCTTCTGCAGCGAGGTGTACAGGCCGCCGGTGGTGGTCAACCTGCCGCCGTTGATGGCGAAGGTCTTGGCCAGCTTCAGGTCGTTCAGCGTGTTATCGGCATTGTCGATCGACGTATTGAACACCACGGCGGAGAAAGCCATGCCGTTGTAGGCCTTGCCCTTATCAGGGCCGCTGGCAATGATGTAATTTCCGGCCACGCCATTATTGGCGGGGAAGACGCCGAGGAAGCGGCCGCTGTTGTTCGACTTGCGGAAGCTGTCGCTCAGCGTGATGCCATTGCCCAGATCGAAGGAAGCGGCAAGGCCGAAGCTGTCGCTCTTCACGCGCAGGCCGTCGTTGACGTTGCTGGATGCCTTGCCATTTTCCCTGGTCAGCGCAATATCGCGCGTCCAGTATGGCGAATAGAAGGTGGTGTCGCGCGGGTCGATGCCGGGGATTTCGCTGATGCGGCCATTGGTCACCCGTACCGGTACCGGCAACGCCGTCGGCGCCTTGTCATCCAGGTGCTTGAAGGACAGCCTGATCCAGCCATTCGCCAATTCCTGCGTGATGTTGCCGCGGACCTGGCCGCCTTCCTGCGTATTCATGCCGGTGTTGCGCTGGCCTTCGCCGCTGCGGTAATGGCCGCCGATGAAGAAGCGGGTCCTGTCGGCCAGGCGCCCGCCGTAGTCGAAGTCGTAGCGGGTTTCGTCGTAACCCAGGCCGCGCTGGATGCCGATATTGCCGCCCTGCTGTTCGCCGGTCTTGCTGATGAAGTTGATGATGCCGCCCGGCGAATTGGTGGCCAGGGTGGAGGCGGAACCGCCGCGCACCACTTCCAGGTGATCCAGCGCGCCGTCGATCTTCACGTAGCTGTCCGGTGTGATGAAGTTGAAATCGCCTGATTGCAGCACGGGCAGGCCATCCTCCTGCATCTGCACGTAGCGTGCACCGCCGGCGGAAATCGGCACGCCGCGCACGGTGATATTGGCATTGCCTTCGCCGCCCGAGGACTCGGCCCGCACGCCGGGCACAGAGCGCAGCACTTCGGCGGCGCTGGTTGGGGCGGACAGGGAAATGGCTTCCGGTTCCATCGTGCTGACCGAGACGCTGGAACGCATTTTTGAGCTGCGGCTGGCGGTACCTGTCACCACCACGCGCTCGAGTTTCAGGCCGTCCGCCTGGGCGGCAGCCTGGCCATCGGCAGCTGAGGTTTGCGGGGCGGCTTCCTGCGCGAATGCAGGGTGGGCGAATGCAGCAGCGATGGCAGCAGCCATGCAGCCACGCTGGGCTGTACGTAAAACCATTGTCTCCTCCGTTGATCGGGCTTATTCATCGGCCATTTGGCCGCGTCTGTTTATCTGCAGATGCCTCATTATTCATCAGCTTTTTGCAAATTGCAATCGATTGCAAAGATTATTTGCAAAACGCCAGTGCGCGAGCAATTTACGCAATGCAAACGGTTGTAATTAAAGCGAACTGGCGCGCTGAATCAGGGAGGTAGGGAGTTCGATCGAGTGGGCCGCCTGGCCTTCGGTCTGGGCCAGCAAGGCCGCCACCATGGCACGCCCGGCTTCCTGCACGGGCTGGCGCACCGTGGTCAAAGGAGGATGGAAATAGGAAGACAGTTCGATATCGTCGTAGCCGACCACCGCCACCTCGCCCGGCACCGAGCGTCCTTGCTCGCGCAAGGCGTTGATGGTCATCATGCCCAGCAAGTCGGAGCAGGCAAACACCGCGTCGTACTGCACGCCGCGCCGTGCCAGTTCGGCCACAGCTTCACGCCCACCCTCCGGCAGGAAGGAGGCGGCCACGCACAGTTCGGGCTTGATCGCGATGCCGGCCGACTGCAAAGCCGCGCAATAGCCGCGATAGCGCTGTTCGACTTCGGGCAGGCGCGTGTCGCCGAAAAAGGCGATGCGGCGCCGCCCCTCTGCCAGCAAATGCCCGGCAGCCAGGCGGCCTCCGCTCAGGTTATCGCCGCCCACCGTGCAATACAGTTGCTGCGGCAGCTGCGCGCCCCACACCACCAGCGGCACATGGCGCGCCGCCATTTCGTTCAACTGGTCGTGATGGCCCCACTGGCCGATCAGGATGATGCCGATCGCGCGGCCGGTATCGAACGGCGTGGCAGCCGTGTCGAGCTGCTCGGCATCGACGCGCGAGAGCAGCATGTCGAAGCCCTGCTCCGTCAGCGCATCGGCCAGGGAGCCGATCATCGACAGGAAGAAGGGATCGGAAAGGCTCTGGTGCACCTTGGTGTCGGACGGCACCACCACCGCCACCGAGCGGTTCTGCTTCAGCCGCAGGTTCTGCGCGCCGACATTGATGGTGTACTTGAGCGAACGCGCCAGCTCCATGATGCGGGTGCGCGTTTCCTCGTTGACCAGCTTACTGCCGGCCAGCGCACGCGATACCGTGGAGGTGGACACCCCCGCCAGGCGGGCAATGTCCGCCATCTGCAGGCGTTCCTGGGACGGTGGCTTGGCTGCCATGCGGGGCGGCGCTTACGCCTGCGGTACGGTGTCTTTGAAGGATTGGCGCTCGGACAGCTTGTCGAACAGGCGGCCCAGGTTCGGATGCCTGCTGCGCCAGTCGATTTCCGGGAAGCGGAAGCTCAGCCAGCCCAGGCAGCAGCCGACAGCGACGTCGGCCAGCGAGTAATGGTTACCGGCGCACCAAGGGTCGTCATCGAGTCGCTCGGCCATGGAAGCCAGCCCCAATTCCACCTTGAGCATCTGGCGTGCGATCCAGGATTCACTCTGCAGCTCTTGCGGGCGCTGGTTGCGCTCCAGGCGCATCAGCACGGCGGCATCGAGCACGCCGTCAGCCAGCGCTTCCCAGCACTTGACGTTGGCGCGTTCGCGGCCATTCGGCGGCAGCAGCTTGGACACCGGCGACACCGAATCCAGGTACTCGACGATCACGCGCGAATCCTGCATGGCATAGCCGTCTTCCATGATCAGGCATGGCACTTTGCCAAGCGGATTCAGTTTCTGGATGGTGGTGTCCGGCGCCCAGACGTTTTCCAGTTCCAGTTGATAGTCGAGTTTTTTTTCCGCCAGGACGACACGAACCTTGCGTACATAAGGGCTGGCGAGAGAACCGATTAGTTTCATAGATGCTGAAAGTGGAGAATTAGACAACAGTATAGCATCGCGCCCAGATAGCAGGCGCAGCGGAGTGGCCGGGGGGACGACGACCGGCCAATGGTAAAATCCTGTTTTTTCCCGCCTCCTCCCAGCCTTATCATGACAACTCCTTACTCCACCCTGTCGGCCCTGTCCCCGCTGGACGGCCGTTATGCTTCGAAAACCGACAAGCTGCGTCCGATCCTGTCCGAGTCCGGCTTCATGCACCACCGCGTGAAGGTCGAAATCGCGTGGCTGCAAGCGCTGTCCCTGGCTGGTTTCGCCGAAATCAAGCCATTCTCCGCTGCCGGCACCGCCCTGCTGGACAAGCTGGCTGCCGAGTTCAGCGAAGCCGATGCCGCCCGCATCAAGGAAATCGAAGCCGTCACCAACCATGACGTAAAGGCTGTGGAGTACTGGCTGAAGGAAAAAGTGAAAGACGTGCCTGAGCTGGTGGCCGCCTCCGAGTTCATCCACTTTGCCTGCACTTCGGAAGACATCAACAACACCTCGCACGGCATGATGCTGAAGGCAGCGCGCGACGGCGTGATGGTGCCGGCCCTGAACGGCCTGGTGGCCCGCCTGAAAGAAATCGCCCACGCCAACGCCGAGCTGCCGATGCTGAGCCGCACCCACGGCCAGACCGCCAGCCCGACCACCCTGGGCAAGGAATTCGCCAACGTGATCGCCCGCCTGCAGCGCGCCATCGAGCGTATCGCCAAGGTGGAAATCCTGGGCAAGATGAATGGCGCCGTAGGCAACTACAACGCCCACCTGTCGGCTTACCCATCGTTCGACTGGCCAGCATTTTCCAAAAACGTGATCGAGCAGCGCCTGGGCCTGGTGTTCAACCCGTACACCATCCAGATCGAACCGCACGACTACATGGCCGAGCTGTTCGACGCGTTCGCCCGCGCCAACACCATCCTGCTCGACCTGAACCGCGATATCTGGACCTATGTGTCGCTGGGCTACTTCAAGCAGAAGCTGAAGGCCGGCGAAATCGGCTCTTCGACCATGCCGCACAAGGTCAACCCGATCGACTTCGAAAACTCGGAAGGCAACCTGGGCCTGGCCAATGCCGTGCTGAAGCACCTGTCTGAAAAACTGCCTGTGTCGCGCATGCAACGCGACCTGACCGATTCGACCGTGCTGCGCAATATTGGCGTCGGTCTCGGCTACACCCTGCTGGCATACGATTCGTGCCTGCGCGGCCTGAACAAGCTGGAAGTCAATCCTGCCCGCCTGGCAGCGGACCTGGACGCGTCGTGGGAAGTGCTGGCGGAGCCGGTGCAGACGGTGATGCGCCGTTATGGCATCGAGAACCCGTACGAGCAACTGAAGGAACTGACCCGCGGCAAGGGTATTACCAAGGAAGCGCTGCGCGAGTTCATCACCAATCTGGCGATTCCGCAAGAAGCCAAGGAGCAATTGCTGGCCATGACGCCAGGTAATTACATCGGTATTGCTGCTGCGCTGGCGAAAGCCATCTAAACCGGTAAACCAGGGCCTGACCCGCAGGGTCAGACCCTGAATGATTTCGCGGCCGCGGCCGAATTACCGGTTTTAAGCAAGCTGTAAGCAAGTTAAGTTACCCTCTGGTATATTAGTTCTAACACGTACTATCTACCAAGGGTCACAATGGAACGCTACTCACGAACCGCAATTGCGCTGCACTGGCTGATCGCCGTGCTGATCGTAGCCGCGTTCATCCTCGGCCTGGTGATGACCGACATCCCCGGCCTGACCCCGACCAAGCTCAAATACTATTCCTGGCACAAATGGATGGGCATCACCGTGCTCGCCCTGGCCGCCTGCCGCCTGCTGTGGCGCCTGAATCAAAAGCCGCCTGCGCTGCCGGTCTCCATGACCCAGGGCCAGAAAAAAGCCGCCGAAGCTGGCCACTGGTTCCTCTACTTCCTGATGTTCGCCGTGCCGATTTCCGGCTACCTGTACACCACCGCCGCCGGCGTGCCAGTGGTCTACTTCGGCATGTTCAAGATTCCGTCCCTGTTTGAAGCCAGCCCGGCCCTCAAGGAAATCCTGAAACCGGTACATTACTGGCTGAACATGCTGCTCGCCGCCGTTGTCATCGGCCACGTTGCGGCAGCGCTGAAACACCAATTCATCGACAAGGACGGCCTGCTCAAGCGCATGCTGCCATAACCTGGAGCCACACCCATGAAGAAAAGCGTATTACTGGCCGCCCTGCTGGCCGTGGCGGCTGCAGCCAGCGCCGCCGTGCTGAAAGCCGATCCTGCCAAGAGCAGCGTATCGGCCGTGTTCAAGCAAATGAACGTGCCGATCGAATCGAAGTTCAAGAAGCACAATATTGTCATCGACTACAACGCTGCCGCGCCCGACACATCCAAGGCTACGGTCGAAATCGAGACCGCCAGCCTGGACCTGGGCGAAGCCGAAATGAATGCGGAAGTAGCCAAGAAAGACTGGTTCAACTCCGCCCAGTTCCCGAAAGCCACCTTCGTCTCCTCCGCAATCAAGAGCGCCGGCCCGGGCAAGCTGAATGTCAGCGGCAAGCTGACCATCAAAGGCAAGGCCGCCGATGTGACCTTCCCGATTACCGTCAAAGCCGACGGCGGCAAGCAAGTATTCGATGGCGCACTGCCGATCAAGCGCCTGGCCTTCAACGTCGGTGAAGGCGAATGGAAGGACACCGGCATGGTTGCTGACGAAGTGACCATCAAGTTCCACGTAGTAGCTCAATAAACCCCTGGAGACACAATGAAACTGAAGTTCCTGACCGCCGCCTTGCTGGCCGTATCGGCTGTTGCCGCCAACGCCGCGACTTATAAAATCGACCCGACCCATACCTACCCGAGCTTCGAAGCCGACCATATGGGCTTGTCGGTCTGGCGCGGCAAGTTCGACAAGACCAGCGGCACCATCCAGATGGACCTCGCGGCCAAGACCGGCAGTATGGACATCACCATTGACGCGGCCTCGATCGATTTCGGCATGGACAAGATGAACTCGCACGCCAAGTCGCCGGAAATGTTCAACGTCGAGAAATTCCCGGACGTGACCTACAAGGGCAAGCACTTCAAATTCGAAGGCGACAAGCTGGTGGCCGTGGAAGGCGAACTGACCATGCTGGGCGTGACCAAGCCGGTCACCCTGAAAGTCAACAAGTTCAAGTGCATCATGCACCCACGCTACAAGCGCGAAGTCTGCGGCGCCGACGCGACGGCTGAATTCAAGCGCACCGATTTCGGCCTGAACTACGCCACCCCGGCCTTCGCTCCCGAAGTGAAGCTGGCGATCCAGGTCGAAGCCATCAAAGACGAGTAAAAATGTCCACCTCGGGGTCAGGAACAGAAGTGGAAATTTCCGCGAGGAATGTCCACATTCGTTCCTGACCCCATGGTGCACATTTTTTACGGCAATTCTCGCTCGTAAGCGGCACGCACCGCATCCCTGGCATGTTCCCATGCCATGCGCGATTTACCCTTCACTGATTCCCAATCACGTTCCAGCTGGTCTTTCAGCTCTTCCCACGTGCCGCGATAGCGCTGGCGCGCGGTGTAGCCGAGCATATAGGCCGGCTCGTAATCGTCGTAATCGAAGGTGGGATCGAAGTAGGCCTCGTTGCGGTAGTGGTCCTGCCAGTAAACCCGTTCTTCGCTCGGGTTGAGCAAGGTTCCGATGCCCTGCCCGGCCATGCCGCCGGCCAGGGCGCCAATCGCGCCACCCGCCGCCATGCCGATCGGGCCGGCCGCTGCGCCAGCCGCAATGCCTGCAGCGGCGCCGCCGCCGGCACCGACACCGGTGGCCAGGTTATGGTCATCTTCATCGTCCTCCAGTTGCGGGTTGACGATTTCCGCCGTGCCCTTGCCGACAAAGGCGCCAGCCACGCCGCCAATCACGGCGCCGGCAACCATGCCCGGCAGCCCGGCCGGTGAACCGGCAGCAGCGCCGGCCAGCGCACCGCCCGTTGTCCCGACGCCGACGCCGACCACGTGCTCGCCTTCGCTCTCTTTCCACGCGCTTTCAATATCGGCCGCATCGACCGAATCACGGGTCTGCACACCCATCAGGATGCCGCCGGAGCGGATTCCTTCCTCATAGTGCGTGAGGCGCTCCTCCGGGATGCCGGCGCCGATCAGGGCGCCCATCAGCCCCCCGGCTACGCCGCCAGCGCCGGCACCGGCCAGCGCGGCCGCCAGCGGGCCGGCAACCACGATGCCAAGTCCCGGCAGTACCAGGGTGGTGCCCACTGCCGCCACGGCAGCGAGGGCGGCGCCAATCGCGCCGCCAACGCTGGCGCCAATGCCGGCACCTTCCCCTGCTTTCGAACCCAGTTCCGTCTCCGCCTGGCCATTGAAATAGCGCTGGCGGGTATCGTCGCTCATGACGACGTTGATATCGTCCTTGCCATAACCGCGGGAAGTGGCGTGCTGCCAGGCACGTTCGGCACTGTTGCGATCACGAAACAGGCCGGTCACCATACGGGATTGCTTGTCTGCAGTCTTCATGGGAATTCCCCCTTTTTGCATGAGTCCAGCACACGATAGGCCGCGGCGTCCTGCAAATCTGTACGTTCGCGCACGGAATATCCGCCCGCGCGTGTCCTACACTGGAACCATCAACAATAAAGGGGGTGATATGAACTTCATTATCTGGATTGTGATTGGCGGCATCCTGGGCTGGCTGGCCAGCCTGGTCATGAAAACGGACGCGCAACAGGGCATGTTCCTCAACGTGGTGGTGGGTATTGTCGGCGCGCTCCTGGGCGGCTGGCTGCTGTCGCCGCTATTCGGGGCAGGCACCATCAATACGGACGATTTCAGTGTGCTGTCGCTGGCGGTATCGTTCCTCGGGGCGGTAATCCTGCTGGCGATTGTGAACCTGGTCTTCCGCGGACGCGTCAGGTAGCACAAAAAGGTTCCTCACAGGCCAGCGCCGCGGCGCTGGCTTTTTTTTTCGCCGCGACCGACCCTCTCTCCGTGCGGAAAGTCCAACGCAGCACCAACTACCTGCACTTGCGCCAAGCGCAGTTTATGCTGCAAAGCAACAATCCCATCCGCGCCCGAATTTTCTTCAGCTTTACGCCCTATTTTTGGTGTTGACGCCAGGCGTCGCCGTGCCGATACTCTAGGGCGCCTGCGGCCCAGCCCCGCAGGCCACCAATACAACCCATTCAAGACCATGAAAAAATCTCTCCTCGCGCTCGCCGTCCTGAGCACCACCTCCGCCGCCTTCGCAGACGAAGGCATGTGGATGCCGCAGCAGCTGCCACAAGTAGCCAAGCAACTGAAGGCCGCCGGCCTGAAGCTGGACCCAGCCTCGCTGACCAAGTTGACCGAGTTCCCGATGAATGCCATCGTGAGCCTGGGCGGCTGCTCCGCATCCTTCGTGTCGCCGCAAGGCCTGGTCGTGACCAACCACCACTGCGTGTACAACAGCGTGGCGGTCAACTCCACCAAGGAACGCGACCTGCTGGCCAACGGCTTCGTGGCGCACAGCTTCGATGAAGAACTGCCGGCGTCCCCGGGCAGCCGCGTGTTCGTGACCAAGGAAGTGCTGAACGTCACCGACAAGATCATCACGCCGGAAGTCGCCAAGCTGCAGGGCAAGGCGCGCGTGGACGCGATCGAGAAGAACCAGAAAGCCCTGGTCGCAGAATGCGAAAAAGACGAAGGCCACCGCTGCACCGTGTCTTCCTTCTACGGCGGCCTGGAGTTCTACCAGATCAAGCAACTGGAGATCCGCGACGTACGCCTGGTGCACGCACCGGCAGCCGGCGTCGGCAAATTCGGCGGCGACACCGACAACTGGATGTGGCCGCGCCATACCGGCGACTACGGCTTCTACCGCGCGTACGTAAGCAAGGACGGCAAGGCTGCCGACTACTCCAAGGACAACGTACCGTACCAGCCTAAGTCCTTCCTGAAGCTGGCCAAGGAAGGCGTGAAGGAAGGCGACTTCGTGATGGTACTGGGCTACCCGGGCCGCACCAATCGCCATCGCCTGCCATCCGAAGTGTCGACCACCTTCGGCTGGGAATACCCTGCCTTCATCCAGAACTCGAACGAGACCCTGGCAATCATCGACCGCGAAACCAAAGGCGACCGCGATGCGGCCCTGAAGGTAGCCGGCCAGGTAGCAAACATCAACAACTACTACAAGAACCGCAAGGGCATGTTGAACAGCTTCGAAGGCAGCGACATCCTCGAGCGCAAGACCAAAGAGCATGAAGCGCTGAAGGCATGGGTCAACGCCGATGCCAAGCGCAAGGCAGCCTTCGGCGCCGACCTGGAAAACGTCGAGAAGCTGATGGCGCAGCGTACCGCTGAAGCCAAGCGCGATTACTTCCTCGACAAGTCTGCGCCAACGCTGCTGAACGCAGCGCGCCTCATGTACCGCCTGGCCAACGAAAACGCCAAGCCCAACGCCGACCGCAAAGCCGGCTTCCAGGAACGGGATGCCAAGCGTATCAAGGCTTCCATCGAAGGCGTGAACAAGACTTACTCCGCCAAGGTGAACAAGGCCATCGTGCTGAACAACATGAAGCACTATGCCGCGCAGCCGGCGTCCGAGCACAACGCAGTGTTTGACGCCGCGATGGGCATCCAGGCCGGCATGAGCGAAGCCGAACTGTCCGCAGCACTGGACAAGCTGTACGCCGGCTCCAGGCTGGAAGACGCAGCCTTCCGCACCGAATGGCTGGGCAAGTCGGTCGCCGACTTCAAGGCCAGCGACGACGCCTTCATCAAGGTTGCCGTAGCGCTGTACGACGACGCCATGAAGCGTGAAGCGGAAGAGGAAGAACTGGGTGGCAAGATCCAGCAAGCCTACGGCAACTACATGAAGGCCAAGATCGCCTACATGAACTCCAAAGGCCAGGCTGTATACCCGGATGCCAACAGCACCCTGCGCGTCACCTTCGGCAAGATCGCCGGCCGCGACACCGGCGCCGACGGTACCAGCGGCTGGTCCGCCTTCACCACCGTGGCCGGCGTGAAAGCCAAGGCCACCGGCGAAGGCGAGTTCAATGCGCCGCAAGCGCAGCTCGACGCGATCAACAAGAAGGAATTCGGCAAGTACCTCGATCCGAAGCTGAAGTCCGTGCCGGTGAATTTCCTGGCCACGCTGGACATCACCGGCGGCAACTCCGGTTCCGCAGCGCTGAACTCGAAAGCCGAGCTGGTAGGCCTGGCCTTCGACGGCACGCTCGATTCGATCATCTCGGACTGGGACTTCAACAAAGCCAAGACCCGCGACATCCAGGTCGACCTGCGTTACATGCTGTGGAACATGAAGTACATCGACAAGGCCGACAACCTGCTGAAGGAAATGAAGGCCGAATAAGCCATACGGCCCAGCCCGTGTCACACCAGGGGGTCACACCCCAAGTGTGACACGAGCACAAGCATTCCGCGGCTGAGCCCGTGTCACCATTGGGGTGTGACCCCAAGGTGTGACACGGGCTCAGCCGTTTGTGAGCTTGAGGCCGGCGATGCTGGCGATGATGGCGGCGATCAGCAGCAGCCGCAGCGGCGTGGCGCTTTCGCCGTATGCCACGATGCCTACCAGGGCGGCGCCCGCCGCTCCGATTCCCGTAAAGACTGCAAATGCCGTGCCCACTGGCAGCTGGCGCAAGGCCATTGTCAGCAGCACGATCGCGCCATTGGCGCAGGCCAAACCTGCCAGGCTGGGCCAGAGCCGCGTCCAGCCTTCGGCGTGCTTGAGCGCGACGGCCATGGCGATGTCCACCAGTGCCGCGGCCAGCAACAGGCCCCAGGCGGCGATCATGGCTTTGCCGCCGCCAGGCCGCGCTGCACGGCCGGACGCGCCGCGATGCGTTCCACCCAATCCGCCACCGCCGGAAAATCGGCCGGCGTGACACCCAGCTCATGGTGCGAGCGTATCCACGGGAAGCTGGCAATATCCGCAATCGTGTATTCGTCGCCGGCCAGGTAGGCCTTGTCGCGCAGGCGCTCTTCCAACACGCCCAGCAGGCGCAGGGTTTCGCGGCCGTAGCGCTCCAGCGCCTGCTCGTTGCGCGGGCTGCCCTTGGCCACGCCATGGCGGAAGAACCACAACTGCCCCAGCATCGGTCCGATATGGGCTGCCTGCAGGAACAGCCATTGCAGCGCCACGCTGCGCTCCACGCCGGAAGCCGGCAGCAGCTTGCCTGCCCTGTCGGCCAGGTGGATCAGGATCGCGCCGGATTCGAAGATCGGCGTGGTGTCATCGACCAGAAGGGGAATCTTGTGGTTCGGGCTCATGACGCTGAACGGCGCCTGGTGCTGTTCGCCGGCCGACAGGTTCAGGTGGTGCACCTGGTGCGGCAGGCCGAGTTCTTCCAGCGCGATGGTGATCTTCTGCCCGTTGGGGGTATCTGCGGTGTACAGGATAAGCATGGTCGGCTCCTTTCGATAGTTGATGGAGTCCAGTGTATGCCCCGCAAAAACGCATTAGAATTCCCTAAAACAGCAGAACGGTTAAGCAAATATGCAGAAACTCGACTGGGAAGACTTGCGCTACTTTGCCGCCGTGGCGCGCGGCGGCTCGATCTCGGCGGCGGCGCGCGAGCTGGGCGTCAACCACTCCACCGTGCTGCGCCGGCTCGACAGCCTGGAGCAGTCGCTCGGCGTGCGCCTGTTCGAGCGGCTGCAGTCCGGCTACGTGATGACCGGCGCCGGCGAAACGCTGCGCGGCCGCCTCGGCTGCATCGAGGAGGAAATCGGCAGCGCCCAGCGCGAAGTGGGCGGCCTGGATGAAGAACTGCGCGGCAGCATCCGCCTGACTACGACCGACACGCTGGCGCATGGCCTGCTGATGCCTTACCTGCACCGCTTCCAGGAAGCCCATCCTGCGGTGCAGCTGCAGCTGGTCGTCAACAACAGCTTCCTCAACCTCACCCAGCGCGAAGCCGACATGGCGCTGCGCCCGTCGAACACGCCGCCGGCCAACCTGGTCGGGCGCAAGGTGGGGGCGCTGGCGACGGCGCTGTACGCCTCCCACGCCTACCTGCGCCGGGCCGACCGTGAAGGCATCGCGCGCGACGACTGGGCGGCGCACCGCTGGGTGGTGCCGGACGATAGCCTGTCCCACCTGGCCGCCGCGCAATGGCTGGCCGCACATGTGCCGCCCTCGCAAGTTGCCGTGCGCACCGACAGCCTGGTGACCATGGTCGACGCCGCGCGCAACGGCATGGGCGTGGCGCCCCTGCTTTGCATGCTGGCCGACCGCGAGCGCACACTGGAACAGCTGGCGCCGCCCGATCCGCGCTTCCATACCCAACTCTGGGTGCTGAGCCACCGCGACCTGCGCAACGTGGCGCGCATCAAGGCCCTGAGCCAGTTCCTGTACGACGAGCTGCGACAGGACGCACATGTTTTCCCCGCTTGATGTACATTGTCAGTTTTACAAGGAGTCACACCCATGACCAAGAAAATCGCCCTCATCGTCGGCAGCCTGCGCAAGGATTCGCTGAACCGCAAATTCGCCAACGCGCTGGTGGAAGTGGCGCCAGCCGAACTGCAATTCGAATTCGTCGACATCGGCGACCTGCCGCTGTACAACCAGGACCTGGACGACGCGCATACCCCGCCTGCGGCATGGACCGCCTTCCGCGACAAGCTGCGCAACGTGGACGGCATCGTGTTCGCCACGCCGGAATACAACCGCGCCATGCCGGGCGCGCTGAAGAACGCGATCGACGTCGGCTCGCGCCCATGGGGACACAGCATCTGGAACGCCAAACCGGTGGGCGTGATCTCCGCTTCCATCGGCGCGGTGGGCGGCTTCGCCGGCAACCATAACGTGCGCCAGACCATGGTGACCCTGAACGCGCCGGTCATGCCAGGCCCCGAGGTCTACATCGGCAACGGCAGCGCGCTGGTCGGCGAAGACGGCAAGGTCAATAACGACAAGACCAGGGAAGTGCTGGCCGGCTGGGCTGCCGCCTACGCGAAATGGGTCGAGGCGAACGGCCGCAAGGCGTAATTTGGTAAAATCGCTGACCTCCCCCACTGCAGAAACCTGAGATCCAGACCATGCAAGAATTGCTCACGCCTTACGAAAAAGGCAACAAGAACCAGACTACCCTCTGGACCGAGTGCATCGCCTTCTACGAAGAACTGGCACGCCGCTTCCCGAATATCCTGAAATTTGAACAGGCAGCCGTATCGGACGGCGGCATCCCCCTGCATGTGGGCGTGGTCAGCGCCGACGGCGTTTTCGACCGCGAAACGATCAAACGCGAAGGCCGTACGGTCTTCTTCAACAATAACGGCATCCACCCTGGCGAGCCGGAAGGCATCGACTCCTGCATGGCGACGGTGCGCGACCTGTGCTTCAAGCCGGAGCTGCTGGCCAGCCTGGGCAAGACCGTGCTGCTGTTCGTCCCGGTCTACAACGTGGACGGCTGCCTGAACCGGCAAAATACCTCGCGCGCCAACCAGGACGGGCCGGAGCTGTTCGGCTTCCGCGGCAACAGCCGCCACCTGGACCTGAACCGCGACTTCGTCAAATGCGACACGCTGAACGCGAAGTTCTTCAACCAGCTGATTACCGCCTGGGATCCGGACGTGATGGTCGACACCCACACCTCCAACGGCGCCGACTACAGCTACACCATGACCCTGATCCATACCCAGTGCGACAAGCTGGGAGGCGAACTGGGCGAATTCCTGCGCGACACCATGCTGCCGCAGATTTACGCAGACATGGCCGCCGCCGGCTGGCCGACCTGCCCGTACGTGAATCCTGTGGTGGAAACGCCGGACGACGGCATCGCCGACTTCCTGGAGACCGCACGCTTCTCGACCGGCTTCACCGCACTGCATAACATCATCGGCTTCATGCCGGAGACGCATATGCTGAAGCCTTACGCCGACCGCTACGAGTCGATGCGCGCCCTGGTCGACACCGTGCGCAACTTCACCGTCAAGCATGGCGAGCAGATCAAAGCCATGCGCGCCGCCACCAAGGCTGCGCAGCGCAAGCAGAAGGAATGGGCCGTCACCTGGCGCATGGATGAAGAGAATCCAGGCACCTTCCATTTCAAAGGCTATGAGGCGCAGCGCAGCCCGTCGCGGCTGGGCGACTACATCCGCCTGTCCTACGACCGCAGCAAGCCATGGGCGCGCGACATCAAGTGGTTCAACCGTTTCCCTGCCGACGCCGTGGTCAAGGCGCCGAAAGCCTATGTCGTCCCGCAGCAATGGCGCGAGGCAATCGAGCGCCTGCAATGGAACGGCGTGCAGATGACCCGCATCGAAGCGCCAACCACCGTGCAAGCCCAGTACTACCACATCAACAGCGTGACCTCGCGCCCGAACGCCTACGAAGGCCATATGTTCCACGACGAAGTGGAAGTCGAGAAACGCGAAGCCGCGTTCGAGCTGAGCGCCGGCGACTGGTACATTTCGCTGGACCAGGACAACGCGCGCTACGCCGTCGAAACGCTGGAACCGCAAGGCCACGATTCCTTCTTCCGCTGGGGCTTCTTCAACTCCGTATTGGAGCGCAAGGAGAACATCTCCGACTACGTGTTCGAAGACCTGGCTGCCGACATCCTGGCCGCCGAACCGGAAACCAAGGCCAGGTTCGAGAGCTGGAAAGCCGCCAACCCGGCGCTGGTGAAGGACAAGGACGCAGTGCTGCACTTCATCTTCCACAACTGCCAGCGACAGCGCGAGCCGGAATGGCGCCGCTACCCTGTCCTGTCGATTGTGTAAGAGGGCCATGCACTACGCACTAGACCCCCGCACATTCTTCTACAGCCATTACTTCCACCTGGGCCTGCGCTTCGGCGCCGGCCTGGTGGGCGTTATTGCGCTGGCCATGTGGCTGACCGACATCCATATCGCGATGTCGATCGGCATCGGCGCGCTGTGCACCGCGCTGATGGACATGCCGAGCCCACTGCGCCACAAGTTCAATGAGATGATGGCATCGGTGCTGCTATGCACCGCCGTTACGCTGCTGATCAGCCTTTGCGGGCCGTATTACTGGCTGCTGATGCCGATGCTGGTGGCAGTGAGCTTCTTTGCCAGCATGATGGTCGTGTATGGCAAGAAGTCGATGCCGCTGCAATTGGCGACGCTGTTCATCATGACCATGTCGACCGAGCATGTACTGACGCCAGCGCAGTCGTTCGCGCATGCCGGCCTGTTCATGTTCGGCGCCTTGGCCTACCTGGCATATGCGATGGGCGTCGCCTACGTGCTGCGCCACCGGATCAAGCAGCAGGTACTGGCGGAAGCGCTGTTCGAGCTGGCGGCCTATATCGACATAAAAGCCGACTTCTACGACACGCGCTACAACCTCACCGAGCAATTCAACAAGCTGGTACGACACCAGGCCTTGCTGGCCGACCGCCAGCAGGCTTCGCGCGACCTGATCCTGCGCGCGCACAACAACCGCAAGGACGCGGTGGTGGTGCAGATCCACGTTTGCATGCTGGACCTGTACGAGCAGGTGCTCGCTACCCACACCGACTATGCGGCGCTGCGCACCCATTTGCTCGACTCGCCCGCACTGCGCACGCTGCACGACCTGGCGTACAAGGCTGCGCGCGATATCGAATCGGTGGCTTACGCCGTGACCCGCAAGCGCGCCTCCTATCCGGAAGTCGACTACACGCCGGAACTGATGGCCCTTGAACAGCAGATCGCCGGCCTGCAGGACGACCTCGACGCCGGCAAGCCGCGCCGCGAAGCCGTCACCGTGCTGCGCGCCCAGCGCAACAAGATCACCGCCATCATCCGCATGATCGGCGAACTGCACGTGTCGAGCCAGAAGGTGTATGAAGACACGCCGTTCTGGCGCGATATGGACATGCAGCCTTTCCTGTCGCAGCAGAAGTACGAGCTGCAGCTGATGGTGTCGCACTTCCGCATGGATTCGCCGGTGTTCCGCTTCGCCTTGCGCGTGTCGATGGCGATTGCCGCAGGACTGGCGATCGGCGCCATGCTGCCCTACAAGGCGCACAGCTACTGGATCGTGCTCACTATCGTGATCATCCTGAAGCCCAGCTTCAGCATGACCAAGCAGCGCCGTTCCGACCGCATTGTCGGCACCATCATCGGCTGCATCATCACGGCTGTCGTGCTGAAGTTCATGGACCATCCGGCGGCTATCCTGGCGGTGCTGGTACTGTCCTCCATCGCCACGCCGACCTTCATCTACCTGCGCTATCGCTACGCCGCGATCGCAGTGTCGGTGATGATCCTGCTGTGGATGTACCTGGTGGCGCCGAGCAGCAACCTGATTTCCGAACGCCTGGTGGATACCTTCGTCGGCGCCGCGATTGCGACCGCCTTCAGCTTCGTGCTGGCGAACTGGGAGTATCAATCGCTGCCGCACCTGGTCAAGCTGGTGCTGTCGGTGAACCTGAGCTATATGGAAGCCAGCTTCGACCTGCTGCAAGGGAAGTATCGCAATGACTTCATCTACCGCATCCAGCGCAAGCGGCTGATGGAAACCCTGGCTGCGCTCAGCGCCGCGCTGGTGCGCATGCTGGACGAACCGGAAAGCAAGCAGCGCGCGGCCGAGGACATCAACCTGTTCATCGTGCAGAACTATTTGCTGGTGGCGCACGTGGCAGCCCTGCGCGCGATCCTGCGCCGCCACGTACGCGATATCCCGAGCGATGCGGTGAACGCGATGCTTGACACCAGCCACGCCACCGTCTGCCGTACGCTGACGGTGGCCCTGTCGCGCCATACCGGCGCAAGCCCGCCAGCTGCGCCGCTGCGCCGCGAGCCCGAGGCTGAACCGGAAGTCGCCTGGTCCGGCTGGCCGCTGGTGCAGCGTCGCATCCGCCTGCTTCAGGCAGATGCGGATAAAATCATCGTTCATAGTGAGGCGATTGTTCGCAACGTTACAAACGGTGATTGAGGAGAGGGATGTCGCACTGCCAAAGATGCGGCGCATGCTGCGCCAGTTTCAGGGTGTCCTTCTACTGGGGTGAAGCCGTCCCCGCACATCTGACAGTCCCCATCACGCCCCACCGCGCCGCCATGCGCGGCACGGAAGCGAAACCCGTGCGCTGCATCGCGCTTTCCGGCGAGGTGGGCGATGAGGTCGGCTGCAGCATCTACGCCGAGCGCTCCTCCACCTGCCGCGAATTCATCGAATACACCCCTGAATGCAACCAAGCCCGCGCCATGCACGGGCTTCCGCCCATCTGAGCGCTAGCGTATTGCTTCGCCAAGGGTCGGCGCGCTTTGCCATTAACGTACAACTTGCAGCTGGCGCCGGGCATCGCTGCAACCCCTCCAGCTGTCACACTGGCGAGACGTACAGCTTGCCGCCTTTTACGTCGAACACAACCCGATGGCTGCGGAAGAATGGCGCGCCAAGGACGCCGTCAAACGGGGCGCCATCAAGCTTGATGCGGTGGATCCTCATACTCAGATTCAGCGCCCCGCTCATGTCGCGCAGCTCGCATGCCTGGTTGGTGTCGCACGCCGCACCAAAGCGGATGACGTTTACCTGGGCGCCAGTGTCCAGCACGAATTTGAGCTGCTTCCCTTCCACCTGCAGTGTTACCACTGGCCCCTCGTTGCCGTACTTGAGATCCAGGGCACGCCACTTCGGCTGCCGCAGTTCGATAACCCCGCTCGCATCAAGGATCGACAGGGTGCGCTGCTTGTAGTCGAACATCAGCGGAAAATTCGCAAAGGCTTCCAGACCGATGGCGCCGCCTGCGCGCGCCTTGGTCAATTCGGCTTCGGGGCCTTCGGGGGCGCCGCCCCACTGCATGTGGACCTGGCCTTGCACCGGCGCGAGCATGGTGGAACCGATGACGACCTTCCCCGCGATAACGCGCGGTGTTTCGTAGGCGTTGCCTTGCAAGTCCTTGAACTTCTTTTTCTCCTCGAGCACCTGGACCGACCCGGACTTCGTGATGGTCTCCGCAGGAACGGAAATGCCCAGGCGGCCGCCGGAGTCAAACATCATGCGCGACGACGTTGCGCCGACCGAAACGTTGAGGAACGGGATCCCGTTAATGAATTCGAGCGGCACGGCGTCCGCTGCCGAAGCGGCATGCTGGCTGATCACGGCTGCGAGGAGGATGCTTGAGAGAATACGCATTGGTTTTTATTCGGTTTGTACTGCAAGGATAATCAATCAGCGAGGTAGCGCCCGAACCATTCGATGGTACGCTTGCGCAGGTCCTGCTGGTGCTCCGGTTCGCCGATGCCGTGACCTTCGCCTTCGTAAATCACCAGCGAGGTGGGCACGCCCATGGCCTTCAGGCCGTGCCAGAATTCCATCGACTGCGCCGGCGGACATTCGACGTCGCGCTCGCCGACATACACCAGCGTCGGCGTGCGCGCCGCCTTGATCGATTCGATCGGCGACAGCTGGCGGTAGATCGCGGGATCGTCGTAGGCGGAGGCGCCGAAGAATGGAATCATCCATTGGTCGATGCCGTTCTGGCCGTAGTACGAAATCCAGTTGGCGATGCCGGCGCCGGCAACGGCAGCCTTGAAGCGCTGCGAGTGCGTCACGCCCCACATGGTCATGAAGCCGCCGTAGGAGTGGCCCATGAGCCCCAGGCGACTGGTGTCGACCGGCGACGCAGCAGCCGCCGCGTCGACACCGGCCAGGATGTCACGCAGGTCGCCGCCGCCGAAATCGCGGCGGTTGGCCATGGCGAAATCCTGGCCTTGGCCGAAGCTGCCGCGCGGATTAGGCAGGAATACGAAATAGCCCTTCTCCACCAGTTCGCGCACCAGCGGATTGCCCTGCTCACCCGGCGAAATATAGCGCGGCGCTGCGGCGGCAGCGGGACCGCCATGCACCTGCACGATCATCGGGTATTTCTTGCCCGGCACAGTGCTGCGCGGGCCGATCAGCCAGCCCTGCACACTGAAGCCGTCGCTCTTCCAGCTGATGTTCTGCACCGCGACTTGCTGCGCCAGGTGGGCGTTGTCGTCGGTGATGGCACGCATGGCGCCAACCGGGCCGGCCACGATGGCGGGAGCGTGCTCGAAGTCTTCCTGCAACGCCGCGGCCTTGCTGCCGTCTGCGCTGAACGATATGCGCCCATCGCCGGCGCCGGTCGACACGGCGGCGGAACGCAGCAAGGTGCTATGACCCTGCAGGTCGAGCGAGAGCACGGTCGACTTGTCGCCCATCAGGGCATTGCCCAGCAAGCCTTCGCCGCGCCAGGCCAGCGTGTTGAAAGTGCCTTTGAAGCCCGGCGTCAGGTTGACCGGTTCACCGCCCGCCAGCGGCACGGTATAGACGTCGCCGCCGACCGAACCGAAGTCGCTCATCAAGCCGCCGATGAAAGCTACGGTGCGGCCATCGGGCGAGACGCGCGGCATATTCAGTTGCGTGGCAGGACTGGCCACGATGCGCAGCGCGCCGCTGGCGGCATCGATGTGGGACAGCTTGGCCACCCACCAGTTATTGTCGCCATTGCCTTTGGCGCTGGTAGCGATGAAGCCTTTGCCATCCGGCGTCCAGTCGTATTCGTAGATGAAGGTGTCGGCAGGCGACAGCAGCTTGAGCGTGCCGCCAGCGGCCGGAATTGTTGCGATGCGCTGCGCATCTTCCTCTGCGCCGATCTCCCCCACCAGGCGCGCGCCGGCCGCGGTGGCGCCGGTCTCCTTCTTCGCGCCGACAGTGGCCAGCAGCGCCAGCGTGCGGCCATCCGGCGACCAGCGCGCGGTGCTGGCGACGCCCTGCACGGTGGCCATGGCGCGCGCCTTGCCGCTGCTGGCAATGTACAACCACGCCGAAGCGGCACGCTTGTCGCTGGCGACAAAGGCCAGCGCCTTGCCGTCCGGCGACCAGGACGGCTTGTCATAGCTGCAGGAGGAACAGGGATCGAATTCGGCGGCAACGGCGCCAGTCGAGGCATCGCGCACTACCACGGTGGGGTGCGGGCGCTTGCCGTTGCCGGTGTCGATGGATTCCAGCGACACCACACGCTCGCCGGCTGGGGAGATGGCGACCGAACGGTAGTCGCGGATGGCGGAGCCGGGAGACCGCGCCTGGGCAACCGCCCCAGAGATTATGGCCGTAGCCAGGAATGCTGTGTGGGCGATTGCTTTGACCTGCATTGTTTATACCTTGTTAAGCCTGGAGTTGCGGATCCCGTAGATGAAGTAGGTCAGCACCGCTACCACCATCCAGATAGTGAAAATCATCTTGGTGGCGTGCGACAGGTTGATCATCAGGTAGCCGCAGGCAATGATGCTCAGGCCAGGCACGAAGTACGGACCGAAAGGCACGCGGAAGCCGCCCTTGGTGTAAGTGCCCGCAGCGCGTTCCTGCGAGCGCAGTACCGGCACCGCAATCGATACCACGATGAACGCAGTCAGGGTCCCCATCGATACCATGTCCCACAGGAAGGTGGAATCGACCAGGCCAGCGACAATGCCGACCACCACGCTGACGATCAGGGTGTTGGCAACTGGCGAATGGGATTTCGGGTTCACGCTCTGGAAGGTCTTCGGCACCAGGCCGTCCTTGGCGATTGCATACAGGATGCGGGTCTGGCCGTAGATCGTCACCAAGGTCACGGAGAACACCGAGATCACCGCACCAGCCGACAGCACCAGTGCAGGCCATGCCTTGCCGGTCACGTTTTGCAGGATCACGGACAGGCCGGCTGCCTGGCCCTCGAACAGATGCGCAGGCTGGGCGCCCATCGCCGCCATCGCAACCAGCATGTAGAACACGGTCACCAGCAGCAAGGCGGCGATGATGCCGATCGGGACATTGCGCTTGGGGTTGCGCACTTCCTCACCGGCGGTGGCAATGGTGTCCAGGCCGATAAAGGAGAAAAACACCGTCCCCGCAGCGGCGGCAATGCCGCTCGCACCCGGCAGCCATTCGCCCGGCGTCTGCTTGATGAACGGCGTGAAGTTGGCGGTGTCGAAACCGGTGAAGGCGACGGCGCAGAAGAAGATCAGGATCGCCAGCTTGATCATCACCATCACCGCATTGGCGGTAGCCGACTCCTTGGCGCCGCGCACCAGCAGGAAGCAGCACAGCGCCACCAGGATCATCGGCGGCAGGTTGAAGTGATCCATATGCCACACCGTGCCGTTCGGCGTCGATACGATCATCGGCGAGCGCAGGCTTTCCGGGATCTGCCAGTGGAAAGCGTTGACCAGGAAGTTGTTCAGGTAGTCCGACCAGCCGATCGCTGTCGCACTGGCCGCCAGCCCGTATTCGAGCAGCAGGCAGAAGGCAACAATGAACGCCATGAACTCGCCCAGCGTGCGGTAGGCGAAGGAATAGGCGGAACCGGCTGCCGGCACGCGGAAGGACAGCTCGGCGTAGCACAGCGCGGTGAGGCCGGCGGTCAGCGCCGCCAGCAGGAAGGACAGCACCACCGAGGGGCCGGCTTTCGGCACCGCTTCGACCATGGTGAAGAAGATACCGGTGCCGATCGTGGCGCCAACGCCGATCATCGTCAGCGAAAACAGCCCGATGGAGCGGCTAAGGCCCTCCCCGTGCAGGCTCGTGCCGGCATCCGACTCCACCTGGGCCGGCTTGGTACGGGTCAGCTTCTGGACCAGCGATTGATTCACAGGCATATCCTTCAGGACAAAAAAACCCCACGATTATAAGACCTCGCAGTTGCTGTTCCTAAAGGATTTTGATGCCGGAATTGCAACCGTGGCGGGCGCCCCACGGAGTCGCGTTTTTTAACGCTGGCCGAGGCGGGTTTCGCCGAACAGGTTTTTCATTTCCCGGGGCTGGGAGCGCCAGTACTGCGGCGGTGCAGCAACCTGGGTGCCCAGCGCGGCGGCCGCATGCCATGGCCAGCGCGGGTTGTACAGCATGGCGCGCGCCAGGCCCACCATGTCGGCCTGGCTGTTGGCAATGATCGCTTCGGCGTGCAGCGGCTCGGTGATCAGTCCCACGCCGATGGTCGGCAAGCCTGTTTCGGCCTTGATGCGCTGCGCAAAATGGACCTGGTAGCCCGGGCCGAGCGGGATTTGCTGCAGCGGCGAGACGCCGCCGCTGGAGACGTGGATAAAGTCGGCGCCGCGCTGTTTCAACTGCTGCGCCAGCGCCACGCTTTGCTCGATGTCCCAGCCGTCCTCGACCCAATCCGAGGCCGACAGGCGCATGCCGATCGCCACTTCGCGCGGCAGCGCTGCGCGCACGGCATCGAACACCTCGAGCGGGAAGCGCATGCGGTTTTCCAGCGCGCCGCCGTACTGGTCGCTGCGCTGGTTGGCCAGCGGCGACAGGAACTGGTGCAGCAGGTAGCCGTGGGCGCCGTGCAGTTCGATGGCTTCGATGCCGAGGGCATGCACGCGCAAAGCGGCGTTCACGAAATCGGCTTTGACCTTGGCCAGCCCGGCATCGTCGAGCGCCAGCGGCGCGGGATCGGAGGCCGCATGCGGCAGCGCCGAAGGGGCGACCGTCTGCCAGCCGCCGCCCTGCCCCGGCGGCAATGCCTGCCCGCCTTCGAATGGCGGTGCGCTGGAAGCCTTGCGCCCCGCGTGGGCCAGCTGCACTGCGAGCCTGATTGGCGAGTGGCGGCGGATCGCCTGCACGACGGGTGCAAGCGCCTGCCGGTGTGCGTCGGACCACAGCCCGAGGTCGGCCGGCGAAATGCGGCCTTCGGGAGAAATCGCGGTCGCTTCCAGGATCAGCAGGCCGGCGCCCGATAGCGCCAGGTGGCCGTAGTGGATCATGTGCCAGTCGGCCGCAAGGCCTTCACTGGCGCAGTATTGGCACATGGGCGCGATGGCGATGCGGTTCGCCAGCTCCAGCCGGCCCAGTGCATAAGGGGAGAACAGGTGGCTCATAAAGTTACAAGTACTTACTATTGATACAGGCTTACGCCTAGCTTGGCGCGGCATGCATTGGTAACCTGCGAAGCATGCAAAACCGCTACTGAGAAGGAGCCAGCCATGTACCGTAAAATCCCGACCGTGTCGTCCCGCTTCAATCCAATGAAAGCGATCTCAGTGAGCGTGCTCCTGTTGACCATGGCAGCGACCTACGCCCTGCAGGTCAGCATTTAACCCTGGTAAGGACCCAGGTAGTCGATCTTGCCGATCTTGACGCCCTGGTTGCGAAGGATGTCGTGCAGCGTCACGACATGGAAGTAGAAGTTCGGCAGCGCGAAAGTCAGCATATAGCTCTCGCCAGTGAAGGTTGGCTTGAAGCTGCCGAAACTCAGTGCCACCTCTTTCGTTTCGCTGTTCGCGAAATGCTCTTCCCCCACGCTTTCAATGTAGGCGATCGTATTCGCAATGCGCTCCTGCAGCTGCTCGAAACTGGCTTCGTTGTCGGGGAATTTCGGCGCGGCGATACCGCTCAGGCGTTCAATGGATAGTTTGCTGGTATCGCTGGCGCGCTGTACCTGTGCGGCCAGCGGCAGCATGTCGTCGGCCAGGCGGGCCGACAGCAGCGTTTCCGGGACTTTGCCGGTTTCCTCGGCGTGGGCCTGCGCCTTGCGCAGCAGGCCCACCATCACGTTCAGGCCGCGCACGAAAACGGGCGCGGAAACTTTATACATGGACAGGGACATGCGCTACTCCTTTCCGGTGGGTGTCCGGGAAGTGTAGCGCAATCCTTCAATTGACGCGTGTGACCATCAATCCGGCCCGCAGGCCGATGCGAACGTCGGGGTTGGGGAAGACCACCAGTTCTTCATCGTGCTGCACGGTGTAGACGGTGTCGCCGTCGCGGGCGATCTCGTCGCCCTTCTTCAGCGCGGTGAAGTTCTGCGTTTCTTTGCCGAAGGCCATCTTGAAGTTGTCGCTCAGTTTGATGATGTTCCGGGCAACCTTGAAGACGTGCGGTTCGCTGGCGCCCTGCGCCGGGGCTTTGCCGCGCAGCAGGCGCTCCAGCGCCAGCCTGGCGTCCTCGAACTGGGTGAGGTCGTTCTGGCCCAGGGTGCCGATTCGGCCCAGCTCAATCGTGGTGCCGGCGGCGGCGTGGTGCTCGGCGCTGTAATAGCTGTAAGTGCCGGCCGACGATGGGTTCATGATGATGGCGCCGATGGCGGCCTCGCCCAGCCAGCCGACCAGTTGCCGTTTCGCGTCGTCTGCGACCAGGTCGGGAACGATGGCGAAGGTCGGGTACAGGCTGGGGCGGATTGCGGTGTGCAGGTCGAGGTGCCAGCGTTCTTTGCCGGCGCCGGCGAAGAATTCGCTGGTCGCTGCAATCATCACGTCGGCGCGGGCGGCTTCGGCGGTGCCGGCCAGGGCGCCGCGTTCAGCGCGGAACATGCGGTTCAGGTCTGCATCGATGAAGCGCCTGGCCTGGCGGATGGCGCCGATGTTGCCGACGCAGAGCATCAGGTCGACCTGCAGCGCCTGCGGGTCTTGCGCCAGGGCGTCGAGCAGGTAGGCTACCAGCTCGATTGGTCCGGTTTCGTCGCCGTGCACGCCGACCGAGACCAGCACTGCTGGGCGGCCGGGCTGCTGGCTGCGGATCGTGAGGATACCGTCGGCGGGTTGGGCCACCTTGAAGCCGGCGGAGGTGAAGCGGGTTGCTACCGCGCTGAAGTCGGCTTCAGCGAGGGCGCGCACTGCGGGGGGGATCGTTTGATTATCTGCCATTCTTTGTTGCTGTTACTTTCTGCTCCGCTAAAACCGGGAAACCAGTGTCAGACCCGCAGGGTCTGACACTTATACGCGGCGGCCGCATACTTGATTGAGGGACGGGTTTCAGGCCGCCATGCCAACCGCGTTGACCGCCTCCGACAACGCCCACACATCCAGCATCGCCTGCTCCAGGTCCGCCGACGCAGCATAGCCGGACAGGCCCAGGGTGCAGGTCACCAGCTCGACCGCCTCGGCCGCGTCATGGCCGTTGGTGGCGCGTGCCAGCACCTGCGACAGCAACTTCTGCTGCGTGCGGCGCAAGGCTTGCTGCGCGTAGCTGCGCAAATGTTCCTGCGACTTCGACGTGGCCGGCAGCTTGAGGCCGCGTTCCAGCGTATCGATACCCGCCTGCGAACGCAGGGCCATGCCAACCGCCAGGAAGCCCGGCAGGTCCATGCCCGCAGGACGCTTGACCGACAGCGCCGCGAATACGAATGCCGCCACGCCTTCCAGCGCATCGACCGCATTCCATGCCTGCACGAACTCGGCGCGCAGGCCGCTGTGGGTGGCAGCTTCCGACTGTACGTCGGCAGCCATCTTGCGCACGGTGGCAGGATCGGCGAACAGCCTGGTCAGCTCGGCAATGCCGGCGCCGCGCAGCTGGTCTTTCGACACGCCCAGCGCGCCTTCCATCACCGCCTTCAGCATGGCGCGGGTGCGGGCATCGACGCGCATCGCTACATTGCGCGGCACATTCAGTGCGTCGGCATCCAGGGTGTCGAAGATCGGCGCCAGGTCCAGCGCCGACCATGCCTGGCCCCAGGCCAGGATCACATCCTGTTCGGAGCCGTTGCTGGCAGCCGCCAGGTCGCGGATCATCAATGGGCCGCAGCGGTTCACCACTTCGTTCGCCAGTACGGTCGCCAGGATGGCGTTCGACAACGGATGGTTCAGCGGCGGACGGGTTGCCACCAGTTGCTCAGGGAAGTAAGGCCGCAGCACCTTTTCCGCCCAGCTTTCATCCGTCAGCGGCAGCGCCGACAGCAGGCGCTTGTAGCGGTTCTTCACGTTGGCGATGACAACCGCCAGCTCCGGCGTCGTCAGGCCGCGGCCATCGGCCTTGCGGCGCGCCAGTTCGGCCACGCTTGGCAGGTGCTCCAGCTCCCGCGACAGTGCGCCTTCCTCTTCCAGGTCGGCGATCAGGTCGGCGTAGCCGTCCTGCACATGCGCTTCCGACTGGGCCTGGAATTCGCGTACCAGCAAACGGGTTTGCTGCGTGTTGTCGCGCAGGACCAGGCGCTCGACTTCCATGGTCATGTCGTTCAGCAGCTGGTTACGCGCCGCCTCCGTGGTCTGGCCCGCGTTCACTTCCACGTCCAGCCACATCTTGCAGTTCACTTCGTGGTCGGAGCAATCCACGCCGGCCGAGTTGTCGATCGCGTCGGTGAAGATGCGGCCGCCGGCCAGCGCGAATTCGATCCGGCCGGCCTGGGTCGCGCCCAGGTTGCCGCCTTCCGATACGACCTTGCAGCGCAGCTCATTGCCGCTGACCCGGATATTGTCGTTGGCGCGGTCTTTCACCTGCGCATGGGTTTCGGTCGAAGACTTGATGTAGGTACCGATGCCGCCGTTGTAGAACAGGTCCACAGGCGCCAGCAGGATGCGATGCATCAGCTCTTCCGGCGTCAGCGAGGTTTCCGCGATGTCCAGCGCGGCGCGGATTTCAGGCGACAGCTCGATGGTACGGGCGGTACGCGGGAACACACCGCCGCCCTTCGAGATCAGGTCCTTGCTGTAGTCCTCCCACGAGGAGCGCGGCAGCGCGAACATGCGCTGGCGTTCGGCGAACGATTTCGCGGTATCCGGATTCGGGTCGAGGAAGATGTGGCGGTGGTCGAAGGCCGCCAGCAGCTTGATCTGGTTCGACAGCAGCACGCCGTTGCCGAACACGTCGCCCGACATATCGCCCACGCCCACCACGGTGAACGGGGTGGTGTTCATGTCGTGGCCCATCTCGTAGAAGTGGCGCTTGACCGCTTCGAACGCGCCCTTGGCGGTGATGCCCATTTTCTTGTGGTCATAGCCGTTGGAGCCGCCGGACGCAAACGCGTCGCCCAGCCAGAAGCCGCGCTTGACCGCAATACTGTTGGCGATGTCGGAGAAAGTTGCGGTGCCCTTGTCGGCAGCCACCACCAGGTACGGGTCGTCGTTATCGTAGCGGACGGTGTCTTCAGGCGCAACAATCCTGCCCAGCACGCGGTTGTCGGTCATTTCCAGCAGGCTGGCGATGAACAAACGGTAGACTGCTTCGCCTTCCGCAGCAATCACGTCGCGCGGCGCGTCTTTCGGCATCTGCTTGCAGACGAAGCCGCCCTTCGCGCCGGCAGGCACGATCACGGCGTTCTTCACCATCTGCGCCTTCACCAGGCCCAGGACTTCGGTGCGGTAGTCCTCCATGCGGTCCGACCAGCGCAGGCCGCCGCGGGCGACCGGGCCGCCGCGCAGGTGCACGCCTTCGAAGCGGCGCGAGAACACATAGATCTCGCGGAACGGACGCGGTTCCGGTACCAGGTGCAGGTTGCTGGTGTCGAACTTGAAGATGATCTTGTCGCCCTGGCCTGCGTTCTGGAAGTAGTTGGTGCGCAGGGTCGCCAGCATCAGGTCGATCATGGCCGCGAAGATCACTTCGGAGTCGGCGTGGTTGATCGAAGACAGGCGGCCCTTGATGGCCAGCAGCTTGTCCCTGGCGGCGGTGCGGGTTGCTTCCGGCAGCGCCGGGTCGAAGCGCTCTTTCCACGCGTCGACCAGCTCCTTCACCAGCGCCGGGTGGCGGCGCAGGATTTCCGCCATGTAGCGCACGGTGAACTGGGTGCCGGCCTGGCGCCAGTAGCTCATGTAGGCACGCACCAGCTGCACTTCGCGCAGGCGCAGGCCGCCCTCAACGACCAGGCCATTCAGGCGGCCGTCTTCGGCTTCGTTGTTGAACAGGGCGTTGAACAGGTCTTCCGCCACTTGCACCACGCCAGGGCGCGACAGCTCAAGCGCGCTTTGGGCATCAACTGCCAGGCTGGTCACGTAGTGCTTCTTGCCGTCCGCAGTGCGGATGGTGTGGGCGGATTCGCGCTCGATGGCGACGCCGGCGTTATGCAGCGCCGGCAGGATCGACGACAGTGCAGGCACGCGGTCCACCGAATACAGGCGGATGGTGGTGGAAGCGTTGCTGTCCGAAGGCAGTTCGACGCGCACTGCGACGCGCTCGTCCACGCCGTTGCGCAGGATCTTGTCCAGGTCGTGGAAGGCCACTGCTGGCGGCGTTGCGGCCACATAGTCGACCGGCAAGGTGGAGCACAGCTTGCGCAGGCTGTTGCGCAGAGGCTCTTCGCCGACCTTGTCGGCCAGTTCGGAGAACTGGTCATGCCAGCCGTCCAGCACCGTCAGCAGTGGACGCTGGATATCGCTTTCCAGGTCCAGCGGGTAGCGCGCGGCGTGGGCGATCAGGTACAGGCGCGCCAGCGGGCCGTCCGACACCAGGGTTTGCGAGCTGACGTGGGTGGCGCCCGAGCTTTCCTGCAGGGCGCGCGCCAGTGCGTGCGCCACGGAAGCGGAGTAGCGTTCGCGCGGCAGGTAGACCAGCACGTTCAGGTGGCGGGCGTAGACGTCGCGGCGGGCAAAGACTTTGGCGCGCGGCTGCTTGTACAGCGACACCACGGCGCCGCAGACTTCAGCCAGCCATTCCGGTTCCGCTTCCAGCGCTTCGGTGCGCGGCAGCGATTCCAGGATCTCGATGAATTTCTCGGCGCGGAAACCGGTCTCGCGCACCCCTGCGATTTTCAGCACTTGAGCGATGCGGCCGCGCGCGAACGGCAGGCGGGCCAGCGGCGTCAGGTTGGCGGCACGGGTGAACAGGCCGACGAAGCAGTGCTCGCCCAGGATGGCGCCCTTGCCGTCGGTGTGGCGCACGCCGATGAAGTCCAGCGACTGGTCGCGGTGCAGGGTGCCGCCCACGTCGGCCTTGACGATCGACAGGGTGTGGGCGCGCTTGGACAGGGTGTCGAAGTCGCCAGGAATATTGGCCAGGCAAGTGCCATAGATCGGGTGCGCGGTGTCCTGCAGCACGCCGATGCGGCTAGCGATGTCGCGTTCCAGTTCGCGCGCGCCCGGCTTCACCTGGTAGTAGGCGTAGCCGTGCACTTCGAAGCCTTCGTCGCGGGCCCACTGCAGGAAGGCTGCTACTTCCTGGCCCTCTTCGCCATGGCCTGCGGAGTCGGTGGCGACGGCAGTAAAGCGCTCCTTCATTGCGGCCTGGTCGCGCTTCACAATGGCGGCATCGCGCGCCACCATTTCGATGCGCTCGGTCAGCTCTTTCAGTGCGCCGTCTTCCAGCTTTTCGGACAGCAGGCACAGGACCATGGATTCGAGCTTGTCGCCTTTCTGGCCGACTGCTTTCACCGAACCGTCGGCAGCGCGGCGCACCGGCAGCACGGCATTCAGCACGCCGTTGGAGCCGACGCGCAGTTTGCGCAGGGCGATCACGATGGAGTCGACCAGGTAAGGCATGTCGTCGTTGACGATCAGCAGCGCGGTAGCGTGGCCGCCGCGTGCTTCCTGGTATTGGAGCTTGGCGATCTGGCAGCCGGTACCGGTGCGCTTGGCCAGCTGGGTGAAACCTTCCACAAGGACCGGGGCCAGGCTGCCGGGGGACAGGTCGGCCAGGTCTTCATCGTCGAGGGAGCCGAGCCAGGCTTCGATCAGTTGTGCGATCGGGCCGCTGGCTTTGACCAGTTCGAGCGTTTGCTTGCGCAACTCTTGTGGCATTTGTTTCATCTGCTTCTCCAATAACAGTTGTAAAAAATGGGGACGTACCCCATTTTTTGTTTCTTATTCCAGATCGTAGAGGCCTGGTAGGCCGAGGATCTGTTCCAGCTCTTTCAATGCGGTATGCACTTCGACAGCCAATTGCGGATCTGCTAAATCTTTTGGTTCCAAATGGTCGCGGTAGTGTTTCTCGACCCATGCGACCAGGCTATGGTACAGCGTTTCGGTCATCACCACACCCTGGTGCATGGCGCCCGCTTCCGCCTCGGTCAGGGCCACGCGCAGGCGCAGGCAGGCAGGTCCGCCGCCGTTGCGCATCGACTGGCGCAGGTCGAAGTGGATCAGTTCATTCACCGGGCCGCCGGAGGCAAGCAGCTTTTCCAGGAAGGCCGCAACGGCCGGGATCTCCTGGCATTCGTGCGGCGTGACCAGGGCCATCTTGCCGTCCGGCTTGGACAGCAACTGGGTGTTGAACAGGTAGGAGGAAACCGCATCGGCCACCGATACTTCGGCGGTTGGCACGCGAATCGCAACCAGCTCGGCGCCAACGCCCTGCATCGCAGCGCGGATCGCAGCCAGCGCGGCCTGCTCATCGGCGAACGCCTGCTCGTGGTAGAACAGCACATTGCCATTGCCCACGGCGATCACGTCATTGTGGAACACACCCTGGTCGATCACGTCCGGGTTTTGCTGCACGAACACGCAGCGCGCGGGATCAAGGCCATGCAGGCGCGCCACAGCCTTCGACGCTTCCAGCGTATGGCGGGCCGGGAATTTCTTCGGCGCCGGAGCGCTCGGATCGAATTCCACGCGGCCGTAGACGAACAGCTCCACGGCCGGATTGCCATGCTGGTCGCACAGGCGCGTATGGTTGGCCGCGCCTTCATCGCCAAAGGCCGGTGTGCCAGGGAGGGCGTCGTGCACCGCGAAGAAACGCTCATCCTTGAAAATGGCACGCAGCGCGCGGGCCGATTGAACGTGCTCGAAGGCGCGGTGCAGCTTGTTGTTCAGGTTTGCCGCGGTGAAGTGCACGCGGCCATCCCTGGTGTCGGCCGACGGGCTGACGGTGGCGGCGTTTGCGGTCCACATCGGCGAGGCCGAATAGGCGCAGGCCAGCACCACCGGCGAATCGTTGTACGCCTGGGCGATCACCTCGGCGTCGGTGCCGGCGTAGCCCAGGCTGCGCAGCAGGCGGAAATTCGGGCGATCCTGCGGCGGCAGCAGCGCCTGCGCGAAACCGCGCTTGGCCAGTTCGCGCATCTTGGCCAGGCCCTGCAGGGCAGCCTGTTTCGGATTGGACGCGCTCTTGACGTTGCTGAACGAGGCGACGTTGCCGAACGACAGGCCGGCGTAGTTGTGCGACGGCCCAACCAAACCGTCGAGGTTGTATTCGCGTGCAGTAGGCATGGCCATCCTCAGAAGTTCATGCCAGGCGACAGCTTGGCCGGCATTTCAAGGGCGCTGTTCTCGATCGAAGCGACCGGGTAGGCGCAGTAGTCCGCTGCATAGTATGCGCTGGGACGGTGGTTGCCGGACTTGCCGACGCCGCCGAACGGTGCCGAACTGGCGGCGCCGGTGGTTGGACGGTTCCAGTTCACGATGCCAGCGCGGGCGCGCAGCTGGAACTTCTGCCACAGCGCTTCGTCGGTCGACAGCAGGGCCGCCGCCAGGCCGTAGCCGGTGTTGTTGGCAACGCGGATCGCGGCATCGAAATCGTCGACGCGGATGACCTGGGCCAGTGGACCGAACCACTCTTCGTCAGCAATACCTTGGGCCTCGGTGGTGTCGACGATGCCGGCGGAGACGAAGCCGGTGCCCGGCTCCAGCTGGCGCATTTCCAGCAGCAGCCTGCCGCCCTTGGCCACCATGTCGGCTTGCGCCTGCACCAGCTTTTCAGCCACGGCAGCGGAAACCACAGGGCCCATGAACGGTGCCGGTTCGGCGGCCGGAGCGCCTACGCCCAGCTTCGACGCCACTTCGACGAAGCGCTTGACGAAGGCATCGCCCTGTTCGCCCTTCGGCACGATCACCCGGCGCGCGCAGGTGCAGCGCTGGCCGGCGGAGATGAAGGACGAGGACACGGCCATGAAGACGGCGGCATCGATATCGGTCGGGTTCCACACGATCAGCGGATTGTTGCCGCCCATTTCCAGCGCCAGCAGCTTGCCCGGCTGGCCGGCGAACTGCTTGTGCAGCGCCGCGCCGGTCTGGCTGGAGCCGGTGAACAGCACGCCGTCGATTTCAGCATTCCGGCCCAGAGCAATCCCGGTTTCGCGGCCGCCGTTGACCAGGTTGATCACGCCGGCAGGCGCGCCCGCCTTTTCCCACAGCGCCACGGTCTTGATGGCGGTGCGCGGAGCGTATTCGCTAGGCTTGAACACCACGGTGTTGCCGGCGATCAGGGCCGGCACGATATGGCCGTTCGGCAGGTGGCCAGGGAAGTTGTAGGGACCGAACACGCCGAATACGCCATGCGGACGGTGGCGCAGCACGGCTTCGCCATCGGCGACCTTGGACGATACCACGCCGGTACGCGAGCCGTAGGAGGTAATCGAGATATCCACCTTGTTGGCCATGGTGGTGACTTCGGTGCGCGCTTCCCACAGCGGCTTGCCGACTTCTTCGGAGATGGTCTGCGCCAGGTCTTCCGCGTTTTCCTTCAGCAGGTCGCGGAACTTGGTGACGATGGCGATGCGCTCTTCCAGCGGACGGTAGGCCCAGGCTTCAAAAGCGGCGCGCGCGGCGCGGGCGGCTTCGGCCACATCGTCAGCGGCCGACTCCTGCGACGCGTAGGTCTGCTTGCCGTCGGCAGGGTTGGTGGTCTTGATGGTCTCGCCGTGACCCGCTTTCCATTGGCCGTTGATGAAATTGCTCAGTTCAGACATTCTGGTTCTTCCTCACGTTGAGAGACAGGGTGCGCACGGTTTCGCCCGAGTGGCAGTGCAGCAGTGCTTGTTCCTCCTTCGACAGGTCAATGCTGCCGTCGGACGGATTGGCGTCGGTCAGGATCATGCGGAAATCCTGCATGACCGTGTTCGACACCAGGTATGGTTCGGTGGTGTGCAGGGCGCAGGCATGCGCCGTGTCGGTATCGCGCTCCACGGTGGCCAGCTCGCTGTCGCGCATCGCGCGCAGCTCGGTCACGCGGGCTTGCAGCACCGGGCCGGCGTCGAAGATATCGACATAGCCTTCGTAGTGCAGGCCTTCCTGCTCCAGCAGGCGGCGCGCCGGCGCCGTGGCCTGGTGCACCTTGCCGATCGCTTCCTGCGCGTCTTTGGGCAGGTAGTCAACATACAGGGGCTGGCGCGGCATCAGTTCGGCGATGAAGGACTTTTTGCCCAGCGCGGTCAGGTCGTCCACGTGATGGAAGTCCATCTTGAAGAAGTAGCGGCCCAGGCCTTCGTAGAACGGCGAGGTGCCGTCTTCCGCCTGGTAGCCGCGCATCTCGGCAATGATCTTCTGCTCGAACAGGTGCGGGAACTGGGCGATGAACAGGAAGCGCGATTTCGACAGCAGCTTGCCGTTATTGCCCTGGCGGTAGTCCGGGTGCAGGAACAGGGAGCACAGCTCGGAGCAGCCGGTCAGGTCGTTCGACAGGTACAACGTATCCATGCGGGTGAACACGTTCAGCTCGCGGCTGGAGTGCACCAGGGTGCCGATGCGGTAGTTGTAGAACGGCTCGGTCAGGCCGACCGCGCCCTTGATGGCGCACACGCCAGCCAGGCGGCCAGTTTCGGTGTCTTCCATCACGAACATATAGTCGCGTTCTTCCGGCGGGATGGTTTCGGCGAAGGACGCCACCGCCACGGCGACGCGGTCGCCCATCATCTTCATGTCCGGCTTGAGCGTGGTCATGCCGGTGCCAACCTGGCTGGCCAGGTTGAACAATCCGTCCAGGTCATTCGCTTTAATGGCGCGTACAACTAGCATAGGTATTCTCGTTCTTAAATGCGGACGCAGGTCACGGTGTCGCCTTCTTCCACGCGCAGGATTTCCTGGGCGTGCCTGGACAGGCAGACGGTATCGGTATTTTCCAGCGGTGCGCAGTTGATGGTCACCGCGCGGAAGCGCTGGTCGGGGCCGGTCGACACGGCATACGTCGCCACCGCATCGCTCGCTTGCGTGCCGTTCGCGCTGGCCACGCGGCGCGGCAGCGACGAAGAGAAGGTACGCAGCGTGTGCTTGTGCGCCTGCAGGATCGGGCCGCCGTCGAAGATGTCGATGTACTCGTCGGCTTCGAAGCCTTCGGAAGTCAGCAGGTTGAACGCCAGCTCGCCGCTCGGATGGATCTGGCCCATCACGGCTTGCGCATCGCCCGGCAGCAGCGGCACGTAGACCGGATAGTGCGGCATCAGTTCCACGATCAGGGTGCGGTTACGGGCGCCGCCGATCACGCGCTCGGCATCGAGGAAATCCATCTTGAAGAATTTGCGGCCCAGCGCATCCCAGAACGGCGAGCCGCCGTTTTCATCGGTCAGGCCGGCCAGCGGCACGAAAAAGCGGTCGCCGAAGCGGTGCGGCGACTGCACTGCATACAGCAGGCGGGAACGCGACAGCAACGCCGCTTCCGGACGCTGCGCCACGCTGGCGTCGACGTAGAAGCCGGACAATTGCGAGTAGGCGGTCAGCTCGGAGCACAACGTCAGCGCGTGCACGCTATGGCTGATGTTCAGGTCGCGCGAGACCTGCTGGATAACGTCGTTGCGGAAGGAGAAGTAGGTGCCGTTCGAGCCTGCGGAGGCGTGGATGGCGGCGGTACCGGCGATCTTCCTGTCGGCCAGCGACTCCATCACGAACATATACGATTCTTCGCTCGGGATATCGACGTGGGCGGCGAAGGAAGCGATGGAACGCTCGACTGCCTGCTCGATCTTTTCGCGCGTCTTCGGCAGGGTATGGACACCCGGCATGCTGACCGCGGCCAGTGACTCGAGGGCGGCGATGTCGGCGGTTTCTACCGGACGGACTACGTACATGGGTGCTCCTCTTTATTCTTCTCTAAAACAAAAAACCGGTAAATCTGGGTCAGGCACAAGTGCCTGACCCGACCCGCAACTGTCGCAGGTCGGGTCTGACCCTTGGGTCAGACCCTGGTTTACCGGTTTTAGGCCTTGGTCAGCTCAGCAATCGCCACGCGGATGATGCGGTCCGCCTCATCGATCTGCGCGTCGCTCACGATCAGCGCAGGCGCCAGGCGCACCACGTCCATGCCGGCGATCAGGATCATCAGGCCCTGTGCTTCGGCAGCGCGCTGGATATCCTTGGAACGGCCCTTGAACGGCTCGGCCACAACCAGGCCCAGCAGCAGGCCGGCGCCGCGCACGGCGGAGAACACTTGCGGGAAGTCGCGCACCAGGCCTTCCAGCTTGCCGATCAGCTTCTCGGACGCCTCTTTCACGCGCGCCAGGAACGCCGGCTGGTTGATGGTTTCCAGCACGGTCAGCGCCACGGTGGCAGCCAGCGGGTTGCCGCCGTAGGTGGTGCCGTGGGTGCCCACGGCCAGGTGCTTGGCCAGCTCTTCGGTAGTCAGCATGGCGCCGATCGGGTAGCCGTTGCCCAGCGCCTTGGCCGAGGTCAGGATGTCCGGGGTCACGCCATAGCCCTGGTAAGCGAACAGGGAACCGGTACGGCCCATGCCGCACTGCACTTCGTCGAAGATCAGCACGGCGCCGACCTTGTCGCACAGCTCGCGCAGGGTCTTCAGGTATTCAGGATTGCCCGGCATCACGCCGCCCTCGCCCTGCACCGGCTCCACGATCACGGCGCAGACGTCGTCGCCGATGGCGGCCTTGGCCGCTTCGATATCGTTGTAAGGGATGTGGTCGATCGATGGCGGCAGCGGCTCGAAGCCTTCGGTGTACTTGGCCTGGCCGCCGACGGACACGGTGAACAGGGTACGGCCGTGGAAGGAGTTCAGGCAGGATACGATGCGCGGCTTCTTGTCGCCGTACTTGGCGTGGGCAGCCTTACGGGCCAGCTTCAGGGCCGCTTCATTGGCTTCGGCGCCGGAATTGCAGAAGAAGGCACGGTCGGCGAAGGTCGCTTCGGTCAGGGCCAGGGCCAGGCGCAGCACTGGCTCGTTGGTGTAGCCGTTGCCCAGGTGCCACAGGGTGTTGGCTTGCCTGGTCAGCGCTTCCACCAGGACCGGGTTGCAATGGCCCAGGGACGCCACGGCAATGCCGGAGGTGAAGTCCAGGTAATGCTTGCCGTTCTGGTCCCACAAGTCCAGCCCCGCTGCCCGCACTGGCACCATCTGGGCAGGTGCGTAGGTCGGGACCAGCACCTCGTCGAAGGTGGCGCGGGTTACAGGGCGGGTGGTAACAGTCGAGTCAAGCTTGGCGTTCATAGCAAATCCCCATCAATGGTAAGGTGTACTGCATTGTAAAAGCGGGGATGCTAAAACTCTTTTGAATCTGCGACAAGGATTTTCAAAATTGTTAGCCTTGGAGCTTGCGTTGCCGCTCCTCTCGCGGCGTATTGCCGAAAAGCGTGCCGAAAGCCGTGGAGAAATGCGATCCCGATGAGAACCCGCACATCAGCCCTACCTGCACTATGGAATGGTTTGTTTCTAAAAGTAATTGCCGCGCCCGTTGCAGGCGCAGCTCAAGGTAGTAACGCGAAGGCAGCGAACCCAGGTACTGCTTGAACAAGCGCTCGAGCTGGCGCCGCGACAGGCCCACCAGCCCGGCGATATCGTCGGTCGACAGCGGCTCCTCGATATTCGCCTCCATCAGGGTCACCGCCTCCGACAGCTTGGGCTGCAGCGCCCCGAAACGCGCCTGCAGGGCCACCCGCTGCCGCTCCTCCGACGAACGCACGCGGTCGATGCACAAGGCTTCCTTGATCTCGGCCTGCACATTGGCGCCGAACAGCGCCTCGATCAGCGTCAGCGAAAAATCGATCGAGGCCGCCCCGCCGCAGCATGAAACCAGCCGCCCATCGATCTCGAACAGATTCGGTGTGAGTATGGCGCGCTCGGTGACATCCTCGGTTTCCGCATACAGCGCCCATGGCAAGGCTATGCGCGCGCCGCCCGCCGCGCCGGTCTGGGCCAGCCACAGCACGCCGGCACCGACCCCGCCCCAATACTCGGCTTCGCGGCAACGCTCGATCACCGCGCGCAGTTCGGCATCGGACGGGCGCGCCGAACCCTCGTCCGCGACCAGCAGGGCCAACTGCCAGTCGCCCGCCATGCCGCCAGCCTGCGCCGGCGTGATGACGTCGAGCCGGAAACTGCCATTCAGGATGCGCTGGGCCAGCCGCAGGGGCTGCACCAATCCGGACCAGGCCAGGCTGTCCGGCTCGCCCGCATTCACCAGCAGCATGCGCAGCGGCTGCTCCCGGGTCAGGCGACTAAGTTGAGCAAATGACATCTTCTATTCAGGGACAAGCGCCGACGCCGGGCGCTCAGGGGTATTCCATTGGCTGACAATCATACCGGAGATCAACAGTACCGCGCCCAGCAGTTGCATCACGCCCATGGTTTCGCCCAGCCAGAAATAGCCGAAAATGGCCGCGCTGGCGGGTTCGAAGGCGTAAATCACGGCCGCCTCATTGGCAGTGGCATGGCTCTGGCCCCAGGTTTGCAGGGAAATGATGGCCGCGGTGGCGACCACTCCCAGGTATACCAGGTTCCATTTATAGGTCAGCAGGCTCAGCCAGATATAGCTGTAGTAATCCGGGGCATCGTTCGGCACGTCGATCACGCCGCGCGGCACTTCGCGCAACAGGATCCACAGCCCGGCAAACAGGGCCACGGTCCAGATCTGGGCCACGGTCAGCGTCATCAGGCGCTCGACCTTGCGTGAAAACTGCTCCATCACCTTGATGTACAGGCCGAACAGGAAAGCCGCCGCCAGCGCCAGCGAATCGCCGCGGCTCCATGTAAAGCTGCCCTCCCAGCACAGGGCGAACAGGCCGCCGATGGCCAGGATCAGGGCCAGCACGATGCGCTTGTCCGGCCACTTGCCCATGGCAATACCCAGCAGCGGCACGACCAGAACGTTCAGGCCGCAGATGAAGGCATTGCGGTTGGAGGAAGTCTGGCTCAGGCCTTCGACCTGGGTCAGGTAACAGAAGAACAGCAGCACCCCGGCCAGGAAGCCATAGTGCAGGTCGCGCCATTTGGCGCGCAGCAGGAAGGGAGATAACAATACGCCGGCAATCGCGAAGCGCGACACCACGATCCAGTTGGCCGACAGGTTGTCGGTCATATCCTTCATCGCCGGGAAGGTGGTACCCCAGACAAGGGTCACCACCAGCAGGGCCAGGATACCGCGCGCGTGTAGGGGCATGGCGAAAACACCATCTTGTTATAAGTTTGCATATAGTAACCGATGGAGGACGAGGCTGGCGGGCGCTATAATCCGGTGCATGGGAGAGCGATATTTGAAAAGCATCCGGCTTCTGGCCGAATGCATGCAGGGGTTTGAGAGATGGTCCGGCGAACATGTTCGCCAGCTTGGCCTCACCCACGCACAATTCGATATCATTGCCACATTGGGCAACACCCCCGGCATGAGCTACAAGGAGCTGGGCGAACGCACCCTGATCACCAAAGGTACCCTGACCGGCGTCATTGAACGCCTGGAACAGAAGGGCCTGGTGGAACGGGAACGCAATGCCGACGACAAGCGCTCCTTTTTCGTGCGCCTGACAGCGGCGGGCGAGCAGCTGTTTGCCGAGGTGTTTCCTGTTATTGTCGCTAAAGGCGTGCAGTTGTTTTCCGACTATAGCGACGCCGATTATGAAGCCCTGGAACGCACCCTGGCCGGGCTGAAGGCCACGATCAGTGCCGGTTCACCACTATAAAGAACGAAAAGAATGTTAAAGACCACCCTGCTGGACGGCATCAAGCCGGCCAAATTCGACAAGCAAATCACCGGCAACCTGCTGCTGGAAAACGCCAGCGCCGAACTGGTGCGCAAGGAAAAACTGCTGATTGGCATCCGCAATGAAGACGGCGACATCTACCGCCTGATCGGCGCCACCAAGCACAACAGCTTCACCAATGCAGTAGAAGAACTCGAAGACCTGGAACTGGTCGACGAGCTGGGAGATGTCGAAGGCACCGTAGAAGGGTGCGACGCCATCTTCGGCGAAGGCTGAGCTGGGCACCTGGCCAGTTTTTCACAACAACCACCCTGTCCTAGTTCCGCAGGGCAATTTCTGCTTATAATTTCGCATGGACAGACTGGAAGCCTTCAAAGCAATTGCAGCCCAAGCCGGCCGCGGTGAGCTTACTTTCCCCACCAATATCGACGCGTCGATCAAGCTGCAGCGCGCGCTGAACGATGACAATTGCCATATCGACCTGGCTGCCAAGCTGGTGCAGGCCGACCCGCTGCTGGCGGCACGCACGGTGGCGATTGCCAACTCGGTGGCCTATAACCGTTCCGGCATGGAGATCTCCAGCGTCAAGACAGCGGTGCAGCGCCTTGGCGTACGCACCCTGCAGTCGCTGGTGACCTCGGTGATCGTGCGCCAGCTCGGCACCAAGATCCGCAATCCCCTGCTCAAGGCCAAGGCCAACCAGCTGTGGGAGCACACTGCCCACGTGGCGGCGCTGGCGCAGGTGATTGCGCGGCGCGTATCCCACGTCGATCCCGATACCGCCATGTTCGCCGGCATCGTGCACGAAGTGGGCGGCTTCTACATGCTGTCGCAGGCGGAAGCCTTCCCGGAAGCGATGGAAGGCGATCCGGAGGAATGGACCACCTACGGCGAAGTGCCGATCGGCCGCGGCGTGCTGCAAAAGCTGATGATTCCCGAGAATGTGATGAAGGGCGTGGAGGCCATGTGGGAAGGCATGCGCGCGCTGCCGCCGGAGAACCTGGGCGACACGCTGCTGCTGGCCAACGACTTGTCCCCGATCGCCTCGCCGCTGCACGCCCGCCCGGGCGCGACCTCGGTCGCCGCCGCCAGCACCATCGACTTCGCGGTCGGCGACGGCACCCTGGCCACCATCATGGAAGAATCGGCGGAGGAAGTGAAGTCCCTTACTTCCGCCCTGCTGCACTAGCACAGCTTGGCGCATGCAGGATGGCCGGCCCAGTCAGGTCGAACATCAGCATGACGCCTTCCTGCTTCAGCCCTCCCTTGGGCTGGTGCGGGCCGCGGAAGCCCACCATCAGGTAATGGGGCAGGCCGTCCCGGGGCAAGTGATACCATGATCCACTCAGGTCCACTTGCGCCAATGAACGCGACTTCACGCCAGCCAGGGCGCAGAGCGGCACGCTGACTGCGCGCCCATTCACCCTCAACGTCACTCCTTTTCGGGCCACCGGCCAACCGATCTGCAAGCGCGCATTTGCGTACTGCGCCGGGAGCTCCGGCATTGAACCGTCCGGCCGCAGGGTGAGGATGGTGTCGACATGCGCGTGTGCGCTCCCTGCGACCAGGCAAACCGCGAAGGCGGCGAGCGAGACTGCGCGCATGGTAAATCTCCAGCGTTGTTGAGGATTGCGGATTTTACATGCACGCGCGAGCGATGGTGGCGGCGAACCGGCGCAGTTCGGGCACGGCTGTCGCCTCCCAGAAGCCGGCCCTGAGCCAGGGGCCGATGTAGTACAGGCCCGGCGTCGGCTGGCCGTTCGCACCCAGCACGGCGCAGTCGGCGCCGGTATCCAGCCCAAGGCCGAGCGCATCGGCCCGCATCAGGCCATCGGCCAGCAGCTGTTGCACCAGCGGCACCGCAGCGCGGCGCGGGCTGGCGCAACTGCCGGTGCAGTTGATGATGCGGCCGGCGCGAAGCTCAATGCATTCTTCGCTGCCGCGCGGCTGCACTGTCAGCAGCGCCAGCTCCGCCTCGTCGCGGATGCCTGCCACGCGGCCTGCGCTTACATGGAGCGCACCGCGCGCCAGCGCTGCCGACAATTCCTGCTGCACCGTTGGCGGCAGCTGGTGCCGGTGCACGTCCCAGTAGGGCCGCACATGGCGCAGGAAGCGGCGCCGTTCGGCCGCCGGCCATGCCTGCCAGATACCGGCGGCCTGGGGGCGCAGCGCAGCTACCGCATCGTGCCAGTCCATGCCTGCATCTTCGAGATGCTCGACCTGCCGCATGAAAGCATGCAGCGCTGCGCGCACGGTCGGCGCCTCGTCGCGCCGCAGGGTGCTGCCTGCCAGGTGCCCGGAAAGGGGCTTGTAAGGCTGCGGCAGCAGCCCATGGCGCGACAGCGCATGCACACGCCGCGATGGATTGCGCCGCAGCAGCTGCAGCGCGATATCGACTGCCGTCAGCCCAGTGCCCAACAACAGCACCGGATCATGCGCGCCAATGGTGGTCAGCAAGTCGCCGCGCCACGGGTCCGCCAGGTAGCGCGAGGTGTCGGACCATTGCCCGCGCGACAGCTCAGGCGGCGGCGCCGGCAGGTGCCCGAAGGCCAGCACCACCCGGTCGGCCTCGATACTGCGGCCATCTTCCAGCGTGGCCGCCAGCCCGCCGCGGGTTTTCGCGTGCAAGCTGCATACGCTGCCGCTGATGCAGTCGAGGGTGGCATGGCGTGGCGCCTGATCCTGCGCCTGCCGCAGCGCCCATTCGAGGTAGTCGCCGTACACGCTGCGCGCGACAAAGGAGCCGCCGGCCACGCCGCTGTCGCGCATTCCGGCATAGTGCACGAAGTGCTCCGGATCATCCGGCAACACGCTCATATTGGCCGCCACCACATTGAGCAGGTGCTGCGGGCTTTGCGTCCCATACGCCATGCCGCGCGCCAGCCGCCCGCTGCGATTCAGCAGCAGCACGCGCAAGGGCTGCCGGCCTGCCAGGCGCAGCATCTGTATCGCGCACGCTACACCTGAAAAACCTGCGCCTACGATCAGCACCGTGCGCATGCTGCCCTCCTGCATCGCGTATATAGTCGCATCATGAACTCCTCCTATGTATCGCGCCGTGAGCGCGAGGATATGCACGGCCATCGCGGCGCGGTGGTCTGGTTTACCGGCCTGTCCGGTGCCGGCAAGACCACGCTGGCCTGCGCCATAGAACGGCGCCTGTTCCAGGCGGGCTGCCAGGTGGTGCTGCTGGACGGCGACAGCTTGCGCCAGGGCCTGTGCTCCGGGCTCGGCTTTTCTCCCGAAGACCGCAGCGAAAACCTGCGCCGTGCCGGCGAGGCCGCACGCCTGTTCGCCGATACGGGCATCATCGTGCTGGCAGCCTTCATCTCGCCATTGCGTGCCGACCGCGCCCGCGTGCGTGCCATGCAGGCCGAGGGCGATTTCATCGAAGCCTGGTGCAAATGCCCGCTGGAAGTATGCGAACAGCGCGACGTCAAGGGCCTGTACCGCCGTGCACGCGCCGGCGAGGTGCCGCACTTCACCGGCGTGTCGGCCCCTTACGAAGCACCCTTGGCGCCCGATCTGTCGCTCGACACCGCACTCGCTCCCCTGGCCGATTGCGTCGAGCTGGTACTCGAGGAGCTGCGTTCGCGCGGCGTACTGCGTGCGCCGGGCAGCAACTCTTCCAGCAGTTCGAGGCAGATGCGGGCGGCCTGGTCGCCGGCATCCAGCTCCGCATGCCACGCCGATACCGATACCGCCACCAAGGGGTAATCGCGCAGGCAGCGGAACAGTTCCGCCATCTCTTCCACCCGCGGCCCGGCCGGCACGTGGTACTTCAGCGCCGGCATGCGCTGGGCTTCGTCCAGCACGTCGGTATCGAAATGCACGTAGAGGGTCTCGTGCGTCGACAGGTTGCCCAGCACCTGGTCCAGCGTGCAGCGCACGATCGCCGACTTCTCCAGCGCCACGTCTTCGCCGGGATCAAGGTCGCGCGCATCGGACAGCAGCACCAGCTCTTCAGGATAAGGCCGCATGCCCACCGCATCGCGCAGCATGGTGATGCTGTCGCGCCGGTTCTGGCGCCGGTCCTGGCGGCCGACCAGCATGGCCAGCGGCATGCCGCCCAGGTATTGGGTGTGCGTGGTGGACCAGGTATGGAAGTCGCCGTGCGCGTCCAGCCACAGCATGCGCTGCGGTTCGCGGCCGGCGCGCTGCAGGCCCGCCATCATGCCCATGGTGGACACGCAGTCACCGGAAATGCTGACCGGGAGGTCGCCCGCCGCCAGCGCCGCCGCGGCATGCTCGGCCAGCACCGCATACACGCGGCCCATGCTGCGCATCTGTTCATCCTTTTCCACCAGTTCAGTGGCGGTCGATTGCGGCGACTGCAGCACGGTCCAGGGCTGCGAATCAATCAGCTGCACGCGCTGCAGGCCGTCGCGCCGCTTGCCCATCAGGTAAGGCACCAGCAGGCGGCGGATCATTGCCACTGCTCCGGCGCAGCGCCGTAACCCAGCGCATGCATCATGTCCGCCACCTCCGCGCGCCGCGCCAGCGGCAGCAGCTGGCCGCTGCGCTTGCGCCAACGGCCCGGCGCGGGCGCTTCGGTGGCCATCGTCACCGGCAGCTCGGGCGGATGCGGCATCGGCGGCAGGCCAAGCCATTCGCAGGCCCGGTCCAGCACGCCCGCCGGATCGGCCAGGAAGGATTCAAAACGCACCGGCAGGGCGGCCACGCCGCTATCGACGATATGACGGTGACAGGATAGCCATTGGTTCAAGCAAACCTCCTCGAGCGGAGCGTTGATATAGCTGCGCCAGTTCGGCGGCAGGTCGAATTTCCACCAGCGCGTGCCGCCCACGCATTGCTCCGAATAGCCGCCGATGCCGAGAGTGACGCCGTGCTTCTGCATATCGTGGGCATGGAAGCCGATCGGCGACAGCCACCCGTCAATCAGGCCGTTGACGCAGCCGGCAACGCTGCGCACCAGGTGCAGGTAGCGCACTTGCGCATGCGGGAACAACTGCTCGTAAAAACCGAAACGATAAGCATCCGACGGCGTCTTGAACAGCAGGACCTTGCCGGCGGCGTCGTCTTCCGTGAAATGCCTGGCATGCATGGCAGGCGAGACAAAGGGCGGCTCTTCAATCTTGGCGGTTTCGTTGAAAGGCCGCCTCTCGCCCGGGCCATGGCCGCCATCGTAATAATCGCGGCGCCACGGTTCGCGCCAGAACACGGCGCCCAGCACGGCTTGCTGCAACTCATGCTCGCTCGGCACATCGGCAGCCTGGCAGAATAGCAGCGTTTCGTCCAGCGCCCGCTCCATCTGCGCATGTGCAAGTGGTTGCGCGAACAGCGCAGGGAATTGCAGCAGCAGGCGCTTGCGCCAGCGTGCCTTCAATTCCGCCAAGGGGGCGATGCCGCCTTCCGCTACGGTCAGGCTATCGAAGATCTCGTCGGCCAGCGTGTCGGGGTGGCGCAGGTGCGCGATAGCGTCGCTGCTGCATGCCAGGTCGCAGCCGAAACCCTCGCCGCTCAGGGCCAGGAAAGGCTCGGCTTCGCCATCGAGGCTGGCGATGCCGGGATGGCGCGCCAACACCGCCTTGAACAGCGTCGAGCCAGAACGCGAACTGGTGAGTATCACCGCGACGCGCCTTACCTGTGCACGCCAGGGTGCGTGCGGCACCGCCCGCATCTGACGGATGGTGTCAATCAGCCCGTCCATGTTTTGCCGCAGGTTTGATCAGGAATGCGAAAAACTGGCGCTCCTGTTCTCGTTCGGCCGCACTGCGCGCCATCAGCCGGATGCTGAAGCCGGACTGCTTGGCCAGGCGCCGCACTTCCTCCACCGCGCCGAAATTCGAGTGCGCAAAGTAGATCCGGCCGCCCGGCTTCAGGTAGCGTGCGGCCTGCTCGAAGAACTGGGTATTGGTGCGGAAATCCGTGTCCCACTGCGAGCGCGCCACCACATCGGGTGCCGGCTTGTCGCGGAACGGCAGGTTGGCCGTAATGACGTCGAACTGCTCGTCGCCGACTTTCTCGAACAGGTCGGAACGGCGCACTTCCATCACGCCCTCAAAGCCATGCGTCTTCAAATTGTGGCGCGCGCTGCGGATGGCCGCCGGATTGACGTCCAGCGCCAGGACCCGTGAAGCTCCCTGGTAGCAGGCGAAGATCGCAATCACGCCGGAGCCGGTACCCACATCGAGCACGCTCTCGCCTGGCTTGATGCGGAAATTGCGCACCAGGGGCTGGCTGTCGAGGAAGGGCCAGAAGGTATTCGGATAAACGTGGAATTTCTTGCCAAGGTAAGTGATGGTGCGCCCGCCTTCGGGCACCGCCTTGAAAGCCTTTTGACGCGTGGCTTGCCAGCGGTCGACTTGCTCGGCCGTGGGAAGTGCAGATGCTCGCATATCTGTCCCCTTATTTGATGACCCCATGCTATCGAGTCTGCCAGGCAAGGGCAAGCGCACACCGTTCTGTGCGCTTCAACTGTTGGTGGAATACATTTCTTTCATTTGAAAAGTCGGGGTCAGCTCCGGCAATCGGACATTCGCGCAGCGAATGTCCGATTGCCGGAGCTGACCCCGACTTTTATTTTGGAAGCCAGGCGGCGATGGCGTGGCCGATGGCGTCCGGGTGGTCTTCCTGGATGTTGTGCGTGCCTTCGCCAAGTTCAACCAGCTTGCAGTTTGCGAGCCTCGCGGCGTAGCGTTCGGCGACTGCGCGCGGCGTCAGCACGCCGTTCGGGCTGAACAGGATCAGTTTCGGATATTGGGCGGTGGCCATGATCGCTTCGTTGTGTTCGATGAGCTGGTACACATCGGCCGGCTCGCCGGCAATCGGCATCATGCGCGGGAAGGCCAGCATGGGCCTGCGCGATTCGGGCGTTGGGAATGGTGCGCGGTAGGCGTTCATTTCCGCCGTTGTCAACGGGCGCAGCGAACCCTTCGGCAACATCTGCTCGATAAAGAAATTCTGCTGCAGCACGAATTCTTCGCCACTGCCCGGGGCGCGCATCAGCTTGAAGCGTTCGCGTGCCTGCTCGAGCGGGTGGAAGTCTTCCCATGTCGGGCTCGGGCGTACGAATTCCATCAGGGCTACGCCGCGCACCTTGGTGGGATAGCGCGCCGCCAGGTGGATGGCCAGCGCGCCGCCCCAGTCCTGCCCGACCAGCGTGAACGCCTCGATGTCCATCTGCTGCAGGAAGGCTTCCAGGTAGGCGGCGTGCTCGAGGAAGCTGTAGGCAATGTCCGGCTTGCCGGAGGCGCCAAAGCCGATCAGGTCCGGCGCCAGGCACCAGGCCTTGGCGGCCACATGCGGCATGATGTCGCGCCAGATAAAGGAGTGCGTCGGATTGCCGTGCAAGAAGATCACGGCGTGCGAGCTGCGTTCACCGAGTTCACGATATGCGATGCTGGAATTCAATGCGGAGACGGATTGCATGATGCCTCTCTCAGAAAAAAAAACGCCCACTCCAAAGAGTGGGCCAAGTCCAAAACTAGGGATGTCCTGAAAGAGACGGTTCCATCTTATGTTGGGGACTGGCCACACTCTGTGCGTCAATTCACACAAACCTTAAAAAGGCCATGGGGTCTCGGTGTCCTGCCATGCCGGCAGTTGCTGGATGCGCTCGAACCAGGCCAGCACATTCTTGTATTGCTCGACCGGAATATTTGCCCGGGCCAGGTACATCAGCGGTGCGGCCACGGCGAAGTCTGCCAGCGAGAGCTTGTCGCCGCTCAGCCACTGGCGCGTCGCCAGGTGCTTGTCGAGCACGCTCGCATGTTCATGCACATAGGTCTCGCCTTTGGCGACCTCGACTGGATCCGGGCCCTCGCCGGTCACCAGTTTCTTCCACAGGTATTGCCAGGTCAGGATGCCGATCGCAGGCGCGAAGTGCTGGGCGCCGAAAAACATCCAGCGATTGACATCGGCGCGCTCTTTCAGCCCGGTGGGATACAGCTCGGCGGCGCCGTGCTTGTCGGCCAGGTACTGCATGATGGCGCAGGATTCCCACAGGTGCAGGCCATCGTCCTCCAGCACCGGCACCTTGCCGCAGATGTTCACTTCTTCCAGGCGCTTGCGGTCGGCATCGCTGGCGAAGTCGATGATCACTTGATCGAGCTTGATGCCAAGCTCGCTTGCAGTCAGCAATACACGGCGGGCGTTGGAGGACAGCGGGTTGTGATAGAGGCGCATCGTAAAACTCCTTGGTGGGTTGATCGAATGCGCCTATCGTAACCAAGGTCTCCTGACAGTTCCTGTCAGGAGTCGTCTTTAATCGCGTTTTCTTCGCGCCAGACTTTGAGCAGCTCGTGGCGCGGTGCAGGATAGCGTTCTGCAAGTGCTTCAGCATGCGCAATGCGGTCGATGCGGAAGTGGCGGTTGGCCTTGCGCATCTCGCACCAGGCGGCAAGAATGCGGCGGCCTTCGAAGAAGGCCAGCGCAAACGGCCACACCGTGCGCTCGGACGAAGAACCGTTTTCGTCGTTGTATTGGATGCGCATCTTGTGATGGCGCCGGATCGCTTCGCGCGCGGGCTGCACGAATTCATCATGCTCCGGCGTGTCGCGCATCAACGGCACCCACAAACTGGTGTCGGCCATGTCGTCGCGCAGGTCTTTCGGTGTGGCGGTGGCGATCTTGGCCAGCGCATTGGCCGCGGCTTGGGCCAGCGTGGGGTCGCCCTGGCGGCGCACCCAGCGTGCACCAAGCACCAATGCTTCCAGTTCGTCGGTGTCGAACATCAGCGGCGGCAGGAAGAAGCCGCTGCGCAGCAGGTAGCCAAGGCCCGCCGAGCCCTCCACTGGTGCGCCCAGTTCGGCCAGGGTTTGCATGTCGCGGTATATCGTGCGTTCGGATACGCCCAGCTTTTCCGCCAGTGCGGCCGCCGTCACCGGACGGCGGCTGCCGCGCATGGCATCCATGAGCTGGAACAGGCGGCCAGTACGGCTCATTGCTGCTCCCCATTTTACGAGGCGAGCAGCTTAACATAGTTATAATCCCGGAATGGCCAAGAATCCCCCAACCAAGAGCTCTGTTACCAAAAGCCGCGCACTCGGCAAAGTCACCCTGTCCGATGTCGCCGCCCTCGCCGGCGTCGCGCCCATGACCGCGTCGCGCGCCATCAATCAACCGGAGCTGGTGTCATCCCTCCTGCGCGAGCGCGTGGAGAAGGCGGTACAGGACCTTGGCTATGTGCCGAACCGCGCCGCGCGCGCCCTGGCGTCGGCGCAATCGCGCGTGATCGTGGTACTGGTGCCGTCGTTGGCGAATGCGGTATTCACTGCGGTGCTGGCCGGCGTGCAGGATGCACTCGACCCATGCAACTACCAGATCCTGATCGGCAATACGCGCTACTCCGATGCGGAGGAAGAGAAGCTGCTGGCGACCTATATGCAATCGAACCCGGATGGCATCCTGCTGAGCGGCCTGACACATAGCCCGCGCGTGCAGCAGATGCTGGCTACTTCGCGCGTGCCGGTGGTGTCGATGATGGACCTGTCCTTGGAACCTGGATCGATGTCGGTGGGCTTCTCGCAGGAAGATGCGGGCTACACCATTACCCGCTACCTGATCGAGAAGGGACGCAAGCGCATCGGCTACATGGCGGCGCAGCTCGATGAACGTACCCTGAAGCGCGGCGACGGCTACCGCAAGGCCATGGAGGAAGCCGGCCTGGCCGACCCGATGCTGGAGCTGATGTGCCCTGATCCCTCCACCATCGCGCTGGGCGCCGAGCTGCTGGGCCGCATGCTGGCCAATATGCCGGGCCTGGATGCCATCTTCTGCTGCAACGACGACCTGGCGCACGGCGCCATCTTCCAGTGCCAGCGGCGCGGCATCAGGGTGCCGGAACAACTGGCGATCTGCGGCTTCAACGACTTGCCCGCGTCGGCGTGGATGAACCCTTCGGTCACCACGATCGGCACGCCGCGCTACCAGACCGGCTTTGAAGCTGCCAACCTGCTGCTGGCAACGATCCGCGGCAACGAGGTGCCGGCGCAGCGCATCGACCTTGGCTTTACGTTGATGGCGCGCGAGAGCGCATAGATCTAAAAAAAAAGGGACGTACCCTCGGGTACGTCCCTTTTTTTCGTTCCGGCCAGGGCGCGTTAAACCACCGCGCCGTCGGTCTCGTCTTTTTCCTTGATCGGCTTGATCAGGTCTTCGCGCTTCACGCCCAGCCACATGGCTACGGCAGCAGCAACAAACACGGAAGAGTAAATACCGAAGCAGATACCGATGGTCAGCGCGATTGCAAAGTAATGCAGGGTCGGGCCGCCCAGGAACAGCATCGACAGCACCATCATCTGGGTACAGCCGTGGGTGATGATGGTACGCGAGATGGTGGAGGTGATCGCGTTGTCGATCACTTCATGCACGGTCATCTTGCGCTGCTTGCGGAAGTTCTCGCGGATTCGGTCGAAGATAACCACCGATTCGTTGACCGAGTAACCCAGCACAGCCAGCACGGCTGCCAGCACGGTCAGCGAGAATTCCCACTGGAAGAAGGCGAAGAAGCCAAGGATGATCACCACGTCGTGCAAGTTCGCGACGATAGCTGCCACTGCGAATTTCCATTCGAAGCGGATGGCCAGGTAGATCATCACGCCCACCACCACCATGACCAGTGCGTTCAGGCCGTTCTGCGCAAGTTCATCGCCCACTTGCGGGCCGACGAATTCAACCTTCTGCAGCGACACGCCTTCGGAAGCATCGGCGTGGATACAGGCGCTCTTCATTTCGTGGGCGCCCTTGTCGGTCACCTTGTCGACCGACTTGACGCTGCCCTGCTCGGCCTTGCACAGCTCGGCGAACACTTTGGCAGCGGTGTCGGCGGCGGTGGTGCCGGCCACGTTAGGCAGGCGGATCATCGCGTCGCGTGCGGTGTCGATGCTCGATACTTCAGGGTGGTAGCCCAGGCCGGTCAAGGTGTCGCGCACCTTTTCCAGGTTGGCAGCCTGCGCGTACTTCACTTCCATCACGGTACCGCCGGTGAATTCCACCGAGAAGTGCAGGCCCTTGGTGGCCAGGAAGAACACGGCCGCCACGAAGGTCAGCGCCGAAACCACGTTGAAGACCAACGCGTGGCGCATGAACGGGATGTCTTTACGGATGCGGAAAAATTCCATCTCTATTCCTTAGTTCGCAGGTTTCCAGACGGTGCCGATCGACAGCGACTGCAGTTTCTTCTTACGGCCGTACCACAGGTTCACCACGCCGCGCGAAACGAAGACTGCGGAGAACATCGAGGTCAGGATGCCCAGGCTGTGCACCACGGCGAAGCCGCGCACCGCACCGGAACCGAACACCAGAAGGGCGATACCAACGATCAGGGTGGTGACGTTGGAGTCCAGGATGGTGTGCCAGGCGTGCTCGAAGCCGGCGGAAATCGCCGACTGCGGGTTGGCGCCGTTGCGCAGCTCTTCGCGGATACGTTCGTTAATCAGCACGTTGGCGTCAATCGCCATACCCAGCGCCAGCGCGATAGCCGCGATACCCGGCAGGGTCAGCGTGGCCTGCAGGCGGGACAGCACGGCGATCAGCAGCAGCAGGTTGACGGCCAGTGCGAATACGCTGAAGGCGCCGAACATCATGTAATAGATGATCATGAAGACCGCGATGGCGGCAAAGCCGTACATCGTGGAGTGGAAGCCCTTGGCGATGTTTTCAGCGCCCAGTGCAGGACCGACGGTACGCTGCTCGATCACTTCCATCGGAGCGTACAGAGCGCCGGCGCGCAGCAGCAGCGCCAGCTCGGCGGAGTTTTCCGCATTGCCCATGCCGGTGATCTGGAAGCGGCTACCCAGTTCGCTCTGGATGGTCGCCACGGACAGCACTTCGGCCTTCTTCTTCTCGAACAGTACGATGGCCATCTTCTTGCCGACGCGGTCGCGGGTCGCGTCGCGCATCTTCTTGCCGCCGTCGCCGTTCAGGTCGATGCTCACGGCAGGCTGCTGGTTCTGGTCGAAAGTGGCGGTTGCGCTGGAGATGTAATCGCCGGTCAGCACCACGTCCTTGGTCAGCACGACAGGCACGCCTTTGCCGACGGTGAACAGTTCCGAATTGTACGGAATCGCTGCGTTCATCTCGGTGCCCGGGGTGACGGATTCGTCGACCATGCGCACTTCCAGGGTGGCGGTACGGCCGATGATGTCCTTCGCGTGCGCGGCATCCTGCACGCCAGGCAGCTGCACCACGATGCGGTCAGGGCCTTGCTGCTGGATCACCGGTTCGGACACGCCCAGTTCATTCACGCGCTTGCCCAGGGTGGCGATATTCTGCTGCACGCCGTTGTCCAGGGTGGCTTTCAGGGCGGCCGGCTTCAGGGTCACGACCAGGCGCAGCTCGTCGCCTTCGGTGGCGTCAACCACGTTCATGTCCGGCTGCTGGTCCTGGATCAGGCCCTTGGCTTGCTGGCGCAGTGCATCTTCACGGAACTTGACGATGATGGTGTCGTTCACGCGATCGATGCCGGCATGGCGCACGCTCTTCTCGCGCAGCTGGTTCTTGATGGCGGCCTGGGTGCCCTGGATGCGCTTGGTCACCGCGGCCCTGGTGTCAACCTGCATCAGGAAATGCACGCCGCCGCGCAGGTCCAGGCCCAGGTACATTGGCAGTGCGCCCACGGCGCGCATCCAGTCCGGGGTATTCGACACCAGGTTGACGGTGACGATATAGGTTGGGTCGTTCGGGTCCGGATTCAGGCCTTTTTCAAGCGCCAGGCGGCCCTTGAACTGGCCGTCGGTATCGGCAAAGCGGGCGCGCACGTAGGTGTGCATGCCGGCGCCGTCCAGCGCTACGCCTTCATTCTTGACGTTCGCTTGTTTCAGCAGCGTGTCCACCTGGGTCGCCAGGGCACTGGTGACCTTGACGGTGGCCTTGGCGCTGGTGATCTGCAGTGCAGGTGTCTGGCCGAAGTAGTTAGGCGCCGTGTACAGGGCGCCAAGCAGCACCACCACGACGATAAGGATGTATTTCCAGATTGGATAACGATTCATAGTCTTCAGCGTTCAGGCAATAACAAAACGGGCGGCTGCTCTTGCGAGGCCGCCCGCGCCGGTTATCACAGGCTCTTCAGGGTGCCCTTCGGCATCTGGGAGGAAATGGCGTGCTTCTGCACCACGACTTCGGTGCCCTGGGAGACTTCGATGGTCACGTGCTGCTCGGTGACTTTGGTCACTTTGCCCAGGAGGCCGCCGATGGTGACGACTTCGTCGCCTTTGGCCAAGGCTTCCATCATGGACTTCTGCTCTTTCGCACGCTTTTGCTGAGGACGAATCATCAGGAAGTACATCACCACGAACATCAGGATCAGTGGTGCGAAGGTTGTCAGGCTGCCCATGGCGCCGGCGTCGGCTGCGGTTTGGGCGTATGCGTTGGAAATGAACACGGTGACTCCAAGTTCTAGTTAGGTAAAACTCAATGTTAAAAAATAGGCGGTGTATTCTAGCACCCGCCACGCTGCCCACCTATATATAGGCGGGTTGCCGTTTTTTAAATACCACGCGCGCGGTCGGCGTGGAATTGCTGCACCCAGTCCGGGAAGCGGTCTGCATCCAGGGCATCGCGCATCTGTTGCATGATGTCGAGGTAGTAATGCAGGTTGTGGATGGTGTTCAGGCGCGCACCCAGGATCTCCTGGGCACGGTGCAGGTGGTGCAGGTAGGCGCGGCTGAAGTTGCGGCAGGTGTAGCAGGAGCAGGTGGAATCCAGCGGCTCCTTGTCATCCTTATAACGCGCATTCTTGATCTTGACGTCGCCGAAACGGGTGAAGATCCAGCCATTGCGGGCATTCCGGGTCGGCATCACGCAGTCGAACATATCGACGCCGTTGGCCACCCCGTTCACCAGGTCTTCGGGGGTGCCGACGCCCATCAGGTAGTGCGGCTTGTTCTCTGGCAGGCGCGGGCCGACGTGCTGCAGGATGCGCATCATGTCTTCTTTTGGCTCGCCGACCGACAGGCCGCCGATGGCCAGGCCAGGGAAATCAATTTCCTGGAGCCCTGCCAGCGATTCGTCGCGCAGGTTTTCGTACATGCCGCCCTGGACGATGCCGAACAGTGCATTCGGGTTCTCGCCGGCATTGAACTCGTTCATCGAGCGCTGCGCCCAGCGCAGGGACATGCGCATCGACTTGGCAGCTTCTTCCAGCGTGGCCGGGCGGCCGTCGATTTCATACGGGGTGCATTCGTCGAACTGCATCACGATGTCGGAATTCAGCACGCGCTGGATCTGCATCGAGATTTCCGGGGACAGGAACAGCTTGTCGCCGTTGATCGGCGAGTTGAAGGTCACGCCTTCCTCGGTGATCTTGCGCATTTCGCCCAGGGAGAACACCTGGAAGCCGCCGGAGTCGGTCAGGATCGGCTTGTCCCAGCCCATGAAGCCGTGCAGGCCGCCGAACTTGGACATCACGTCGTTACCGGGGCGCAGCCACAGGTGGAAGGTGTTGCCAAGGATGATCTGGGCGCCGATTTCCTTCAGTTCCAGCGGCGACATGGCCTTGACGGAACCGTAGGTACCGACCGGCATGAAGATCGGGGTCTGCACCTCGCCGTGATTGAGCTTGACCGTGCCGCGGCGGGCGTGGGTCTTGCCGGTGGTGTCTTTTTTGATGAGTTTAAATTCCAGCATCGGTATTCCTTATGCTCTGTTGTGCGTCGTCAGCAGCATGGCGTCGCCATAGCTGAAGAAGCGGTATTCGTTCGCGATCGCGTGCTGGTAGGCGTGGCGGATCTCGGTAAAGCCTGCGAAAGCGCTGACCAGCATCAGCAGGGTCGATTTCGGCAGGTGGAAGTTGGTGATCAGTCGTGTCACCGTCTTGAATTTGTAGCCTGGCGTGATGAACAGGTTGGTGTCGCCGCTGCCGGCTTCCAGGCTGCCGCTTTGCGAGGCCGACTCCAGCGCGCGCAGCGAGGTCGTACCCACAGCAACAACGTCGCGGCCGGCGGCGCGGGCTTCACGCACGGCGTCCACAGTTTCCTGCGGCATGGTGTACCACTCGGTGTGCATCTTGTGCTCGGCCAGGTTCTCGGTGCGTACCGGCTGGAAGGTGCCGGCGCCGACATGCAGGGTGACGTAGGCAAACTGCACGCCCTTGTCTTTCAGCTTTTGCAGCAGGGCTTCGTCGAAATGCAGGCCGGCGGTCGGTGCGGCCACGGCGCCGGGCACCTTGTTAAATACTGTCTGGTAGCGGGTTTCGTCCACTTCGCCCGGCGCGTGCTCGATATACGGCGGCAGCGGCAGGCGGCCGTATTGCTCGATCAGGTCGAACACGTCGGCATCGAAATGCAGGGTGTAGAACTCGCCGGCGCGCTCGCCGACCGTGACGTCGAAGGCATCGGCCAGGCGGATCTTCACGCCGGGGCCGGGCGACTTGGACGCGCGCACCTGTGCCAGCACGGTCCGGGTATCCAGCACACGCTCCACCAGCGCTTCGACCTTGCCGCCGCTGTCCTTGACGCCGAAGAAACGGGCCTTCAGCACGCGGGTATTGTTCATCACCAGCAGGTCGCCAGCCTGCAGCTGGTCGAGGATGTCGGTGAACTGGCGGTCGTGCAGGGTTTTGCCGTCCACGTGCAGGAGGCGCGAAGCGCTACGGTCCGGCAGCGGGAACTGCGCGATACGTTCTGGCGGCAGGTGGAAATCGAAATCGGATAGCGAATACATTGACGGACTAGTAAAACTGTTGGGCAACCCTCTATTTTACTTTATCTGCCCAAAAATCACGCAAAAAGCGCCCTGTCAGCGAGGTATGCCTGATTTGCGGTCAAGTTCCGCCAGCAGTTCCTGGAAAAATGTGTCCGGACACTTGGCGGCAACGCGCAGCCATTTCAGTTCGAGATCAATGTACTGGTTACCGCCGTACAGGCTGAATGAGGCCAGCCGGCGATTCGCCCGCCCACTGGAGGGCCTGCCCACCTGCTGCTGGTGGCAAGCCGGCAAATTCGGCCGAGCGAACCAGGTGCGCAAAATACTGCTGCACGGCCAATTCATCGACTGCCTCGACGTCGACTGGAACGCTGCGCAGGATCATCATCCGATAGAACAGGATCCGATCGGCCGCACTGAGCCGCGGCGTGGACGCCATTGCGCGCGTCGATTCCCAGAACTGGCCGCGCAGGGCTGCGCGCGCAGCCTGGTTCGCCGCAGGCGAAGGGCTGTCGGTGCCTCGCGTAATGTAGAAGTCCAAGCGCGGCGAAAGTGTAGAACGCAACGCCGGCAATCACTACAGTACCGTTCAGGCATAGCAAACGCAGGTCAGCTTTCATGGTCTTTCAGTTAGAATCCAAGCCTGGTGTTTATACCATGCCCAACATGCCGGAAACGAAGCAAAAAAAGCCCGCTGCCCCCAAAAAACCAGCCGCCACCGCCGAGAGCAAGCTTGCCAAGCTTGGCTTGCGCACGGACATGGACCTGGTGCTGCATCTGCCCATGCGGTATGAGGATGAGACGGAAGTCCTGACCGTCCGCGAAGCCTGCATGCGCGGCGGCGAAGTGTCGCAATTGGAAGGCGTGGTCACCTCCAACGAAATCGCCTACAAGCCGCGGCGCCAGCTGCTGGTGCACATTGCAGACGAAACAGGCGACATCCAGCTTCGCTTCATGAATTTCTACGGCAGCCAGGTCAAGCAGTTGGCCGAAGGCACCCGCGTGCGGGCGCGCGGCGAAGTGCGGCATGGCTTCTTCGGCGCCGAGATGGTGCACCCGGCCTACAAGATCGTGAACGAAGGCGCGCCGCTGCCGACTTCCCTTACGCCGGTCTATCCTTCCGGCGAAGGCTTGTCGCAGCTGGTGCTGCGCCGCGCGATTGCCGATGCGATGAAGCGCGTGGACTGGACCGACACCCTGCCGCAGGAAATCCTGAAGACGATGCGCCTGCATCCGCTCGAGGCGGCAGTGCGCACCTTGCATTATCCGCCGGCCGAGATCGACGAGAACGCCCTGGTCGACCGAACTCACCCGGCCTGGACCCGTGTCAAGTTCGACGAACTGCTGGCGCAGCAGCTCTCGCTGAAACGGGCGCAGCGTGCTCGCCGTGCCAAGGGTGCCGCGGTGCTGGGCAAGGTCGGTACGCTGTCGTCCGCCTTCGAAGCTTCGCTGCCGTTCAAGCTGACGAAAGCGCAACAGCGCGTGCTGAAGGAAATCCGCGCCGACATCAAGCAGCCCTACCCTATGCAGCGACTGCTGCAAGGCGACGTGGGCAGCGGAAAGACCATTGTGGCCGCGCTGTCCGCCGCGCAGGCGATCGACAGCGGCTACCAGGCCGCGCTGATGGCGCCCACCGAGATCCTGGCGGACCAGCATTTCCGCAAGATCGCCGCCTGGCTTGAACCGCTGGGCGTGAAGGTCGCGTGGCTGACCGGCAGCCTGAAAAAGAAGGAGAAGGAAGCCGCCTATGCGCTGGTGGAATCCGGCGAAGCGCAGCTGGTGATCGGCACCCACGCCATCATCCAGGACACGGTGCAGTTCGCGAAACTCGGCCTGGTGATCGTGGACGAGCAGCACCGCTTCGGCGTCGGCCAGCGCCTGACCTTGCGCAACAAGGGCAACGGCGACAACGTGCCGCACCAGCTGATGATGTCCGCCACGCCGATCCCGCGCACGCTGGCCATGACCTACTACGCCGACCTGGAAGTATCGGTGATCGATGAGCTGCCGCCCGGCCGCACGCCGATCGTCACCGCCGTGGTCGACCAGAACCGCCGCGATGAAGTCATCGCCCGGGTACACGCTGCCGCGCTGGAAGGCCGCCAGGCTTACTGGGTCTGCCCGCTGATTGAAGAATCGGAAGCGCTGCAGCTCCAGACTGCAACGGAAACCTACGAAACGCTGGCCGCCGCCCTGCCCGACCTGCGCGTCGGGCTGGTGCACGGCCGCCTGAAACCGGCCGAAAAGGCGGCAGTGATGGATGCATTCGCCGCCGGCGAAGTCCACGTGCTGGTTGCGACGACGGTGATCGAGGTCGGCGTCGACGTGCCTAATTCCTCATTGATGGTGATTGAGCATGCAGAGCGCTTCGGCCTGTCGCAGCTGCACCAGCTGCGTGGCCGCGTCGGCCGCGGATCGGCAGCTTCGGTCTGCCTGCTGCTGTACCAAAGTCCGCTCGGCCCTGTCGCCAAGCAGCGCCTGATGACGATGCGCGAAACGACTGATGGTTTCGAAATCGCGCGGCGCGACCTGGAGATCCGCGGTCCCGGCGAGTTCCTGGGCTCGCGCCAATCCGGCCAGGCCATGCTGCGTTTCGCCGACCTGGAAACGGATGGCTGGCTGGTCGACCAGGCGCGCGACCTGGCGCATGCCCTGCTGCACGAAGCGACGCCGGCCAACAAGGCCACGGTGGAAGCCCATCTTGAACGCTGGCTCGGCGGTCGGGAAGAGTTCCTGAAAGTCTGACGAAGCGTGCGCCCGCGGGCTGGCGCTGCTGTTAAATTTTCCGCTCCCTTCAAGTGAGGAGTGGATATGCTGATGAAATCAATCTGCGGCGTCCTGCTGGCCGCATCCGCGACATTGGCGCAGGCCGCGCCGGCCCGCTGGGATTTTTCCTGGGGCGGTTTTTATGATTACATGCAGAACCGCTTCGTCGACGTATTGGTGCGCGGCTCTTTCGAAGGCGTCGATGCCGACGGTAACAGGATCCTGGAGAAATCCGAGCTGTCCAGCTTCAGGATCGGAGGCTATGAGCTGCTTGGATGCACCACGTCCGCCCCCGCCACTTGCGGTGTCAGCTCCTTCTCCTTCGACTTCAGTGCCGACCTCAGGTTCACCGCCAATCACATTTCATACTGGGCAAATAGCCCGTCGGACTGGTACTGGTCGGAAGTGCGCTACGGCACCGGCGGGGGCGTCGACTACATTACGCGCGCGCAGCAGTACTACGATGAATGGGGCTTGGCGACCACAGCGCAAACAGTGCTCACTGTTGCTGCCGTACCGGAACCCAATATTTACGGCATGCTTGCTGGCGGCTTGCTGCTTATGGGGTTGCTCGCGCCACGCGCCAGCTGGCGCGCTCAGCGTTCAAAGCATCTAGTTTCTGCCAGTGGGCGTTGCGACCAGGGTTTCAACCTCCGCGGTCAGTGAGATGATGCGCGGGACGCCATCAACCAGCCCGATCTCGGCTTTCTGCTTGCTGAGCGATTCCATCCGTTCGCCCGGCAGCAACACGACCTCCTTCGCCACGTCGCGTGCAGTGGCGCTGTGGCCATTGGGGGCCAACGATACTTCGCGCTTACTGACTTCATAAGTCGACTGGAGTTGCACACTCCACAGCCCCTCAAGCATGGTCTTGTATTCGTTTACGCTCATGCGCGACAGGCCGCCGCCCCTTCCCGGCATCGACACCATGATCATCGCATTCGGCGCGAAATGAGCCATCAGCCGCTCGGAATCGTGGCGCTGGACCGAAGTTTCAACGTCTCCCATCAGGGTGAGCACCTCGGCTTCGGTCAGCCGTTTGCCGCTACAGCCAGCAACGGTGGCAACTATTGTGACAATTATTGCAAGTTTTTTCATATACGCAATGATACATTATGTGACACGTGTCGCATAAACTCCTTGCCTTGCTGCGACACATGTCGCACAATGCCGTCATACGTCACAAGGAGCCCCTATGGCCATTCCATCCATTACCGAATTAACGCTGCTCAAGGCACTTTGGAAACAGCATCCGCTGAGCGCCCGTGAAATCCATGAGCGCGTGGAAGAAGAACTGGCCTGGTCCTACTCGTCCACGCGCAAAACCTTGGAACGGATGTTGGAGAAGGGCATGATCAGCCTGCATTCGGTCCATGGTATGAACGTATACGCGCCAGTACTCGAAAAGGTTGAAACGCTGGCCGCATTTGCCCACGATTTCAGCCATCGGGTAATGGAAATGAACGCTCCGCTGCCGGTGAACATGTTCACCGGCTCCAAACTGGTGAACCAGAACGAGCTGAAAGAGCTGGAGCAGTTGCTGAGCGAATGGCCGGAAGATAAGGAATAAAGCGATGTTCGCATTAGTTTTCCTGCAAGCGAGCGTCGCCAGCCTGCTGGCGGGCGCCTGCACCTGGCTCCTGTTGCGCGGCGTTGCCCGTGCCTGGCCCGGGCTTGAGGCACGCCGCACGCCCTGGCTGCTGGGTGTCGCCGCTGTTGCGGGCACCTTGGCGCTTGGGCTGCTGCCGGGCGCTGCGCGCCTGAGTATCGTCCCCGCCATCGAACTGCCTGCAGTCCTGGCTTCCGCCGCCCAGGCCGATGCCTCCCGCGTCGGCACCGCCAATGCTGCCAGCGACGCCGCGTCCGGTGACGATAGCGCATTCGACGACCATGGCGCCACGCCCATCAAGCCAGCGCCGGCGGTGCTCTGGCTCGGCTACGCCTGGCTAACGCTCTACTGCGCAGGCTTGGCTGTAGCAGCCGCGCGCTGGCTGCATGCCAGGCGCCGCCTCGCCTTGCTGATTTCCGCCGCCCAGCGGCTGGATCGTTTTGACCTCGCCGCCCATCCCGGCTTCGCCAGCCTGCAGCGCGAACTGCCGGAAGTGCGCGAAATCGAGGCGCCAATTGCCCCCATGCTGGTCGGCCTGTCCCGTCCAGTCCTGCTGCTGCCGCGCCACCTGCGCGATTTTGACCCCATCCAACAGCGCCTGGTGATCGAACACGAATTGACGCACCTGGCCCGCCGCGACCCGCTGTGGATGCATGCCAGCTTCCTGCTGCAAGCCATCCAATGGTTCAACCCCATGGTGGCCCGCCTGGTCCAGCGCATGGCGTGGGCCCAGGAACTGGGCTGCGACCGCACCGTACTGCAAGGCCGCCCCGTCAACCAGCGGCGCGCCTATGCCGCAGCGCTGGTCGTACAAATGCGCATGCAGGCCGCGCCCGGACATGCAACTGTCCTCGCCTTTGGCGGCCGCGTAGTGGACGCCGTCGCCGCCCGCATCGGCATGATCCGCGATGGCGTGCCCGCCATGCCGCGCGCTGTTGCTGGCGCCTTGGCCTGGGCGGCAATGCCAGCCCTGCTTGCTGCCAGCGTACTGCTGCAGCCAGCCCTGGCGTGGCGACTGGATGCCGTACAAGGCGGCAGCGGCATGATCGCTGCGTCCGGCGCACTGGCAGCCGCTGTGCCGGCCAGCCTGCCCCGCTGGCAAGCCCCGATGGAGCGCCTGCGCGTCAGCGCCTTCTTCGGCATCAAGCACGCGCCAACCGGACAACCGCATGGCGGCATGGACTTTGCCGCCCGCAGCGGCACGCCCATCGTCGCCCCGGCAGAAGGCATCATTGTCGCCTCAACCAACATGTACATGGGCGAGGGCAAGTGGGGTGAACTGGTCGCCATCGAACATGCCAACGGCCTGCGCTCCCTGTACGCCCACATGGACAAGCGCCTGGTGAAAGAAGGCGAACGCGTCACCGCCGGCCAACAGATCGGCACTTCCGGCGCCTCCGGCAAAGTTACCGGGCCGCACCTGCACATGGAAGTCAGCCGCGATGGCAAGAACATCGACCCGCAGACCCTGATCGGCAACCTGGAAGCCAGCGCCACCCGGACCGCGCTGCAGCGCCTGAAGACCAGCCGCGCCCCTTAATCACCCCCACCGCCGCTGGCCAGATGCCGCGCACTGCCCGGCAGTGGCGGCGCTCGCCCTGAGGAAACGCAATGAAGAAGACCGCATTCATGCTGGCCGCCGCGCTGGCAGCCCAAGTCGCGCCTGCGCAGCCGGTTGTCGAAATCAAATCGGCGCGCCTCGACCAGCGCAAGGAAGATACCGCCAGCACCCTTGTGCTGACCCGCGATGACCTGGCCGCGAATGGCGACCGCACTGTAGCCGATGCCCTGCGCCGCCTGCCCGGCATCACCGTCAGCGACAGTGCAGGGATCCGCATGCGCGGCCTGGGCAACGGCTACACGCAAATCCTGTTGAACGGACAGCCCGCTCCCAACGGCTTCTCGCTGGACAGCTTGCCGCCGGAAGTGATCGAACGCGTCGAAGTGCTGCGCAGCGCTTCCGCCATCCTGGGCACGCAAGGTATCGCCGGAACCATCAACATCGTGCTGCGCAAATCCGTCAGCCGCAGCACGCGGGAAATTCAGCTCGGTTTGGATAGCCTGCACGGCGCCTGGTCGCCGCGCCTCGCCGCGCAATCCACCGGCAAAGCCGAAGGATGGTCGCACAACGCCAGCGCCGTACTGTCCCGCAGCATTACGCCCGCCGACCGCACCATCACTGACAGCGCGCCGGGCATGCTGCGCAATATCCGCTCGCATGAGGACAACGTCGGCGACTCGCTCAACCTCAGCCCGCGCCTGAATTGGAGCACCGCCAATGGCGACAGCTTCGCGCTGCAAACCATCGCCACCGCAAACCGCCGCGACATCAAATACCGTTCGCAGGAAGAAGTGCGGCTCGGCACCTCAGGCGACTTTGCGCAAGTACGCAGCAGCTTTCACTTGCGCGGCTATTTCCTGCGCAGCGAGCTGACCTGGCAACGCAAGCTGGCCAGCGGCGCACAGTGGGAGCTCAAGATCGGCGGCAACACGGCCCCGCGCGATACCGCGTTCGATTTCGCCGGCTTGCCGCTGGCAGGCCCCGGCCCGACCATACGCCATGTCGATGGCGACATCCGTGAGCACGGCTTTAACTACGGCGGCAAATATTCGCACCCGCTGGGCGGCGGGCACGCCCTGGTGGCCGGCTGGGACGGCTCCGCCCTCCAGCGCATGCAGACACGCATTGAGCACGAGTACAACCATGCCGGTGCGCTCAACTTCCTGCGCGACGACCGCTACGACGGCCGCATCGAGCGCCTGGCAGCCTTTGCGCAGGACGCATGGAAGCGCGACGATGATTCCTGGTCCGCCGGCCTGCGCTGGGAAACCATGCACACCGAAGCCCATGACCGCAACACCGCATCGGTGCGCCGGCGCAGCACCGTCATCAGCCCCGTGCTCGAATGGATGCGCAAGCTGCCCGGCGACAGCCAGTTGCGCGTTGGCGCCAGCCGTAGTTACAAGGCGCCCAATATGCTCGACCTGATCCCGCGCCGCTTCACGTCCGACAACAACAACAGCCCAACCAATCCCGACACCCAGGGTAATCCCTCCCTGCGCCCCGAACTGGCATGGGGCCTCGATGCCGGCATCGACTACTACTTTGCCAAGGACAGCCTGTTCAGCGCCAGCATCTACGCACGCGACATCGACAACGTGATCTTGTCGACCCTGTACCGCGACGGCGAGCGCTGGATCACCATGCCGGCCAACCTTGGCGGCGCGCGCGTGCACGGCCTGACGTTGGAATTGCGGATGCCGCTGACGGCCTCGCTATCGATGCGCGCCAACGCTACCTTCAACCACTCCCGTCTCGACAGCGTGCCGGGGCCTGGCAACCGGCTGGCCGCGCAGGCGCCACTGAGTGGGACTGCAGCACTCAGCTATAAGCGCGCAGCCTTGGCACTGGATGCCGAGTTCTCGTATGAAGCTGGGGGAGCCAGCCGCGATTCGGCCACATTGATTTCGAGCGCGCCCTACCAGCGCAAGCTGGACCTGCGTGCCACCTGGAAGCTGTCGCCTCGCCGGGAATTCCTCGTTGCCGTGTCCGACCTTCTACACCCGGACCGCGCCAGCACCGATCGGTACGAGGGCGCGGCCTGGCGCCAGACCGCCATCAGCACGCGCGGCGGCACCACCTTACGCCTTAACTACAAGCAGAACTTCAACTAACGAAAGAAACATTGTCTGTTCCTTACGAATTTGCCATGCAGCACATTGTTATGCGAAACTCGCCCGCTATGCCGAAAATCACCAACATCCTCCTGATGGCCATGCTGGCCGCCGCCAACTTCATGCAAACCGCAGCCGCGATGCCTGAACCATTGGACATTCCGCCGCCACAGGAAGAGAAAGAGCCGAAAGAATCGCTCCTGCAGCAATGGCGCCTGCCGCTGGAAGGGGGCCGCGTCAGCAGCTTCTTTGGCGCCGCACGCGGACGCCGCGCGCATGGCGGCATCGACTTCTCGGTGCCGCACAACACGCCGGTCATGGCGACCAACGAAGGCACCGTCGTTGCATCCGGCATGGGCTACCTGGGTGATCGCAAATACGGCAATGTGGTGGTGATTGAACATGAAGGCGGACTGCGTTCGCTGTACGCCCACCTGAACAAGCGCAATGTGAGTATCGGCGACACGGTAGCTGCCGGCGAATTGATCGGCCTGTCCGGCGCCACCGGCCGCGCTACCGGTCCTCACCTGCACCTGGAAGCCTACCAGGACGGCACCCGCATCGACCCGAACCGCTTCATGCTGGCCAACCTGGAAGATAACGCCCTGCCGTCGGCCATGAACGCCAAGCGCACCGGCGTAGAAGAAGTCCCGCCAGCGCCGCACAAGGCCGGCAAAGGACGCAAAGCCGCTCGCGCCGACAGCGACAAGACTTCGAAAAAGAAAACGCAGGTCGCCCAGAAGACCAGCAAGTCGCGCAAGCAGGCGTAAGGCAGCCAGGCGATAACCTCCAAAGTACCCGCTTCCAACCGGCGAAGCGCTTCCGGTCCAATTATCAAAGGCAGAGATAGATGCGGTTGGCCAGGTCGAGCATGAAGGCCGGCTGCAGATAGGCCATGAATGCCAGCGCCAGCACGGCGGCGCCCAACGCCCACAGGCCGATACGGAGCAGCCGCTGTTTCATGTCAGGCAGCCTTCAGTTTCGGTTCGCCGCGCACCAGCGGGCGTTCGTCGATCGGCAGGTTGGCCAGGCCGGCGAAAATGCCGAGTCCGAGGGTGATGCCCCACACTACGTCGTAGCTGCCTAGCTTGTCGAACAGGTAGCCGCCCAGCCAAACGCCGATGAAGCTACCTACCTGGTGCGACAGGAACACCACGCCGGCCAGCATCGACATATGCTTCAAGCCGAACACGCCGGCGATGATGCCATTGGTGAGCGGCACCGTGGCCAGCCACAGGAAGCCAATGGCCGCGGCAAACAGGTAGACCGACCACTGCGACAAAGGCGCCAGCAGGAACAGGCCGATCACCACCGAGCGCGCAAAGTAGATCGAGGAAAGCAGGTAGCGCTTCGGCATGCGGCCGCCCAACTGGCCGGCAGTGAAAGAGCCGAAGATGTTGAACAGGCCGATCAGCGCCAGCGCCATCACCGCCACGCCCGGCGTGGCAATGCCCTTGTCTTTCAGGTAGGCCGGCAGGTGGGCGCCGACGAAGACCAGCTGGAAGCCGCACACGAAATACCCTGCCACCAGCAGCATGAAAGACCGGTTGCCCACCGCTTCGCGCATTGCCTCGCCCACGCTCTGGTTGGCGCCGCCCGTCGCGACGGCATGTTTAGGCTCGCGCAGGAAAATCGTCATCGGAATCATCAGCAGGAATACCACGCCTGCCAGGACATGGAAGGCGTGCTGCCAACCGATGGAGGAAATCAGTTGCTGCTCGATTGGCATCATCAGGAACTGGCCGAAGGAGCTGGCCGCACCCGAGACGCCGAAGGCCCAGGAACGCTTTTCAACCGGCGCCGCGCGGCCGATGATGCCGCTCACCGCACCGAAAGCGGTACACGCCAGGCCGAGGCCGATGAACACGCCGGAGCCGAGAATGAACAGGGTCGGCTGGGTCACCGTGGCCATCCACACCAGGCCGGCCATATAGGAGAAGGCGCCGGCGATCACCACGCGCTGGGTGCCCCAGCGGTCCGCCACCATGCCGGCGAAGGGCCCGAAGGCGCCCCACAGCAGGTTTTGCAGCGCCAGCGCCAGCGAATAGGTTTCACGCGTCCAGCCATTGGCCTGCGAAACCGGCTGCATCCAGAAGCCGAAGCCGTGGCGCACACCCATCGACAGCGTCAGTACGACGCCGGTGGTGAGCAGGATCGTCTTGAGATCAAGTTGGCGGTCGTTGCTGGTCATGGCGGCATCCTGGCTGGCTAAGAGGGCCAGTGTAAAGGATGCCGCCAAATCCTGCTGGCGGCCGCCGAAATGCCTTTAGCGCTTCCAGTAGCTCATGCGGCCGCTCATGACCAGGGTGCCGGCGCCGGTCGCCATGTCTTCGGTGCCCTGCAGCTGGCCGCCGCCGGTGGCGAACATGTACTGGCCGGTGCCGCCGGTGATCTGGAAGGTGGCGCCGCTGAAGACGTAATTGGTGCCCTGCCCGGTCGGCACGAACTGGCCGCTGTAATTGGCATATAGCTGCTCTCCGGACACGGTCATCACGATGAAGCGGCCACGGTTGAAATTGAAGATGGCGCCGTCCGGGGTGATGCAGTCGTTGGCGACAAAGGCCACGCGCCCCAGCAGGGTGCTGCTGCCATGGCCGGTGATGGTGCCGCCGAACCTGGAGGGACAGCGCGCCGACGGCCCTGGTACTTCCTGGATCACGCCGGTTACTTGAATGTCAGTAGTGACCCATTGTGCCGAAGCGGCGCCGGATGCCAATGCCAGCGCCATTCCGCCCGCCAGCTTCAGGATTGCTTGATGCATACCACCCTCCAACCAAAGTTAAAAATACGATAATAACTTTATGATAATTGAAAGGGCTAATGGTTTTTTGTAAAGAGTTGTCGTGTGTGGCGCGCGCGTCAATCCACGCTGTAGCGCACCCCAAGCTGCGCGCGCAGCTCATCGAGCACGCCCATCAGCGCCACCGTCTCGTCGAGCGGCATTTCCGGGCTTTCCAGCAATCCTTCGCGCAGGCAGCGCCCAACTTCCATCGCTTCGTGTGCATAACCGTTGCCGATACGCGGGAAATGGAATTCGCGCTCGCTACCGTCGTTCATGACAATGGTGAAATGTTCGGCATGATGGAAACGCCCGTGCAAGCGCAGGAAACCGTTGTCTCCGCAAACGCTCAGCGTGGCCGGAGTGCGGGAATTCAGGCTGCAGCTACAGGCAGACAGGGATCCATCTTCGTGGTTCAGCACAAAATTGGCTTGCACGTCGACGCCGGCCGGGGTCAGCTCGCCGAAGCCGCGCGCGCCTTTGACGGGACCGAGAAAGAAGGCGGCCATCGACAGCGGGTAGATCCCCAGGTCGAGCAGCGCACCGCCACCCAGTGCGGGATTGAACAAGCGATGTTCGGGACCGGCATCGGCTGCGAAACCGAGATCCGCCTGCAGGTTACGCACCTTGCCGATCTCGCCCATGTCGATCATGCGCCTGGCTTCAAGGATGGCGGGCTGGAAGCGGGTCCACATGGCTTCCATCACGAACAGCTTGCGCTCGCGCGCCAGGTCCACGACTTCCTGCGCTTCGCGGCGGTTCAGGGTAAAGGCCTTCTCGACCAGCAGCGCCTTGCCGCCCTTCAGGCACATGATGGCGTTCTCGTGGTGCATCGCGTGCGGCGTGGCGATGTAGATTACGTCCACCCCTTGGTCATCGGCCAGCGCCTGGTAGTCGCCATGGGCGCGTTTTGCGCCATACTCCCTGGCAAACTCGGTAGCGCTATCTAAGCTGCGCGAAGCAACCGCCGCCAGTTCGACATCAGGCACCTCGCGCAGTGCTGTGGCGAAGGCCTTGGCGATCTTGCCGGTGCCGAGGATGCCCCAGCGAATAATCCTGTCCATTCAAAGCTCCTTTTCAAGCGGCCTTCCGCTTCGGGCGGAATACCGTGTCGTCTGCATAAAAAGCGTCGTCCTGCTGCGGCCACCAGCCGGGAATGCCCAGCACCGGCAACGGTGTAAAGCCGCCTTTGGCCAGGCCTTCGCTGGCCAGGCGCGCTGCCTCGTCGCGATCCAGCCACGCGCGGCGGCCAGCTTCGTCCCGGGACCAGTAATCGCCGCCGGCCAGCACAACGCGGGTGTGGGCGGTGATCGCCTTGTAAGGCGCCACCAGCTTTTCCATCAGCGCGTGGCCGAATAGCCAGACTTCCGCATCGCGGCCGAACACGTCGGCACGCTCCACGAAGGCTTCGCGCCAACGGTGGTTGCGCAGGGCGTCCACCAGCGCCGCACCTCCGGCGTCGTCGCGCACGACCAGCAGCGCCGAGTTTTCGTCATAGATAGTAGCAGCATCGCGCGCGGGACCGCGCGATTTGCCCACGCCGACCTGTGCGATCTGCGCGGCCTGCAGGGCGTTGAGCTGGCGTTTGATGTGCGGGAAAGTCAGCCACACCAAGCCGTTGAAAAAGTCGTGCAGGTTGTCGCGGGTGGGTACCTGGCCGGTGGCGCCGATGAATTCTTCGTAGGCGATACCTTCGGGAAGCGAAGCTTGCGGCACGAAGCGCAGCGGCTGGCCTGCGTGGTTGGCCAGCGCCAGCGCGGCCGCCTGTTCGCAGAACGGCCGGACCACGCTGGGCAGGGAGAGGTCGATGCGGGAGGCTGCGTCCCGCACCGAGCCGTACCAGGCGCGGGTCCAGTCGATCTCTTGAAACACTTAGGCCATTTTCCAGTTGATCGTTTCGCCGGCATTCAGCGGGATCAGTTTGGAGTCGCCGAATGGCAGGTCGGCCGGCAGCGTCCACTGCTCGCGCTTCAGGGTAATGGTGCCCTTGTTTGGCGCCAGGCCGTAGAAGGCCGGGCCGTTCAGGGAGGCGAAGGCTTCCAGCTTGTCCAGCGCGCCGGCGCGGGCGAACGCTTCGGTGTACAGCTCCATCGCGTGCAGCGCGGTGTAGCAGCCGGCGCAGCCGCAGGCCGCTTCCTTGGCGCCCTGTGCGTGCGGCGCGGAATCGGTGCCGAGGAAGAAGCGCTCGTCGCCGCTGGTTGCCGCGGTCACCAGCGCCAGGCGGTGTTCCTCGCGTTTCAGCACCGGCAGGCAGTAGTAGTGAGGACGAATGCCGCCCTTGAAGATCTCGTTGCGGTTGTACAGCAGGTGGTGGGCTGTGATGGTGGCAGCTATCGGACCTTCCGCTTCCGCCACGTATTGCGCGGCATCCTTGGTGGTGATGTGCTCGAACACGATGTTCAGCGCGGGCAGGTCCTTGCGCAGCGGGCGCATCACGCGCTCGATGAACACCGCTTCGCGGTCGAACAGATCGATGTCCTGGTCGGTCACTTCGCCGTGCACCAGGAAAGGCATGCCGACTTCCTGCATGGTTTCCAGCACCTTGTAGCACTTGGCCAGGTCGGTCACGCCGGCATCGGAATTGGTGGTGGCGCCGGCCGGGTACAGCTTGACCGCGTGCACAAAGCCGCTGTCGGCGGCGCGGATGATTTCGTCCGGCGAGGTGTTGTCGGTCAGGTAGAGCGTCATCAGCGGCTCGAAGTCCATGCCTTGCGGCAGGGCAGCCAGGATGCGGTCACGGTAGGCGGAGGCCTGCGCCACGGTGGTGACAGGAGGTTTCAAATTTGGCATCACGATCGCACGGCCAAACTGGCGCGCGGTGTCCGGCAGGACGCTCGCCATGGTGGCGCCATCGCGCAGGTGCAGGTGCCAATCGTCTGGGCGGGTGATGGTGATGCTGTGCGGGATCTCGAAGTCACTCATGGCTGCTGGCTTTCAATATGCGAATCCCGTCATTTTACCTGTTGAATCGCGCCTGCCGCGAGAATGTGCGATATTGGCAGTTCCCCTGCAATCCTTTGAGGAGGCAAGCGATGGCTAGCAAAAATACAGTCTGCCTTTGGTACGACGGCGACGCATTGGATGCCGCGACGTTTTACGCAAAAACCTTCCCCGACAGCTCAGTAGGCGCAATTACCCGGGCACCGGGTGATTACCCCGACGGCAAGCAAGGCGATCCCCTGGTGGTCGAATTCACTGTTGCCGGCATTCCCTGCATTGGCCTGAATGGCGGCCCCCACTTCAAGCACAGCGAAGCCTTCTCCTTCCAGGTCCTGACTGAGGACCAGGCGGAAACCGACCGCCTGTGGAACGCCATCACCAGCAATGGCGGCCAGGAGAGCGAATGCGGCTGGTGCAAGGACCGTTGGGGCCTGTCCTGGCAGATTACGCCGCGCGTCCTGATGGAGGCGATGGCCGATCCGGACCGGGCGGCGGCCAAGCGGGCTTTCGATGCGATGATGGACATGAAGAAGATCGACGTCGCCAAGATCGAGAAAGCCTGGCGCGGTCCTGCTTAGGCGTCAGGCGGTGCCGGATGCTCCTCGGCGTAACGGCGCGCGGCTTCCAGCACCGCATCCAGCTGGCGGCGGTGCGGCGCCATAGCGCCCCAGTTTGCCAAGGCAACGCGGGCCGTTGACCACTGACGCTTGCAGCGCCTGCACGGCGCCAACCGAAAGTTTAGTCGTCCTGACTTTCGAGGGATCAGTAAATGATCGCGATGCGCCGCTGCATACGGCGCACCAGCCAGGACAAGAGCGTGCACAGGATGAAATACACCAGCGCCACAAAGACGTACATCTCAACCAGCCGCCCATCGCGCTGGGCGATCTTGCTGGCGGCGCCCACGAAGTCGGGAACGGACAGCACGTACACCAGCGACACATCCTGGAACAGCACAATCGTCTGCGTCAGCAGCACCGGCAGCATATTGCGGAATGCCTGCGGCAGCACGATCCGCGACATGGTCTGCCAGTAGTTCATGCCCAGCGCCTGCGCTGCGTGGACCTGTCCTTTCGGGATCGCCTGTATGCCGCCGCGCATGATCTCGCAGTAGTAGGCAGCCTGGAACAAGGTGAACGTGACCAGCGCAGACACGAACGTGCCGACCTTGACCGGCTCGGAAGCGCCGATCATCCACGCGGCGATATAGGGCACCAGGAAGTAGAACCAGAAGATCACCAGCACCAGCGGCACCGCGCGCACCAGGTTCACGTAGCCCGCGGCGGCCAGCCGCAAAAAGCGCAGCGACGACAGGCGCGCCATTGCCAGCAAAGTACCCAGCGCCACACCTCCCAGCATGGCCAGCACCGTCAGCTTGAGCGTAAAGACCATGCCAACCTGGAACAGGTAGACCCAGGAACTGGCGATCACGCTGAAGTCAAAGTTCGCAAACATCACGCAGCCCTCCGTACTTCAGCGCCCAAAGTACCAGGCAGCGCGAGGCGCCGCTCGAGCAGCGTCATGCCGGCGACAACGATGATGTTGGCGACCACGTAGATCGCGGTGGCGGCCGCAAACGCCTCAAAGAACTGGAAGGAGAACTCCTGCATCGAGCGTGCGCTGGCGGTCAGTTCCATCAAGCCGATCGTCAGCGCGACAGAGCTGTTCTTGATGATGTTGAGGAATTCGCTGGCCAGGGGCGGCAGCACGATGCGTAGTCCAAGCGGCAGCAATACGTATTCGTAGGCCTGCACGCGCGATAGTCCCAGTGCCAGCGCCGCCAGCCGCTGGCCGCCGGCGAGGGCGTTGATGCCTGCCGCCACCTGCACCGCAACGCGCGCGGAGGTGAAGAAACCCAGGCACAGGACCGCCGTAACGAAAGGCGCATTGGGCAGCGCCTTGAGCCAGTCGCCCGCAACGCGCGGCAGCAGCTCGGGCAGTACGAAAAACCACAGGAACATCTGCACCAGCAGTGGGATGTTGCGGAACACTTCGACCCAGCAGACGGCAAAGCGGCGCAACCAGCGATTGGGCGCTGTGCGCAGCGTGCCGACCACCACGCCCAGCACCAGCGCGATCACCCAGCCCGCGAGCGAGGTCGCCAGCGTCCATGCCAGGCCCGACCATAGCGTGTCCCAATAACTGTGCACACCGTCCGGGGACAGTTCCCAGAAGATGTGCCAGTTCCAGTTGTAGTGCATGCTATCTGTATGCAGCGGGATCCGGCGAATCGGTCGGCTTGGCCAGCACTGCCTTCAGTGTGGCCGGCATGGGGAAGTTCAGGTTCACGCCGCGCGGCGGGATCGGGCTCAAGAACCATTTTTTGTAGATGCGCTGGATTTCGTCGGACTGGTAAACCTTGCGCAAGGCCTCGTCGACCGACTTCTTGAACGGCATATCGTTCTTGCGCATCATGATGCCGTAAGGTTCAACCGACATTGCTTCCTTGCTGACAGCGAAATCTACCGGCGCCTTCGAGGTGGCCACCTGCGCCGCGAGCAGGATATCGTCATTGGCTTCCGCTTCGGCCCGTCCGGTCTCCAGCATCAGGAAGGATTCCGGATGGTCTTTGCCGATCAGGATCTTCATACCGAGCTTGCGCTCATTATTCATGATCGTCATCTGCTTCAGCGTCGTGGTGCCTGCAGTGGCCACCAGCACCCTGCCCTTCATGTCTTCCAGCGTCTGGATATTGGCAGACTTCTTGGCCAGCAACCGGCTGGAGATCACGAACATGGTCGGCGCGAACGCCACCTGCTGCTGGCGCTCCGCATTATTGGTGGTCGAGCCGCATTCGAGGTCGATGGTGCCGTTGGCCATCAGCGGGATGCGGTTGGCGGACGTGACCGGGTTGTAGGCCACCTTCAGCCCCGGCAGCGCGAGCTGCGTTTTCAGGTGCTCGACGACTTTCAGGCACAGGTCTACCGAGTAGCCCTGGTACTGCTGTTTGTCATCAAGATAAGAGAATGGAATGGAACCGTCGCGTACGCCCAGCACCACCTGGCCGGTGCGTTTGATCTTGGCCAGCGTGCCGGTGGGTTCCTGAGCGCTGGCCGCAGCAGCCAGGCAAAGAAGGGGAAGCAGGCGCAGAAAGGTCATGGTGTCCTCCGCTGGCGGGGACGATGACCCGCCCTGTTAGTGGATGATACGCGCTAAAAAGTCCCGTGCGCGCTCGGAACGGGGCGCGCCGAAGAATTCGTCCTTGCTGCAGTCTTCCAGGATGCGGCCTTTGTCCATGAAGACCACGCGGTTGGCCACCTTGCGGGCAAAACCCATTTCGTGGGTCACCACCATCATGGTCATGCCATCCTGCGCCAGGCCAACCATCACATCCAGCACTTCATTGATCATTTCCGGGTCCAGGGCGGACGTCGGCTCGTCGAACAGCATGGCAATCGGGTCCATTGCCAGGGCGCGGGCGATGGCTACGCGCTGCTGCTGTCCGCCCGAGAGCTGGTTCGGGAATTTGTCCTGGTGCGCCAGCAGGCCGACCCGGTCGAGGTACTTCAGGCCCTTGCCGTTGGCTTCGTCCTGCGAACGGCCCAGCACCTTGACCTGGCCCAGGGTCAGGTTTTCACGCACCGACAGGTGGGGAAACAGCTCGAAATTCTGGAAAACCATGCCAATTCGGGCGCGCAAGGCCGGCAAATCCGTACCTTTAGCGCCGACGGATGTTCCATCGACAATAATTTCGCCCTTCTGGAATGGTTCCAGCCCGTTAACTGTCTTGATCAGCGTCGATTTGCCCGAGCCGGACGGGCCGCAGATCACCATGACGTCGCCTTTGGCCACCTCGGTGCTGCACTCCGTAAGCACCTGAAAGTTGCCAAACCATTTACTTAAGTCTTTAATTGCGATCATCTTTTTCGGGTTTCAGCAGTTTTATTCTTGCTTGACAGTGGCCTAGAACCGCAAGGATACTTCGGGACTTGCTTAATAGCTCATCAAAGCGCTATTCATTCTAACGGCAAATCCGCCCTACTTCAGGAATCTTGCTTATGGCCAACAAAAACCGCCTGACCACCTACATCCTCGTCGGCCTGGCGTTGGGTATCCTCACCGGCTACGCCATCAATGTTTCGCAAACGGCGCCACAAGCAGCCAGTTTCGCGGACTACATGACCCTCATTACCACCCTGTTCCTGCGCCTGATCAAAATGATCATCGCGCCGCTGGTGTTCTCGACCCTGATGGTCGGCATTGCCAAAATGGGCGACACGCGGGAAGTTGGCCGCGTCGGTATCAAAACACTTGGCTGGTTCTTCATCGCATCGGTACTGTCGCTGACGCTGGGCCTGATCATGGTGAACATCTTCCGTCCGGGCGATGCGCTGCTGGGCCACATCCCGACTGACGGTGCCGCCGCTGCTGCTACGCTGCAGACATCCAGCCTGTCGCTGAAAGAATTCATCACCCACCTGGTGCCTTCCTCGATCATCGACGGCATGGCCAAGAACGAGATCCTGCAGATCGTGGTGTTCTCGCTGTTCTTCGGTACCGCGGCTGCTGCCGTGGGCAAGAAGGCGGAACCGCTGATCGAGGCAGTCGACGGCGTGGCACACATCATGCTGAAGGTAACCGGCTATGTGATGCAATTCGCCCCGTTCGCCGTCTTCGCGGCGGTTGCCGGCACCATCGCCAAGAGCGGCGTGGGCGTGCTGCAAACTTACGGCGTGTTCATGGCGGAGTTCTATCTGTCCATCGGCGTGCTGTGGGCGATCCTGATCTTCGCCGGCTTCCTGTTCCTGGGCAAGCGCGTGCTGAAGCTGCTGTCGGAAGTCAAAGAGCCAACCCTGCTGGCCTTCTCCACCGCGTCCTCCGAGGCCGCGTTCCCGAAAACGCTGGAAGGCCTGGAGCGCTTTGGCGTGCGTAACCGCATTGCGGCCTTCGTGCTGCCGATCGGCTACTCGTTCAACCTGGATGGCTCGATGATGTACTGCACCTTCGCGACGGTGTTCATCGCGCAGGCTTACGGCATCAATATGGACCTGGGCACCCAGATCACGATGATGACCGTGCTGATGCTGACCTCCAAGGGCATGGCCGGCGTACCGCGCGCATCGCTGGTGGTGATCGCCGCGACGCTGACGCAGTTCAAGATTCCTGAAGCTGGCCTGGTCCTGCTGCTGGGCATCGACCACTTCCTGGACATGGCGCGTTCCGCCACCAACGTGATCGGCAACTCGATTGCCACCGCCGTCGTAGCGAAGTGGGAAGGCGAGTTGACCAGCACCGACGACCGCGAACTGTCGGACCGCCCGCTGCCTTAAACAGCCAGCCTCCAACATAAAAGTCGGGGTCAGGTCCGGCAATCGGACATTTCGCAGAGCGAAATGTCCGATTGCCGGACCTGACCCCGACTTTCTTTATGCACTGTTCTTCAGCAGTTGATGGTAGAAGCGGATCATGTCCGCGTAGCCTTTCACCGACATGCGTTCGTTGGTGCCGTGGAAGCGCGGCAGGTCTTCCGGGTGGGCGCGCACGGGGCCGAATTTCAGTACGCTGTCGCTCATGCCGTCGAAGTAGCGCGAGTCGGTGGCGCCGATCATCAGGCCGGGCGCGACCACGACGTCGGGGAATACCTGGCGGATGGTACGGTTCACCGCCGTAAAGGCCGCGCTGTCCAGGCGTGCCACGCGCGAGGCTTCAGTGTTGAAGTCGCCGTCGGGGCTGATGCGGATCTTGTCGTTGCCGATCACCTGGTGCATATGCTGCTCGACGCCGGCCAGCTTGTCGCCCGGCAGCAGGCGGAAGTTGACGGTGGCACTGGCGGTCCCCGGCAACACGTTATCCTTTACGCCGGCGTTGACGATGGTCAGCGCGGTGGTAGTGCGCACCAGCGCATTCACACTTGGCGTCTTGGTCAGCATCCGCTCCAGCATCGGCTTGAACAGCCAGAAGTTCGACAGCGCCACGCGGTTCATGCCGGTCATTTCCGGCGCCATCATCTCGAAGCTTTGCTGCGGCAGGCCAGCCATGCGCACCGGCATCGGATTGGCTTCCAGCGCAACGAGGGCTTTGCTCATCATGCCGATGGCAGTGTCCTGCGGCGGCATCGAGGAATGGCCTGGCGCAGTCTCCAGTTCCAGCTTGTAGCTGGCGTAGCCCTTCTCCGCTACGCCAACCATGGCGGCACCGGGCTGCAGCCCCGGCACCATGCCGTGCACGATCATCAGGCCTTCATCCAGCACGTAATCGAGTTTGACGCCGCGCGACTTGAGCAGCTCGGCGATCTTTGCGGCGCCGCGCTTGCCGCCGACTTCTTCATCAGCGCCGTAAGCCAGGTAGACGGTGCGGCGCGGCTTGAAGCCGGCGGCCAGCAGCATTTCAACGGCTTCCATCTGGGCGTAGAGATTGCCCTTGTCGTCCCACGAGCCTCGGCCCCAGATGAAGCCATCGCGCACCATGCCGCCGAACGGCAGCTGCTCCCAGTTCTTTTCCGTACCGGGGGCGATAGGAACTACATCCTGGTGCGCCATCCACATCACTGGTGCGGCGCCGGCGTCGCTGCCCTGCCAGGTGTAGAGCAGGGCCTTGCCGTTGACGTTCTCGCGTTTCAGCGTGGCGTGCAGGCGGGGGAAGCTGGCTTGCAGGTGGGCGTGCAGCTTGTCGAATTCGGCGCCGTTGGCGTCGGCATCCTTATAGTCGGAGATGGTCACGAAGCGAAGTGATTCCCCCAGGCGCTGCGCCGCTGCGGCTTCGTCGATCGCCAGGGCCGGCGCTTTGTCCACCGTCAGCTGTTTGCTGCCGCTGCGCGCTGTATTGACGCCGACGGCCACTGCCAGCACACCGATTGCCGCAAGGGAAATTGCCAGAACCTTCTTCACCGCCATCCCCGTCCTCCTGTCAGTTGACCAATTCGCCGGTGGCCGGCGAAGTCTGTTCCTGCTCGCCGCGCGCTTGCTGGCGCTGCCACATCTGGGCGTACAGGCCTTCGCGCGCCAGCAGGGCTGCGTGGGTGCCGCGCTCCACAATCCTGCCGTGGTCGAGCACCAGGATCTGCTGGGCGTCGGCGATGGTCGACAGGCGGTGCGCGATCACCATCGTGGTGCGGTTCTTCGCAATCTCCTTCAACTGGGCCTGGATCGCCTGTTCGGCCTTGGAGTCCAGCGCGGAAGTGGCTTCGTCGAAGATCAGGATGGCGGGATCCTTCAACAGCGTGCGGGCAATTGCCACGCGCTGCTTTTCGCCGCCGGACAACTTGAGGCCGCGCTCGCCGACCATGGTCTCGTAGCCATCGGGCAGGCTGGCGATGAAGTCGTGGATCGAGGCCGCGCGTGCGGCGGCGATGATCTCGTCCTTGCTGGCGCCGGGGCGGCCGTAGGCGATGTTGTATTCGATAGTGTCGTTGAACAGTACCGTATCCTGCGGCACGATGCCGATCGCATGGCGCAGGGAGTGTTGAGTGATATCGCGCAGGTCCTGGCCATCGATCGTGATGCTGCCGCTATTCACCTCATAGAAGCGGTACAGCAGGCGCGATAGCGTCGACTTGCCCGAACCGCTGTGGCCTACCACGGCCGTGGTGGTGCCGGCCGGGATGGTGAAGTCGACGTCGAACAGGATCTGGCGCTTGGGGTCGTAGTTGAAGTCAACGTGGTTGAAGCGTACTTCCGCGCCTTGCGGCTGCAGCGGTTTGGCGTGCGTCGCGTCATCGACTTCGCGATTCTCGCTCAGCAGCGAGAACAGGCGCTCCATATCGGCCAGGCTTTGCTTGATCTCGCGGTAGATCACACCGAGGAAGTTGAGCGGGATATAGAGCTGGATCATGAAGGCGTTCACCAGCACCAGGTCGCCCAGCGTCATGGTGCCGTCGATGACACCTTGCGTCGCGCGCCACAAGATCAGCGTCACTGCAATCGCGATGATGGCCGACTGGCCGGTATTCAGCAGCGACAGCGAGGTTTGCGATTTGACCGCCGCCTTCTCGTAGCGCTGCAGGCCCTCGTCGTAGCGATTGGCTTCGTAGTCCTCGTTGCCGAAGTACTTCACGGTTTCGTAGTTCAGCAGCGAGTCGATAGCCTTGGTGTTGGCCTTCGAATCGAGGTCGTTCATGGTGCGCCGGAAGTGCGTGCGCCAGTTCGTCACCACGATGGTGAAGGTGATATAGATCGTCAGCGCCGAGAAGGTGATGACCGAGAACCAGATGTCGTAATGCGTGACCAGGTAGCCCAGCACCAGCGTGATCTCGACCAGGGTCGGCAGGATGTTGAACAGCGTATAGGAAATCAGTGAGCTGACGCCGCGCGTGCCGCGCTCGATATCGCGCGTCATGCCGCCGGTCTGGCGATTCAGGTGGAAGCGCAGCGACAGCGAATGCAGGTGGCGGAATACTTTGAGCGCAATGGTGCGCACGGCGCGTTGCGTCACGCGCGCAAACAGGAATTCGCGCAACTCTGTGAACATGGTGGTCGACAGGCGCAGCAGGCCATATGCCACCAGCGTTGCGAGGGGCAGCACCAGCAGCGCGCGCGGATCGCCCGGCTTCACCGTCATGGCGTCGACCAGCTGCTTCAGCACGACAGGCACGCCAACGTTGGCGGCCTTGGCGCCGACCAGCGCCAGCAAGGCTGCCAGCACGCGCCATTTGTAGACCCAAAGATAGGGCAGCAATGTTTTCAGAGTAGCAATGTCGCCGCGCTGCTGGCCGGGAGGTGGGGGCGGAGTATTCGAATATCGTCGCATACGTGCGTGGACTGGCTGGTTTAAAATCCCATCAATTGTAGTCCTTCATGAGAATTTGCGATGACCTCCCAAGAACAAACCTCCCGCGGCCTCCCCCCTGGAAAAATGCCTGAACTGCGCGTGATGCCCTCGCCGTCCGACGCCAATGTGTATGGCGACGTTTTCGGCGGCTGGATCATGGCCCAGGTCGACATTGCGGGCTCCCTGCCCGCCACCCGCCGCGCCAACGGCCGCGTCGCCACCATCGCCGTGAACTCTTTCCTGTTCAAGCACCCGGTCTTCGTCGGCGACCTGCTGACCTTTTACGCCGACATCGTCAAGGTCGGCAACACGTCGATCACCGTCAACGTGGAAGTCTACGCGGAACGCAACCGCCTGCAGGCCAATATCGTCAAGGTCACCGAAGCGACGCTGACCTATGTCGCAACCGGCCCTGACCGCAAGCCGCGCCCGGTACCGCCGATAGAAACGCTGCTGTAATCCCATGCAGCAAGGGCGCCGGCTCCTGCTCCAGGCCGCGGCACGCGTGGCCGCCCTGTCGGCCATGGCGCCCTTTCTCCCCGCGCAAGCGCGCAGCGCCGCCAACGGCAGCTATCCCTTCACGCTGGGCGTTGCGTCCGGCGCCCCGCTCCCCGATTCGGTCATCCTCTGGACCCGGCTCCTGCCTGATCCGCTGAACGCGGCTTCCATGCCGCCCCTCGCGCAGCAAGTGCGCTGGGAGGTTGCGCACGACGAAGCCTTCACCCGTCTCGCAGCAAAAGGCACGGCAGTTGCGGCGCCGAATCTCGCGCACAGCGTCAACGTCGACGTGCGCGGCCTGCAGCCGGACCGCTGGTACTGGTACCGCTTCATGCTGGGCGATGCGGTCAGCCCCGTTGGCCGCACGCGCACCGCACCGGCGCCCGGCAGCATGCCGGCTGCATTGAGGCTGGCCGTCGCCTCCTGCCAGCATTGGGAGTTCGGCCATTACGCCGCCCACCGCCACATTGCCCAGGCCGCGCCCGACCTGGTGGCCTTCCTCGGCGACTACATCTACGAATGGGGCCCATACAGCCTGCTGCATCCCGCCTCGGCGCTGCGCCGCAACGAGAGTTTCAACCTGGAGCAGTACCGCGCACGTTATGCACAGTACAAGAGCGACCCCGACCTGCAGGCAGCACACCATGCGGCGCCTTGGCTGCTGACCTGGGACGATCACGAGGTGGCCAACGACTACAGCCCGACGCGCGATGAATTGCTGTCGCCTGCCTTCATGCAACGACGCGCTGCAGCCTACCAGGCCTACTTCGAACACCAGCCGCTGCGCTCCCAGCGCATGTACCAGCGCTACGACTGGGGCCAACTGGCGCGCTTCCACGTTCTCGACACACGCCAACACCGTTCAACGCACGCTTGCCAGCCGGCGGGACGCGGCGGTTCCAGTTCGGTGTATCGCCGCTCCTGCCCTGCGCTGGCAGACCGCCGCCGCACCATGCTGGGCAGCGAACAGGAACAGTGGCTGGCGCACGGACTCAAGGAATCGAAGGCGCGCTGGAACATCCTGGCGCAACAGACGCTGATGGCGCAGATGTCGCAGCTGCCCCTGGCCAGCGACAAGGATGGCCGTTTCTGGACCGATGGCTGGGACGGTTATGCCGCGGCGCGCGCCCGCCTGCTGGATGCCGTGCGCAGTGCGCGCAATCCGCTGGTGCTGTCCGGAGACGTGCACACGTTCTTCGCCGCCGATTTGCGGCGCGATCCCACGCGCCCAGCTGGCACCGGCAACCCGGTGGTGGCGACGGAATTCTGCGGCACCTCCGTCACGTCCGGTTCGCGCCCGCAGGCGCGCACGCAGCAATATGTCGACATGAACCATGACCTGCATTTCGGGCGCAGCGACAAACGCGGTTTCATGCTGCTGGACTTGCGCCCCGAGCGGGCCGCCGTCGCTTTCCAGGGACTCGATGATGTGCGCGATGGGGACAGCGGCTTGTCCACGCTGGCCGCCTTCTCGGTAGCCGACGGCAAGCCCGGCTCGCGCCGGGACAGTTAAGCGCGGAAAGGCGCGCTTTCTTCCTTGCGCCGCGCAGCCAGCCCGGCGTGCGGCACCAGGCGTCCCGCGACGGGCGCGCTGATATTGCGCAGCATGGCATCGGCCGCGCCATCGAGGTCGCCGCAATCGATACGGCGCAGCACCAGCATTGCACCGCCGGCGCCAAGATTATGTGTATAGCTGACCAGCGCATCGAACTGCGCCTGCGTGAGGGGATGGTGGCTGACCTGGCGCTGTACTGCGCGTTCTGCGCTGCGCACCGACAGGTCGAAAGCGGCTTCGACCTGGTCCGGCGTCATGTCGGGACGGGAAACTTCGTAGTAGCCGCGCAGGCCTGCGCGCTGTCGTAGTGCGCGGCGGCCTTCGGTACTGAGGGTGAGTGCAAAGTTGTAAAGAAGGCCCATATGGTCTCCGGAGGCGGCTCAGGTGGTGCGTTCCACTCTACAGCCGGCCCGGAGCCATACTCTGCGCCAGGTCAAACCTGCCGGCTTATGCTGCTTTCTTCTCGTCGCGCAGTTGGCGGCGCAGGATCTTGCCGACATTGGTCTTCGGCAGTTCGTCCCGGAACTCAATGTACTTCGGCTTCTTGTAGGCGGTCAACTCGTGTTTGCAGAACTCGAGCAGCGCTTCCGCGGTCAGGTTCGGGTCCTTGCGGACAATGAACAATTTCACCGCTTCGCCGGAGTTCGCATCGGGTACGCCAACGCAAGCCACTTCGAGAACGCCCGGGTGGGCGGCAACCACGCCTTCCACTTCGTTCGGGTACACATTGAAGCCCGACACCAGGATCATGTCCTTCTTGCGGTCGACGATGCGCACGAAGCCTTTCTCGTCCATGATGCCAACGTCGCCGGTCTTGAAGAAGCCGTCAGCGGTGATCGACTTCGCGGTTTCGTCGGGACGGTTCCAGTAGCCGGCCATCACCTGCGGGCCGCGGATTGCAATCTCGCCGGCGGAGCCGAGCGGCACTTCCTTGCCGTCGTCGTCCAGGATCGCCAGGTCGGTGGAAGGGATCGGTACGCCGATGGTGCCGGTGAATTCCTTGATGTCGACGCGGTTGGCAGTCGCCACCGGCGAAGTCTCGGACAGGCCGTAGCCTTCGATGATCGGGGTGCCGGTCACTTTGAGCCAGCGGTCAGCCACCGACTGCTGCACAGCCATGCCGCCGCCGTTGCAGATCTTGTAGCTCGAGAAATCCAGCTTGTTGAAGTCCGGGTTGTTCAGCAGCGCGTTGTACAGCGTATTCACGGCCGGGAACACGGTCACCGGGTATTTGCCCAGCTCTTTCACGAAGCCCGGGATATCGCGCGGGTTCGGGATCAGGATATTCATGCCGCCCAGCTTCCAGCCCATGAAGCAGGAAATGGTCAGCGAGTAGATGTGGTACAGCGGCAGCGCGGCAACGAAGACCATCTGCTTGTCGCTCGGCGCCATCTGCAGCCAGGCTTCGTTCTGCAGCATGTTGGCCACCACGTTACTGTGCAGCAGGACTGCGCCCTTGGACACGCCGGTGGTGCCGCCGGTGTACTGCAGGAAGGCGATGTCGCCTGGCTTCTGGTCGGCCGGCTTGAGCGTCAGGCGCGAACCTTCGGACAGCACCTGCTTGAAGGTGACGTGGCCAGGGATATTCCAGGCCGGCACCATCTTCTTCACATTGCGCACCACGAAGTTGACGATCATGCCTTTCAGGCCGCCCAGCAGGTCGCCCATCGACGCCACGATCACATGCTTGACCGGAGTCGACGCCACGACTTGCTGCACGGTGGTGGCAAAGTTTTCCAGCACGATCACGGCTTCCGCGCCGGAGTCGTTCAGCTGGTGCTGCAGCTCGCGCGGGGTGTACAGCGGATTGACGTTCACCACCACATAACCGGCACGGATGATGCCCGCCAGCGCGACCGGGTATTGCAATACGTTAGGCAGCATGATGGCGACGCGCGCACCCGGCTTCAGGCCCTTGGACTGCAGCCAGGCACCGAACTGCTTCGACAGCTGGTCCACCTCGGAGTAGGTCAGGAACTTGTCCATGCAGACGTAAGCGTTGCGGCTTGCGTACTTCTGGAACGACTCCTCCATCAGGTGGGTCACGGAGCGGTACTGCGAAATATCGATCTCCGCAGGAACGCCTTCGGGATAAGACTTCAGCCAGATTTTTTCCATCGTATTGCCTTTCGTGTGCCTTGCCGCTTATGCGGCCTTCTTGTCGTCGGCAGGCTTCTCGTCGCGCAGCATGCGGCGCAGGATCTTGCCAACGTTCGTCTTCGGAAGCTCCGTGCGGAACTCGATATATTTCGGCTTCTTGTAGCCGGTCAGGTTTTGCTTGCAGTGCTCCATCAGCGCTTCGACGGTCAGGTTCGGGTCCTTCTTCACCACGAACACTTTTACCGCTTCGCCGGAATGCTCGTCCGGCACGCCGATGCAGGCGCATTCCAGCACGCCCGGATGCGCTGCCACCACGTCTTCGATTTCATTCGGATAGACATTGAAACCGGAGACCAGGATCATGTCCTTTTTGCGATCCACGATCTTGACGTAGCCGCGTTCGTCCATCACGCCCACGTCGCCGGATTTGAAGAAGCCGTCGGCCGTCATGACCTTGGCGGTTTCCTCCGGACGGTTCCAGTAGCCGGCCATCACCTGCGGACCGCGAATGGCGATTTCACCCGGGCTGCCCAGCGCCACTTCGTTGCCGGCATCGTCCAGGATCGTCACTTCGGTGGAAGGAATCGGCAAGCCGATCATGCCGGAGAAATCAGTACTGTCGAAACGGTTGGCGGTGGCCACCGGTGCGGTCTCGGACAAGCCGTAGCCTTCCACGATGGTGACGCCGGTTGCAGCCAGCCATTTGTCGGCCACGGCCTTCTGTACCGCCATGCCGCCGCCGTTGGCGACCTTCAGGCCGGAAAAGTCCAGCTTGGTGAAATCAGGATGGTTCAGCAGCGCGTTGTACAGCGTGTTCACGGCCGGCAGCATATTGAAGCGGTACTTGGCCAGCTCCTTGATAAAGCCGCCGATATCGCGCGGGTTCGGGATCAGCACATTCAGGCCGCCCTCGCGGATACCCCACATGGCGCACACGGTCAGCGCGAAGATGTGGTACAGCGGCAGCGCGCAAATGATGGTGCGTTCTTCCGGCGGCAGGTCGGCCAGCTTCGGCGCCGACCAGGCCTGCATCTGCAGCAGGTTGGCGATGATGTTGCGGTGGGTCAGGGTCGCGCCCTTCGACACGCCGGTGGTACCGCCGGTGTACTGCAGGAAGGCCACGTCTTCATGGCGCAATTCGACCGGGGTCAGCTTCATGCTGCGGGCATGGCCCAGCGCGTCCTTGAAGCGCACGGCGTTCGGCAGCGAGAACGGCGGCACCAGCTTCTTCACGTTGCGCACCACGAAGTTGACGATATGGCCTTTCAGGCCGCCCAGCATCTCGCCCATATTGGCGACGATGATGTGCTTGACCTGGGTGCGCGGCAGCACCTGCTCCAGGGTAGTCGCGAAATTCTCGAGGATGATAATGGCTTCCGCGCCGGAGTCGTTGAGCTGGTGCTCCAGCTCGCGCGGGGTGTACAGCGGATTGACGTTGACGACGGTGTAGCCGGCACGCAGGATGGCGGCGATGGCAATCGGGTATTGCAGCACGTTCGGCATCATGACAGCTACGCGCGCGCCCTTCTTCATGCCGCGGCTTTGCAGCCAGGCGCCAAGGCGCTTGGAGTGCTGGTCCAGATCGGCATAGGTGATGAATTTGTCCATGCACACGAAGGCATTGCGCGACGCGTACTTCTGGAACGATTCTTCAAGCAGGTGAACCAGGGAGCGGTATTGCGTAGCGTCGATTTCACTTGGTACGCCGGGAGGATACGACTTCAACCAGATTTTTTCCATCCTGTGCCTCTTTGTCTCAGTTTTATATATTTTTATTTGCGAAAATAGAACGGCCGTGCTTTCCCGCACTCTAGATGCTATCGTGCAGCATGACACAGGGCAAGCTATTTTCGGGGTTTGGAACTCGTCCTCTAGCGGGCCTCCGTGCTGCAAAGCAGCATAGATACAGCGTCAATTGACGGCGCCCGGTTCCTTGGCAGCGGCGGCCGTCGTAGTCTCAGTGGCTTGCGCCATTGAGCGCGCCAGTTCGTGCAGTCTGTCATGCCGTTCCACGGATGGCAGGTTGCTCATGCTCCGCACCGCAGCATAAAACTGCGGGAATGCCTTTTCCTTCACTAGTAAAGCACGGAAGCCTGGCAGCAGATCATTATAGGTTGCAACAGATGCCAAATGGGCATTATTCAATGGTTCTGCAAAGAATCGGTCGTAGCCGTTGTAGCCACCCCAATTGGCCTTGAGGACCTTGTAGCTCTCCTGCAGGGCGGCGAAGATGCGCAACTTTTCCTCGCGCTTCTTCTTGGCGCTGGCTTTGCTGGCATAGTTGTCCGCCAGCATTTGACGATGCTTCACCAGCAAGTCCATGAAGTCTTGGCGGCGCACGTTGTAGCGCGCGTAGGCTTCGCGCATGGCGTCGTTGCCATACAGCGCAAGCCAATGGTTGACGCCCGCTTCCTCCACCGCGGAAGCAAACGCTTCATTGAATTTGGAATCGCCCTGCACGTACACCACCTGGTGCGCCAGTTCGTGGAAGACCAGGCGCGCCAGCTCGGCATCGGAATGGTTGATGAAGGTGGACAGCAATGGATCGCTGAGCCAGCCCAGCGTGGAATAAGCCGGTACGCCGCCGACCTGCACGTCGTTGCCCTCCTTGCGCAGCTCCGCCGCATAGGCTTCGGCATCGGCCTTGTCATAGTAGCCGCGATAGCTGACACAGCCGGCAATCGGGAAACACCACTGTACCGGGCGCAGCGACAGCTCCGGCGTGGCGACCACATTCCACAGCACGTATTGCCGGTTCAGCGGCGCGTAGTTCTTGTAGCTGGAGTTGTCGGGCAGGCCAAGTTCCTTGACCGCAAATTTGCGGATCAGCTTGGCCTTTTCAAGACGGGCTTTGAGGTTCGGATCAGTGCCTGGATCGCCAATCCAGTCATCGACCGGACGCGCGTCAGACCAGAGCGCGTACTGGCCCTGGGCAGCCTGGAAGTAGTACTTGAATTGCGCACAACCGGCCAGGAGGGCGGCGCACACACCCGCCGTTGCCAGGTATCTGGCACGCAGTTTCAGGTGGGCTAACGTGCGCATAAATCATTCTCAGGGGGCTTTCTCGACTTGAACCAGTGTATCGTAAAACGTCGGTGCACGACCCATGTCAGTCAGTCGTTGGCTGGTCACCTCATTGGCGTTTTTGCCATCGCCTGCCAGCTTCTTCCACCAGATCGACAAGCCCACCACCAGGCCTTTGCGGGCCTTCGGCGTCACGCGCGCCTTGCACACGAAGGAGCCGCGATCGTTGAAGATGCGCACCATATCGCCGTGGTTGATGCCACGTGTTGCCGCATCGTCAGGGTTGATGTCGAGCTGGGGCTCGCCCTCGGTCGCCCGCAAGCTTTGCACGTTGACAAAGGTCGAATTGAGGAAGTTGCGTGCCGGCGGAGATATCATCGCAAGCGGGTATTTTGCCGCCAGTTCGGGGGAAGATGCTGCAGATTCATAGTTTGGGATATAGGCGGGCAACGGCTCCAGGCCATCCTTCTTCATGCTTTCTGAGTAGAACTCACATTTTCCTGATGGTGTGGGGAAATTGCCGCATGCAAAGGGCGCATCAGGAACTTCCAGTTTCTGCCAGCCCTTTTGCTTGAGTGACTCCCAGTCAAATTGCACGAACGCCACGGATGCCAGCGCGTCATCACTGTCGCGGAAGCATGGATCGTCAAAGCCCATGCGTGCCGCCAGCAAGCGGAAGATTTCAGTATTGGCCTTCGCCTCGCCCATCGGCGCGATGGCCGGGTTGTTGGCCATCATGTACAGGTGGCCGTAAGCGCTGTGCGCGTCGGTATGCTCCAGCTGCGTGGTGGCCGGCAGCACGATGTCGGCGTAGTCGGCGGTATCGGTCTGGAAATGTTCCAGCACCACCGTGAACAGGTCTTCGCGCGCAAAGCCGGCCTGTACCCTGGACGAATCGGGCGCCACCGCAAGCGGATTGGAGTTGTAGACGATGACCGCCTTGACCTGCGGCCCGAACTCCGGCGAGGCCGGACGGAGCAGGTCGTCGCCGATGGTCGTCATATTGATGGTGCGCGGCTGTTTCGCCAGCAAATCCGGGCGCTGCAGCGCAGCCAGGTTCTTCTTGAAGGTACCTGAAGCGGACAATTGCACGCCACCCGCCGCGTGGCGCCAGGCGCCCACCAGGGCTGGCAAACAAGAAATATTGCGCACGGCCATGCCGCCGCCATGCACCCGCTGCACGCCGTAATTCATGCGGATCGCCACCGGCTCGCCGCGCTTGGCAGTTTCGCCATACTCGCGCGCCAGGCCTTCCACTTCTGCAACTGTGATGCCGCAGGTCGCCGCCACGCGCTCAGGCGTCCATTCTGCCACGCGCTGGCGCAGCTGCTCGAAGCCGACCGTGTAGTCGGCGATGTAGGCGTGGTCCAGCAGGTCGTCGCGCACCAGGATGTGCATCAGGCCCAGCGCCAGCGCCGCGTCCGTGCCTGGCAGGACGGCGATGTGCTGGTGGCATTTCTCGGCCGTCAGCGAGCGGTACGGGTCGATGGCGATCAGCTTCGCGCCATTGCGCTTGGCTTCCTGGGCACGGGTCCAGAAATGCAGGTTGGATGCGATCGGGTTGCCGCCCCAGATGATGAGCAGCTTGGCATTCTGGAATTGCTCGATATCGGTACCGATCGAGGCGCCGACGGTGTATTTGTAGCCGGTAGCACCGGCCGTGGCGCAAATGGTGCGGTCCAGCAGCGAAGCGCCGATCTTGTGGAAGAAGCGGGACGACATCGAGTCGCCCTGCACCAGCCCCATGGTGCCGGCATAGCTGTATGGCAGGATGGCCTCCGGCTCGGTCGCGGCCAGCGGTTGCAGGCGCGCCGCGATCTCGTCCAGCGCCTGCTCCCAGCTGATGCGCTCGAACCTGCCCTCGCCCTTCCTGCCGACGCGGCGCATCGGGTACAGCAGGCGGTCCGGCGAATATGTGCGCTCGGTATAGCGGGAAACCTTGGTGCACAGCACCCCCGCGGTGGTCGGATGATCCGGATCGCCCTTCACCTCGGTCGCTACGCCGTCCTCAACGGTGACGAGCAGGGCGCAGGTATCGGGGCAATCGTGCGGGCAGGTGGCGCGGACTTGTGTGGATGACATCTTGATCTGGGTTAGCGACGGCTGAAAACAGTATCGTAAACGATTCCAGAAAATCGCATCGGGAGGCTAGAATGGCAAGTCCGATGGAGAACAAAAATGAAACTAATCGACCCGATTATCGCGTTTCAGTCCGAGTTGCAGCAGATCCGACGCGACCTGCATGCCCACCCGGAACTCTGCTATGAAGAAGAACGTACCGCCGATGTGGTTTGCGCCAAGCTGACCGAATGGGGCATCCCTTTCGAGCGCGGCCTGGGCAAGACCGGCGTGGTTGGCGTCATCAGGAACGGCACGTCCGGGCGCGCCATTGGCCTGCGCGCCGACATGGATGCCCTGCCTATGCAGGAGATCAATACCTTTGCGCACGCATCCAGGCACCCCGGCAAGATGCACGCTTGCGGCCATGACGGCCACACTGCCATGCTGCTGGGCGCGGCCCATCACCTGGCCAAACACCGCAATTTCGACGGTACTGTCTACCTGGTGTTCCAGCCGGCCGAAGAAGGCGGCGCCGGCGCGCGCGCAATGATCAAGGATGGCCTGTTCGAGCGCTTCCCGATGGATGCGATCTACGGCATGCATAACTGGCCCGGCATGGCGCAGGGCGCGCTGGGCGCCTGCGAAGGCCCGATGATGGCCTCGTCCAATGAATTCCACGTGACCGTGCGCGGCAAGGGCGCCCATGCGGCCCAGCCGCACAAGGGCATCGACCCGATCATGATCGCGGTGCAGATTGCGCAGGCCTGGCAGACCATCGTCACGCGCAACAAGAGCCCACTCGATACGGCCGTGCTGTCGATCACCCAGATCCACGCCGGCAGCGCCACCAACGTGATTCCGGACGATGCGAAGCTGGTCGGCACCGTGCGCACCTTCACCACCGACGTACTGGACATGGTGGAAAGGCGCATGCAGTCGCTGGCGCAAGGCATTGCCGCCGCCTTTGACGCCGAAGTGGAGTTCACCTTCCGCCGCAACTATCCGCCGCTGGTGAACCACGCCAAGGAAACCCGCTTCGCGCTGGACGTCATGAAGTCGGTGGTCGGCGAGGCTATGGTGGACGCCAACGTCGAACCGACCATGGGCGCCGAGGACTTCGCTTTCTTCCTGCAGGAGAAGCCGGGCTGCTACATCTTCATCGGCAACGGCGAAGGCGAGCACCGCGACGGCGGGCATGGCTTCGGTCCCTGCGTGCTGCACAACGCCAGCTACGATTTCAATGACCGCCTGCTGCCGATCGGCGCCAGCTTCTGGGTGCAGCTGGCAGAAGCGGCATTGCCGCCGGCGCGTTAAGCCTAAGGCAGCTTGTCGGCCTGCGTGCCGACCCGCACGCCATCATTCAGCCGCTCCAGCGCCAGCAGCGCGGCCGAATGGTCGGCGCGCGGATAAACATCCTTGATCGACTCATAGCGCTCGGTCACCAGGCTGGTGACCGGCAGCGCCACGCCGGCAGCTGCGGCAGCGGCGAGGATATTGTGCTGGTCCTTCAACTGCGTCAGCACCTGCCCGCCCGGCAGGAAGTTGCGCTCCAGCATGCGCTGGCCGTGCACCTCCAGCACGCGGCTTTCGGCAAAGCCGCCGCGGATCGCCTCGCGTACCGCCACCGGATCGGCGCCCGCCGCTTGCGCCAGCAGCAAGGCCTCCGCCACGATATTGATGGTGCCGCCGACGATCAGCTGGTTGCACAGCTTTGCCACCTGACCGCTGCCGGCCGGGCCAACCAGTTTCGGCTTGCCCATCGCTTCCAGTACCGGCCGCGCCGCTTCAAAGTCCGCCGCGCTGCCGCCCGCCATGATGGCCAGCGTGCCCGCCTGCGCCCCACCGACGCCGCCCGATACCGGCGCATCGATGAAGCGATGCCCGCGCGCCGCCAGCAGTGCGTGGAAAGCCTGCGCTTCGTCCTGGCGCGTCGAGCTCATATCAATCCACAGCGTATTGGGACGCAGCGCATCGGCCGCCGCTTCGATCACGCCGCCGACCGCATCGCCGGCAGACAGCATCGACACCACCACGGCGGCATCGGCCACGGCGTGCGGCAACACGTCGTCCGGATCGGCGCCGGCGGCAGCCAGTACGCCGGCCTTGCCGGCGGTGCGGTTCCATACCGTAACCGTGAAACCTGCTGCCAGCAGGCGGTGTACCATAGGCTCACCCATCAAGCCGATGCCAAGAAATGCGATTCGCAGAGGATGCGCCACGATAAGCTCCAGAAGTGCCAATATTGCAGTGATTCTAACAATTAAGGGGTCGCCTGAAAAAAATTCAGAACGAAAGTAAAATTGCCGGCATTGCCGCAGCAAATATTGAAGACTGCGGCAAGGACAAGAGAGAAAAATATGCAAATCAAAAAACTGCTCGCTGCTGCCGCGGCCACGCTCGTAGCGCAATCCGCTTTCGCCTTCGACATCAATTCCGCCTACGTGGAAGGCGGCTCGGCTTCCAAGATCCGCATGGTGCGCCTGGGCGCCACGCAGGACTTCAAGCCTGAATGGACCTGGTTCAATTCCAACGGGACCCACGTCACCGGTTACTGGGACGCCAGCATCGGTTTCTGGCAGGCCCGCCAGTGGCACAACATGCCTGGCGACAAAGAGAACCTGTTTGACGTCGGCTTTACCCCGGTCATCCGCTATGAGAATACCAGCAAGAAGGGCTTCTACGTTGAAGGCGGCATCGGCGCGCACGTGCTGTCCAAGACCTATTACAGCAACGATGACGGCCTGTCGACTGCGTTCCAGTTCGGCGACCATATCGCCGTTGGCTATGTGTTCGACAACAAGTGGGAAGTCGCCCTGAAGGCGCAGCACTACTCCAACGGTGGCATCAAGCGGCCGAACAGCGGCGTCGACCTAATCATGCTGAAAGCCGCCTACCGCTACTGATCTACTTCCTGCGGTAGCGCTGCAATCCCTTTGGCAGCAGGTTAAACACACGCACCATCGCGTGCAGCTGCCAGGGGAAAATGCAGTGCGCATCTCGTTCCGCGATCGCGCGTGCGATGCGGCGCACCGCCTCTTCTTCGGTCTGCAGGAAAGGCTTGCGCTGCGCACTTCCCCCGTTCAAATCCCTTAGTTTCTGCGTATCGACATAGCCCGGCACCACGGCCGTTACGCCGATCCCGTGCGGCGCCAGCGCCTTGCGGTAGGCATCGCTGATCGCAATCGCTGCGCGCTTGCTCGCGCTGTACAGGGAACCATTCGGGTATTCGTGCAGCAAGCCGGCAATCGACGCCACCACCACCAACTGGCCGCGCCCATTAGGCAGCATAGCCTGCGCAGCGGCATCGAATGCATGGCAAAGGCCGGACACATTGGTACGCACCACCGGCAGGCTGCGCATCGGATCCTGCGCCAGCGCATTTGCATCGGCATACTGGCCGGCAGTGACCACCAGCAGGTCAAGTCCTTCTTCCGCAAAATCACTGACCGCATCGAATACCGACTGGCGGTCGCCGATGTCGAAACCATAGCGGCGCAAGCCTGCGTGCGCAGTGATCGGATTGCCATCCAGCCGAGAGGGGTCGCGGCCACACACTGCCAATTGCACACCCTGCTGCGCGTAGTGTTTTGCCAGCGCCAGCCCGATGCCGCTGGTGCCGCCGATGATCATTACCCTCATTTACTTCCTCTGTTAAACCTTGTTTCGTGCCGCAGGCGCAGCCCAGGCCTGGCATATGCTTCGATGCCGCGCTGGTAGCCGTACTGCCATTGCGCTTCCACGTCTTGCGCATATGCGGCAAGGCTGTGCGGCATCTCGAGCCTGATACGGTTGCCCAGCCAGTCGATGCGCTTGCGCATGCCGCTGCCGCGCAAGGCGCGCGAGATGTCGCTGGTATCAACCCAGGCGTGGGCATGCTGGGCGTGCACGTGCTTCAGGCGCGCGTTGCCGTCGATACCGAGCACCTGGCGCAGGGCAGGAATCGCCAGCACCTGGCCGAAAGGCGGTTTGGCCTCCATCGTCACGTGCCTGGCCAGTCCATGCGCAATCTCGATCGGGAACAGGTCGATCACGCCGCCCATATAGTGTTCGCCGCCATGCGCATGGCAGGCGAAGTACAGCATATCGGTGATCGAACTGCGCACCGCATCGGCGATCGGCATGGTGCTGTCCAATAGCAGACCGGGAGCAACCGCGCCGCAACTCCATGCCGGTGAACTGGCCGGCGCCTGCCATCCCTCCAGCAGGCCGCAAGCGCGGTCGGGGCCTAGGACGACTTCCGCAAACAGCGGACGTTCTCCCCGCATTTGGCCTGTGTGCTCGCGGCGAAACAGCAGCTTGGCCGCTACGATGGCAAGCGCCGTGTGCGATTGCGCACTGGCCGGCAAAGGCAGCTCCCCTGGCAATTCAAACATGTAATCGTCGAACACGTCCGGCACACGCTTCGCGCGGCCGTGCGACAGCCCGCGCAGCAAGGCCGCACCCAGTACCGGCAGCGGACGCACATGCGGTGCCGCGTGCATACGGCACAGGAACCGGTACATCGCGGGCGAGACGAGCCACTGCTTGCGCTGCTCGGCATCCGGCAAGGCATGGATGATTGCCGCCGCCAGCGAACCGCCGCAACTGGCGAGGATGATGTCGGGCGCCATGCCGCTGTCTTCCGCCGCTGCGTGCATGCCCAGGTAATAGCCGAAGCGGAATCCGCCGCCCGCCATCACCATGCAGCGCTCGTACTTTTGATCTTCACTCATATCGCGTGACATAATGCCATGAATGCAACTCCTGCACCTGATCATCAATGCCCTGTTATTCGGGCTTTGCTACACGCTCACGAACCTTGCTGCCGAAGCGGCGCAGGTCCAGCGCACGCTGGCGCTTCCGTTCGAGCAGGCCATTCCGTTCCTGCCGTGGATGATCATTCCCTATGCCAGCTCCGGCCCCTTGCTGGCCTGGGCCTTCTTCAAGGTTCGCAAAGGAGACTCCCTGCGCGCCTATAGCCGCCGCCTGATGCTCTCCACCGTCGCAGCCGGCCTGGTGTTCGCTGTCCTCCCGGCGCGCTTCCCTGCCGGCAGGATGGTGCCAGAGCACGGCTTGCTCCAGCTAGCCTATGGCTTGCTTGACGCATCGGACCGTCCCTACAACCAGTTCCCGTCCCTGCACATAACCTACTGCATCCTGCTGTGGCTCGCGCTGCGGCCAGCCATCGTAAGCCGTACCTGGCGCATTGCGCTGGCCTGCTGGCTGCTGCTGGTTGGCGCCAGCACGCTCCTGACCTGGCAGCATGCCGTTGCCGATATCGCAGGCGGCATCGTCCTTTCAGGCATCGCCTGCCGTGCGGTGCGTCCCGGCGCCACTGCACGCCAAAGCCTCTCGTTCTATTACGCCATCATGGCCGGACTGGCCTTGCTGGCAGCCAGCCTGTTCGCCCCCGCGTGGCCATGGATTTACCTGGCGGCCAGCCTGCTGCTGGTGGCATTGGCGTACGCCCGCCGCAATGCATCCTTCCTGCGCAAACAGCAAGGCCGGCATCCGGCCTGGATCTGGCTGCTGTTCTGGCCCTACCTTGCCGGCTACGCCGCAACATGGCAGCTGGTACGCTGGCGCCACCGCGGCAAACCCGCGTTCGCGAAGGCGGCCGACGGTTTATGGGTAGGCCGCCGCCTGAGCTCCAGCGAGGCGCTGCAACTGCCGCCTGGCTGCAGCGTCATCGACCTGAGCGCAGAACTCAGTGAAACCGGTGCGCTGCGCCGCGGCCATTACCGCCACATCCCCTTACTGGACCTGCAGGCGCCCAGCCGCAAGCAGGTTCGCGCCATCCTTGCAGCTATCGACACGGAGCGCAGGCAGGACCGCCCGGTCTACCTGCACTGTGCGATGGGTTATAGCCGCAGCCGATTTATCGCCCGTATCTACCTTGACTCTTACACGCCATGAGCATCTCGATCTACCAGCTTAAACCGCGTTTTCAGCAATTGCTGCGTCCATTCCTCAACCTGCTCACGCGGATCGGCATCACGCCGAACCAGGTCACGCTGGCAGCAATGATGCTGTCCGTGGGTTACGGTGCTGCGCTGGCATTGGCACCGCAGTGCCTCGGCCTGTGGCTGGGCCTGCCTTTCTTCCTCCTGCTGCGCATGGCGCTCAACGCCATCGACGGCATGCTGGCAAATGCGACCGGCAACAAGACCGCCCTGGGCGCCTTGCTCAACGAGTTGTGCGACCAGGTATCGGACGCCGCCCTGTATCTGCCGGTCGCCCTGCTGGCTGGCGTCTCTGCGCACCTGGTGGTGCTGGTCGTCGTACTCGCACTGCTGGCGGAGTTCGCCGGTGTCCTGGCCAGCAGCATCGGCGTCCCTCGCCGCTTCGATGGACCGATGGGGAAAAGCGACCGCGCCTTTGCTTTCGGCCTGCTTGGCCTGCTCGAGTGGGCAGGCGTTGCGCCGTTCTGGCACAACGCCCTGCTTGCCGCGGTCCTGGTGCTGTCTCTGGTGACGGTATTTAACCGGGTGCGCCAGGCGCTGATGCTTTCTCCGCTAGAGACACTGTAAAAATCCCTTCCAGCCCGATACTGGTACGCAGTTTGCGGCAGCCGGCCAGCGCAACCAGGCCATCCATCTCGGCCTGCACGCGCGGACGCATGCGCCATGGCTCGCCGCGGTGGTTGTTCAGCGTGTAGGCGATCATGTCCAGTTGCGGATGCCACGGCTGGCCGGTGTACAGCAAGCTGCCGCCTTCGCGCAGGCTGGCCGAAACTCCGCCTAGCGATTTCAGCACCAGCGCGTTGTCGCTGAACAGCTCATACAGGCCGGAAACAATGGCGATGTCGTAGCGTCCTTCCTGGCCTTTGTAGCTGTCGGCGTCGAAGGCGTCGCGGCGACAGTACTCGATGCGGGCGCTGATCTTCAGCTGTTCCGCCAACCGCTTCGCCTGGTCCAGGTTGTGCTGCTCGTAGTCGCACAGCGTGAGCTCGATCTCGCGGTCCTGGAAACGCTTGACGGTCTCCAGCACGTATCGCGCGGAACCTGCGGCAATATCGAGGATGCGCAGCGGGCCCGGGGCCTGGTGCGCCGCGATCTGCTCGGCCAGCATCTGCTGCATCTGCACCTTGCGCAGGCGGATGCCGCGCCAGCCCACCGCATCCAGGTAGCCGCGGTCCATCATGCCGCCAAAACCAAGCTTGCCGCCGGCCTGGTTGCGATACACATAGTCCAGCGACTCGCCCGAATCAAAACCGTGACGCAGGCCGATCTTCATACCGTCGCTCAGCGGCCCCATTACCTTCAGCATGTTTCGCTGCACGCCGAACCATGCCCGCGTCAGCGCATTGCCGGTCTGGTTGTTCACCAGCGCCGCGTAGTGTTGCGCACCCTGTCCCTGGCGATCAGCTGCCGCGAAACGCTGCGGTGATGCCGGCCTCGAAGCGAAGCATTCATCGATAAAGGCGCGGCTCGCCTGCATCGCGACGGAAGTGTCTTCCTCGTAGAAGATGGCGTGGCGGCAGCGCTGCAGCCTGACGTAGCGTTTCACTGGCGACGACAGCCGGTCGAAGAACAGCTTTTGCGGCGCCTCATGCACCACGTAATCCTGGTCCGCCGCCAGCATCAACACCGGCGTATCGATGGCGGCTGCATCGTGCACGATGCGCTGCGCCGTATCGGCAAGTTCAAGCAGGATCTGGGCCGAGATGCTCTTGGCGATCAGCGGGTCCTCGCCGTAGGCGCGAGCCTGCTCTGCCGAATGCGTCAGCATGGTCGGGCGAATATAGCTGGTGACGAACAGATCCGGCTTAAAGCGCCGTGCGAAACGCAGGCCCGGTTTCGCCAGCGGAACGTAAAGCTTGATCGCAAAGGCGGCGGCAGCCATGACCAGGCCGCGTACCTGCGGCGCATAGTCATGCAGCCAGGTCGCAGCCACCACGGCACCCACGCTGTTGGCCACCACCAGCACATCCTCGATCGCGAAGCCATGTTTGCTGCAGATGTGGTGCACGAAAGTATCAAGGTCGTCCACCATCGTGGCGAAGCTAGGCGCCGAACCGCGTTCGCCCGGCGAGTAGCCATGCCCGCGCGCATCGTAAGCGAACGCCCAGTCACCGTGGAAGCCGAATTGCTCAACCAGCGCGCCGATACGGCCGGAATGCTCATGCCCGCGATGCAGGAAGACCAATGCGCGCGGCGCTCCGCTGCGTGGCGCCAGCGGCATCCAGCTCCGGTAGAACAGGCGCGTACCGTCGGCCGCGGCAAATCCGGACTGGCTCTCGCTCCAGGCCAGGCCCCGTTCAATCTTCATTCTTTTTTCCTTATCGATAATTGAGCAACAGGTACAGCAGGGGGGCCGTAACCACCAGGCTGTCCGCGCGGTCCAGCATCCCGCCATGGCCGGGAATCAGGTTTGAAAAATCCTTGATGCCTAGCTTGCGTTTCGCCGCGGAGAACATCACGTCGCCGGCAAAGCCGCCAACCGACAGCAGCACGGCGATTGCCGCCAGCCAGGCTGGCTGGCCCAAGCCGAAGTAGGCGCCCATGCCCAGCGACAGCAGGGCGGAAACCACAACTCCGCCCAGCAAGCCTTGCCAGGTTTTTTGCGGGCTGATCTGGGGAACGATTTTCTGCTTGCCGAACAGTTTGCCGCTGGTGAACTGGGCGATGTCGTTCAAGGCGGTCACGATGAACAGGTAAAACAGCCAGGACAGGTTCACCTTCGGCCCGAACGGCAGGTGCACAAACGCGGGGACGAAGCTGACACCAAAGCAGGTCACTGCAAACAGCAGCCAGGGCAGCGCAGCGAGCTTGCGTGAATGCCAGAGGTACGCAGCGGCAGCGACGCTGGCCAGTGCAAACGCCGCAGGCAAGGAAGAAGGCGAGTACGCGCCAGCGATAACGGCAGCGAACAGGCTCGCAGCCGCGGCGGCCAGAAAGCGGCCGGCAGCTCGACCGCAGTAAGGCGCAAGCTCCCGCGCAGCCAAGCCGCAAATGACGAGTGCCAGCAGCGGCGCACCCACCGGGTACAGGATCAAGCCGCAGCTTACAACGGGGAAGATGAACCACCAGGCATTCACCTGGTCGCGCAATTGGCTGGTACGCGAGCCAAGCGCCAATCCCACGCCTGTGGAGACCACACCCAGCAGCACGTACAAGGCAGCCATGGCGTATCCAAGCTGCGTCGTGAAAATTCCATTCATGACTTGCATTTTGCCAACAACTAGCCGATGCACAATCACACATTGTCACGAAGGGCAAAAAAAACCGCCAGGTTGTCCTGGCGGTTCCTGTGCGTCGCTGCGCGGCTTATTCTGCCACGTCGGCACCCACGTTAATGGCAGCATAGGCGCGCTGGACTGCTTTCGCCTCGGCGCTATTGGCGCCGTATAGTTCCTGCGCTGCTGCCAGCACTTTCAAACGAGCGTCTGCGTAATTGGTCGACGAGGTGAACTTGGTGGTGTTCGCACGGAACCAGATACGGTAGGCCTTGTCGATGCCGATACCGGTCATGGCCTTAGGCTGTTGGGTCAAGTATTGCGAATAGGTGTCACTGCCCACGGTAGCGCTGGAGCCCATGGCCAGGAAATAGAACATTCGGTTGTTCGGACCGCTGCTGTAGTGCACGTCCAGGCGCTTGATGGTGGACTTCCATGCATCAGGCGATTTGCCATCCTTGCTTGGCTTGTACAGCCAGCGCAGCGGCTGGCCATTCTTCGCAATTTCCTTGCCCATCACCCAGTCGTTGCTCGATGGGACGGGCAGCGAAGTACCGGTGCCGCCGGCGCGTGCATAGGCTTCCACGGCTTCGCCCGAGATGTCGGATGAAGACTCATTCAGGCCGCCGGATTCGCCCCGGTAGGTCAGGTTGGAAGTGGCAGCAGTGATGCCGTGGCCCATTTCGTGGCCGATCACATCGATCGAACCCAGGTTGTTGAAGTAGCTGCCGCCGTCGCCGATGAACATGCACTTGCAGCTGTCGGAGTAGTAAGCGTTGTCGTAAGCGGTGTTGACGTGGACGGCAATATAGGTCGCGGTATTGTTACCGTCGAGCGAGGACCAGTTCAGCACATTCTTGTGCATGTCGTAGGTATTCATCAGGCCCCACAGCGCATTCACCGCAGCGGTCTGGCCGTTGGCATTGGTGGTGCTGCCGCCGGCAATGTACTGCTGGCCGTCGCCCCAGACATTGGTGGCATTGCTGTATACCGCGCCGGCGCTGGTGCCATGGTTGGCATTGGTGATCGCCATCGCACCGAAGGTCCCGCCGGTGCCGCGGCTGCCATCGATCATCTTGTACACGCCGCCGGACAGGGTGGTGTTGATAGGCACGTCGCCGTTGTACTGGCTGTGGCCGGTACCGACCACATTCTGCATCGCGCTCCACTGGTCGAGGATGCGGCCGTCGCGGGCGCTGACAATGGTGTCGTAGAAGCCGCCATGGTGGCGGGTTTTCACCACGTAGGCCAGCTCATGACCGGCAACGACGTCCTGCACATCGACGGCATTCAGGTCTGCTTCAGCTTTGTTCTCGGCGCCGGCGGCACGCACGGTCTTCACGATAGGGAAGATGACCAGTTCGGCGGATGGCGGGTCGATCTCGGCGCCGGCGGCAACCATGTTGCGGCGGGCCTTGGCAATGGCTTCCTTGCCGCTAATGGACGGCTTGACATCGAAGCGCTTGCCCGTCAGGCCCTGGCGGCGTTCGCCAACCGATTCACTGACGATGTTGCCGCCCTGGTCGGTGACCACAACGGATTCGGATTCAAAAATGCGCACACCCTTGTAGGTGTGATTCACCCGGCTGATTGCCCTCCCCTGTTCGCCGGGGTGCTGGCTGGCGATGGAGTAACCATGGTCGGCATCCAGGCCATACTTGCCCCGCTCACCGTTCAGGGTCGACACCAGGCGCGCTTTCTCCTGGGCGGAGAAGGCAACCGGGCTGGCCATCATGTTTGGGGCGGCGCCGGCGTTGGCAGCAACCATGGCGATCGCGGCTGCGATCAAGCTTGTGCGAAATTCCATTTCTGTCTCCAAATGTCCCGATGAGGTGGGGTGTTATAGGGAATCTAACACTATCGGGACCCGAAGGCTGAGTCAAAATTTCTACAAATTGAGACATATTTGTGTTGCTTGTCTCGAACGCAACACGCGGAAAAGCAAAAAGCCCGCTGGCACATGCCTAGCGGGCTTTTCTAATAAGAGCCTGACGATAACCTACTTTCACACTGGTTGCAGCACTATCATCGGCGC